>CAYPEU010000001.1:0-7622 GCA_964409855.1 uncultured Desulfocapsa sp.
GCAGGGCCCGGGCTAAAATTATAGACGCGATCAACCATCTTTTTTACTCCTTATACAAAAATAATTACCATAATTGATTGGAACCTGTTAAAAAGTATATGCTAAAATTCCTACATAGTAAGAATCTACCCCAATAAGCCAAAAAAACAAACAGATAAGAACAGACTCTCCTGCGGCAACAAGGGGATTTCTCAATCTTGAGCTGGTGTTACCATATTCCCAGCCCTTCGTCACCCGAAGACTTTATGAAGGCAGAGCGAAACACAAATTTCTTTCAGATTCTCATTTACGGCGCCATGCTGCTTGGCCTTGTACTGAGCGGAGTCATGGCCACCATCCTTTCCAGGTGTACGGATGGCGACCTGCACTCACAGACCCTGTTCAGGCTTTCCCTGGCGGAACTAGGTATACTTCTGGCCGTGCTGGTGGGCGTTGTCCTTGTCTTCAGGAGGTTTCGCAGCCAGTCCCTGGACGGTCTGAATGTGGATAATCTCACCGGATTTATTAATCGACACGCCTTTAGTCAGGTCTTTGAGCAGGCCCTGCAGGATACCAGGCGATCCCTGGAGCCCTTGTCTGTACTTATCGTCGATATCGATCGTTTCAGGATGATTAATGAAAAACATGGTCATCAAGTAGGAGATGCAATCCTGACCATGCTCAGCAAGTCCATCCTGACAGCTCTCAGGGCCTCGGATATCACATGCCGCTGGGATGGCAACCAGTTCCTGATTGTCTTGAAGGATTGTCCAGCCAAAGATGGGTGCCGAGTCGCTCACAAGATGCTTGAAAAAATTCGGCAGCAGCAACTGGTTGTTGGTGAAAAAACGATCGGAGTCACGGCCAGTATAGGGATTGCCCAGATGGTGTCCGGCGACAATACCCAAGCCCTTATTGCCAGGGCTGAAACCGGTCTCTACAGTTCCCGGGATAACGGCCGTGATACCTATGCCATCGGGTATGACTGGATTCTCATCGACTACTCCTACGATCCTATTTTCTAGAGACCTTCCGACTCCCTGCGCAACGCGTCATAGAGAACAATACCTGCTGTCATGGCCAGGTTCAGGCTGCGAATATTGGGGTTGGCCATGGGCAGGGTGAAGCAACGATCAGGGTAAAGGGTTAACAGATCTTCGGGAAGGCCTTTGGTCTCTTTACCAAAGACCAGATAATCGCCTGGCCGGAAAGGGGCCTCCAGGTAAGAGCGATTGGTCTTGGTGGTCAGAAAATAGAGGCGCAGCTCTTCCTGTGCCTCCAGAAATTCGTCCAGTGATTTCCAGTGACGGATATCAACGAACTTCCAGTAATCCAGGCCGGCCCGCTTGAGATGCTTGTCATCTGTGGAAAACCCAAGAGGGTGTATCAAATGCAAGACACTGTTGGTGGCCCCGCACAACCTGGCAATGGATCCGGTATTCGGTGGGATCTCCGGTTCCACCAGTACGATATGAAAGACCTCCTTGTCGTTCATCTGTCTATAGTTCCTTTTTCTCTTTCCATACATTTGACTGGGAAGTAATGATTGGCATGATGGGCTTCCTGACTGGGTCCGGCAAAAGGAGTATAAAAGAGAAAAATTTATTTTCAAGACGAGAAGGGGAAGAAAAGAAGAAAATGTTGCATTTTTACCGGCAAAGACTACATTATAGAAGCTTATAGAGAATGTCAAAGTTTCAGTGGAATAGCGTATCGCAAGCGGCAGATTTTAAAGGCCTCCCGCTTGTTTTTCATACTGTGGTGAATGCCACGCAGGAGTTGTAGGAAATGGCGTTAATTGTACAAAAATTCGGGGGCACTTCAGTTGCTGACCCTGACAAGATAAAAGCAGTTGCCGAGCGGGTACTGAAAAAGAAAAAAGAAGGTAATCAGATGGTTGTTGTGCTCTCTGCCATGTCTGGAGAGACCAATCGGCTGACGGATTTTGCCCTGCAGATGCAGGATATTCCAGACTCCCGAGAGATGGACGTCCTGCTTTCTTCCGGGGAGCAGGTGACCATTGCCCTCATGTCCATGGCAGTGAAGGCCTTGGGAGGGGATGGTATTTCCTTTCTTGGAGACCAGGTAAGGATCAACACTGACAACTCTCACACCAAGGCACGTATTGAATCCATAGATACCGAAAGGATACAGGCCGAGCTGGACAAGGGAAAGGTGGTCACTGTAGCCGGATTTCAAGGGGTTGCTGAAAATGGTGCCATTACGACCCTTGGCCGAGGTGGGTCCGACACTACAGCTGTGGCACTTGCTGCTGCCCTGCAGGCCGATGCCTGTGAGATCTTCACGGATGTTGAGGGCGTGTACACTACAGACCCTAATATATGTAATTCAGCAAGAAAGATAGACAGAATCTCCTATGATGAGATGCTCGAGCTGGCAAGCCTTGGAGCAAAAGTGCTCGATATCCGGTCTGTAACATTTGCCAAACAATATAATGTTCCAATCCATGTCCGTTCGACCTTTACTGAAACAGAAGGGACCTGGGTTGTTGAGGAGGATAGTGCGATGGAAGGAAGGATAGTTTCCGGTGTTACCTACAACAAGAACGAGGCACGCATTACCATTTCAGGGGTTCCAGACCAACCTGGAATTGCCTCAAAGATTTTCACTCCTATTTCAGATGAGGATATCCTGGTCGACATGATCATCCAGAACCAGGACACTGGAAACGGGATGACCGATATGACTTTCACTGTTATCCGTTCAGATTATCAGCGGACAATCAAGCTGATGGAAGGGGTTGCTAAAGAGATAGGTGCAACAGGTGGGGTGCATGGTGCCGACAACATTATCAAGATCTCTATTGTAGGTGTCGGTATGCGCAACCATTCAGGTATTGCATCAACCATGTTTAATGTTCTCTCGCGTGAAGGGATCAACATTTCCATGATATCCACCTCTGAAATAAAGGTGTCCTGTATCATAGAAGAAAAATACACAGAACTGGCTGTACGCACCCTGCATGATGCCTTTGAACTGGACAAGGCCAATATCCCTGAGGAAGAGACCTTCTCATAGGAGTATGGTAAACGTTCATGAATAAAATGAAACAACGGTGAGACAATGACAAGAACCGTACAGATATACGACACGACCTTACGCGACGGGACTCAGGCGGAGAATTTCAACCTCTCAGTGACGGATAAAATCCGGATCAGCCATAAGCTGGATGAGCTCGGGGTTGATTTCATCGAAGGCGGATGGCCAGGTTCAAACCCCCTGGCTGTTGAATTTTTCCAGGCCATGCAGGACCAGGAACTGAAACATGCAAAACTCACTGCCTTCGGTTCCACCCGACTCTTTGCCAATCCAGTGGAAAAAGATGCGAACCTCCAGGCCCTGATCGCAGCCAAAGCACCTGTCATTACAATATTTGGCAAGTCCTGGGATATCCATGTATACGATGCGTTGCGCATTGAGCTTGAGGACAATCTACTCATCATCGAAGAGTCTCTGGCTTATCTCAAACCACATGTCGAGCATCTCTTTTATGACGCCGAGCATTTCTTTGACGGGTTCAAGAAAAACAGCGAATACGCTCTCGCTACATTAGGAAAGGCCATAGACGGAGGGGCTGAATGCCTCATCCTCTGCGACACCAACGGAGGCATGTTGCCCCATGAGGTCCAACCCATCATTGAACGGGTTCAGCAGTTTGTCAAGGCACGGGGGGCAGAGGTCGACCTGGGCATTCATGCCCATAATGATTCGGAAACCGCTGTGGCTAATTCTTTGCTGGCCATGAGCCTCGGGGTCAAGCAGGTGCAGGGGACCATGAACGGCTATGGCGAACGTTGTGGAAATGCCAATCTCACTTCCATTATCCCGGCCCTGGGATTGAAAATGGGATACCAGAGTAAGGCGCTGAGCAATATCGACAAACTCTATGACACAGCCATGCTGGTTGATGAACTCGCCAATCTTCCCCACAACAAATATCAACCGTATGTCGGCCGTTCTGCATTTGCCCATAAGGGGGGAATCCATGTTTCGGCTGTAAAACGTAATCCTCTCACCTATGAGCATATAGAGCCTGAAAAGGTTGGCAATATCAGGAGGATTCTAATCTCAGACCAGGCAGGCAAATCGAATGTACTGCACAAGGCAAAAAAATTCGGCATCGATCTCGACCCAAGCAGCCCCATTGCCGCAGCCATAGTCTCTGAGTTGAAAGAGCTTGAAAACCAAGGCTTTCAATATGAGGGTGCCGAGGCCTCTTTTGAACTCCTCATGCGTCGTGCCACTGGTACTCAGCCTCATTATTTTACCCTGAAAGGTTTCAGGGCCATCAACTCAAAACGAGAAATGAACAGACCCCCTGAAGCCGAGGCCACGATCCGCCTGGAGGTTGGAGGGCAGGAGGTCCACACGGCCGCCCTTGGTGACGGCCCGGTGAATGCCATTGATAATGCCATGCGCAAGGCGCTGACCCAGTTTTATCCAGCACTTGAAGAACTTGAACTGATCGATTACAAGGTTCGTGTCCTTTCAGGAGAACATGGAACCGGCGCCAAGGTCCGGGTCCTCATAGAATCCAAGGACAATTATGAGCAGTGGGGGACAGTGGGCGTTTCACTCAACATCATCGAGGCCTCCTGGCAGGCCCTGGTGGATTCCATCAACTACAAACTGATGCGCGATGAACAGCGCCACGCACAGCAGCAGTGATGATGTGAAGCCGCAGACAGATGCTGGTGCAACAGGGGTTGTTCTGTTCTGCTGTATCTTCCTACTCTGTCTGCATGGTCTCTCATCTCTTCCGACGACCACTGTTCCGCCTGTTTTCCATCTCCGGGCAGAGAAGGGTCGTACGTTAGCTCTTGCACCTGTGAAAAGCGGCGAGGGACGTCTCCCGGCACCAGATCTCTCCTCACCGCTGAGTGCCAGGCTCACACCGTTTTACTTTCAACCTCTTCCCATCAACTCCTGTGACCAGTCCCTGTTGATGACAATCAAAGGAATCGGGCCATCCCTGGCCAAGAGAATAATCAGCACCAGAGAGCAGATAGGAGCATTTCTGGTGGCGGATGATCTTCTTCAGGTCAGTGGTATAGGACCGAAGCGCCTGCAACAGTTCTCTTCTCAATTCACCTTTGCCCAAGACCTTGAAGCACACTGAAACATATCCCATCCTTGACCCTCTGGTAATTCTGGTTGGACCAACCGGCATTGGTAAAACTGCACTCTCCATTCGCCTGGCAAAACAGTATGACTTTGAAATTATCAGTGTAGACTCCATGCAGGTTTATCGATACATGGATATCGGTACTGCCAAAATATCAGAAGAGGAGATGGAGTCCATTCCCCACCACCTGATCAATGTCGTTGATCCGGACGAACCCTTTGACGCCAGTCTCTATGAAAAACTGGCATTGCATGCGGTACAGGATATTCTCTCAAGGGGCAAAAGAGTTCTCCTGACAGGAGGGACTGGCCTGTATCTCCGTGCACTGCTCACAGGCCTCTCTCAACGATTACCTCACTTTCCTGATATTCGAGACAAGATACATGGGCAGCTGGTAGCACAAGGACCTCAAGTATTACATGACCATTTGAGCTCAATTGACCGAATTTCCGCCAAAAGGATACACCTCAACGATACACAGCGGCTGGTAAGGGCCATAGAAATTTACCAGGGAACCGGCAAGAGCTGGTCCGAACACCTGGAGCAGCATAAAAAAGAAAATGTGGTCCGTTTCCCAAACACGCTTACCATAGGCCTGACCTGTGATCGCGAAGAACTTTATCAGCGAATTGAGCAGAGAAGCCATATCATGTTGAACAGCGGATTACAGGCAGAGGTCCAGGGTTTGTTAAACAGGGGATACGGCAAAGAGTTAAAGCCTATGCAGGCAATCGGCTATAAGCATATGGTAAAATACCTGCAAGGGGAATGGGATTACCCAGCTATGGCGCAGTACTTAATGCGCGACACAAGAAGATACGCCAAGCGTCAGTTCACCTGGTTTAATGCAATGAAAGGGCTGCACTGGCTTGAGAGGACTCAGGGAGGGGAGGTTGGGCAGCTTGTCGGGTCATTCCTAAAATCCTTTAATTCAGCACGTTACAATGACTCTCTAGAAACAACATTAATAAAATGACTCGAGAAAACAGTGCAGAGCCAACAGGTGCAGCTCCATTCAGACTTGCCAATGGAACGCTCCTTGATCCATTTATCAGTAACATCCTCCAACAACGTGGAATTATAGAAAGAAGTGCTATACAGGCATTTCTGGAGCCAAAACTCCAACACTTGCCGAGTCCATTCCTCATGAAGGACATGGGGAAAGCTACAAATATTCTCGAAGAGGCGATACGGGAAGGGCAGGAGATCATAATCTGGGGCGATTATGATGTTGACGGAACAACTGCCACGGCATTACTTCTCCTTTTCTTTCGTACACTTGGCTGTCGCGCCAGCTATTATATCCCCAATCGTTTAACAGAAGGCTACGGTTTAAATAAAAAAGGCTTACTCAAGCTTGCACAAGAGTCAGACAGTCAAAGGAGGGTGTTGATCACCGTTGACAATGGTATCTCTGCCTTTGACGAGATAGAGTACGCCCAAGAACTCGGTTTTTCAACCATAGTGACAGATCACCACATTCCTCCACAAGAGAGGGTGCAGGCCGATGCAGTACTGAATGCCAAACAGCAACTCTGTGATTTTCCAGATAAAAACCTATCTGGTGTTGGAATGGCATTTTACCTGGCAATGGGGCTGCGGAATCTTCTCACGAACAAGCATTTCTTTCAGGATGTAAACAAGATACCAAACCTGAAGATGCTCCTCGACCTGGTGGCAGTAGGGACTGTCGCAGACATGGTTCCACTTGTTGGAATTAATCGTCTCCTGGTAAAGGCTGGTATGGAGACTATTGCTGCAGGGACAAACCCTGGTCTGGCTGCGCTTGGCCAGCAAAGCAATATTGACAACCGGCACATCAGATCTGAAGATATCTCCTTTCAATTGGCACCGAAAATTAATGCCTCAGGTCGTTTAGGAAATGCTCAACAGGCAGTTGAACTCTTTCTCAGTCAGAACAAAAAAGAAGCGGCTATGCGAGCAAATAAGCTGGTTGAAGCAAATAAGACGCGTAGAAATATAAGCTTAGAACAGTTGCAAAAAGCCAAAAACAAAATCAAAAAGAGCGCACAGGATAAAAATATCTCACTCGTTGTCGCAGGCAATTTCCATGTTGGAGTTGCAGGGATCATTGCTTCAAGCCTGACAGAGAGGTATAGAAAACCATCGATTATTCTCTGTGAACATGAGGGAGGGGTATTGAAAGGATCCGCCAGATCAGTACCAGGAGTAAACCTTCATAAGGCGCTGCAGGAATGCAGTGAAGTGCTGCTGGGATACGGCGGGCATGAAATGGCAGGTGGAATGACCCTGGAAGCGGACAAACTAGAACCTTTGAAGAAACTTTTTGAGGATGCAGTATACAGACAGACCCAAGGGCAACCGTACAAAAAGAGAATAGAAGCAGACTGCGATAAGCAGATCAAAAATTTCTTTACCAGGAATATCTTGGACCAGTTACAACTATTAGAACCTTTTGGGGAAGAGAATCCTCAGCTCATTATTCGTGACTTGGATGCTGACATCAAACAAATAA
>CAYPEU010000001.1:7722-107806 GCA_964409855.1 uncultured Desulfocapsa sp.
TATTTAAAAACTAAACATAATATACATTATGCGACATTTGTTATTGTCTGCTTTTGTGAGGTCTTGTTTCGCACGGTTTCCTTACTAACTTTTTCTCCAGCCATTCTTTTTTAGTCAGCTGAGCAATGTGCTTGAAAATCGCCAGGAGAATCGCTTCAGCCCCAAGTTACTCAAGTAAGGTTTCCAAGATGAAGCCACTCTTGCTATCATCCCTTTCCCTTTTTAGGGAAAAATGGTAAAACGGCTGTCCCGAGACTTTACTAAAGAACAATATTCCTCCAAAGAACATCAAGATGGAGTCAACTATGAATAGAGATATTTACCAGGAACCTCTGGTCAGTCGTTACACCAGTCGTGAAATGCAGGAGCTTTTTTCTGAAAAGACCAAATTCACCACCTGGAGAAAGTGCTGGCTTGCCTTGGCCGAGGCCCAGTATGAACTTGGCCTTACTGATATTGTCAAAAAAGAGATGCTGGATGAGATGCAGGCCAACCTCGAAAACATTGACTATGATGTGGCCGCTGCCAAAGAGAAAGAAATTCGCCATGATGTGATGGCACATGTCTTTGAGTTTGGCACAAAATGCCCCAAGGCTGAAGGAATAATTCATCTCGGGGCCACCTCTCAGTTTGTGGTCTGCAACACCGATCTCATTGTTCAGAAAAAGGGTTTGGATCTCGTCCGCAAAGCTCTGCTCAAGGTTGTTTCAAATCTCGCCAAATTTTGTCTTGAGCATAAAGAGTTACCAACCCTTGGTTTTACCCACTACCAGCCTGCCCAGCCCACCACTGTTGGCAAAAGAAACACCTTATATATTCAGGATCTTGTTATGGATCTTGAATATATAGACTCCCTCCTCGATCAAATCAAAGCCAGAGGGGCGAAAGGCACCGTGGGGACCCAGGCCACCTTTCTTGAACTGTTCCACGGTGACAACGAGAAAGTACGGCAACTCGACCAGTTAGTTTCGAAAAAACTTGGATTTGAAAAGGTTTTTCCCGTTACCGGACAAACCTATCCCCGCAAACTGGACATGAAACTTGCAGAAACACTGGCCGGTATAGGGGCCTCAGCCCATAAGTTCGCAGTGGACCTGCGCTTACTGTCCAACCTTAAGGTCCAGGAAGAGCCTTTTGCTAAGCAGCAAACCGGTTCCTCTGCCATGGCCTATAAAAGAAACCCCATGCGTTCTGAGCGTATGACAGGCCTTTCGCGTAAACTGATGGGACTGCCGGCTGACTTTGCTGCCACTTTTTCCAATCAATGGTTTGAACGTACCCTGGACGATTCAGCCATTCGCCGCATGGATATCCCACAGGCCTTTCTCTTGACCGACGCCATACTTAAGCTTTACGTTAATATTACCAGCCAAATGGTTGTATTTCCGAAACAGATCGAACGTCACCTGCGTATGGAACTCCCCTTTATGTCCACAGAAAAGATTCTGATGGAGGCCGTTGGGAAAGGAGAAAGCAGACAGGAGATGCATGAGGTAGCCAAGGAACACTCCCTGGCAGCCGGCAAGGTTGTAAAAGAAGAAGGCCTGGACAATGACCTGCTTCAACGGTTGGCAGAAGATGACCGTATCCCCTTCTCCCTTGACGAACTGATGGGCCTGGTAGGCGACTACACTCAATTCACAGGAAGGGCCTCGGCGCAGACCGACGAGTATGTTCGTGAAGTCGTTGTTCCCCTGCTTGCCGCTCGAGAGGATCAGATGGGTGAAGTGGATTCTTCCCTGTCCGTTTAACAGAGATTGGGTTTTGCGCTGGCGAACAAGGTAACGCTATGATCTTTCAATCCCTTTACCTGCGAATTGCACCGCAAAGGTACCACTATCTCAAATTTATCCTGGAGGGCTATGACGGCCTTTGCCTGCTATCCACTGTCCCCGGCAAACAGGGATGTGTCTGTCTCCGCTATCCGCGTGAACGCACAAGGTTACTCTTCGCCCTCCTCGCAGATCTCGCTGGCCCCCTCAGGCAGCAACCTTCATCCTTAACCCAAAACAACCTGTAATCAATGTCTTCCCGATCTTTCTTTATCAAAACCTTCGGCTGCCAGATGAACGAACGTGATTCTGAGATCATGGCCCAGCTCCTTGGAGAAACGGGCTATGTCGAAACCAGCGACGCAGACCAGGCCGATCTCATTATACTCAATACCTGCTCCATCAGGGCCAAGGCTGAGCAAAAGGTTATGAGTCTTCTTGGAGTGCTGCGTAAACAGAAAAAACGAAACCCCAAGCTGAAGATCTGTGTTGCCGGTTGCGTTGCCCAACAGGAAGGAAAACAGCTTATTGAGAGAATGCCACACGTCGATCTGGTCGTTGGTACCCAGAACATTTACCAGCTCGCGGAGCTCCTTGGCGAACTTGACACGCAGGCAGTGGTCACCACACTGGTTGATGACTATCAGATTCCTGCCTTTATCCCCAACTTAAAGGCAGGAGCTGAGCAAGAATCGTCTCAGGCGGTCTTTAAGAAATTTCTCACCATTATGCAGGGCTGCAACAACTACTGTACTTACTGTGTGGTGCCCCACACAAGAGGACTAGAAATATCACGAAAAGTCAGTCACATACTAAAAGAAGCTCACTCTTTGGTTAAGGCTGGTGTTAAAGAGATAACCCTGCTTGGACAAAACGTCAACTCCTACGGCAAGACCAATGTTGTGAACAAGGCAACTCCATCCTACAGTTTCAGTGATCTCCTTCGTGCAGTGGCAGAGATTCCCGGCCTCCAGCGGCTACGTTTTACCACCTCCAATCCAAAGGATCTGTCTGATGACCTTATGCGCTGCTTTACCGAGGTGGACATCCTCTGCCCACAGTTTCACCTTCCAGTCCAATCCGGTTCAAACAGGATCCTTTCTCTGATGAACCGTAAATATACCCGGGAGCTCTACCTGGAAAAGGTTGCGGCACTACGCTCTTACTGTCCCGAAATCGCCTTGACCACCGATATGATTGTCGGCTTTCCAGGTGAAACAGACCGAGATTTTGACGACACCATGTCTCTCCTGGAGGAGGTCCGCTATCACGGCTCGTTCTCTTTCAAGTACTCTGACCGCCCGAGTACCCGGTCTGCAGCATTTGAAGATAAAGTTGATGAAACGATCAAGTCTGAAAGACTGCGAATTTTTCAGTCCAGGCAGGACGAACTCAGCCTGGAGCACAACCGGAGTTATATCGGTAAAACGCTTTCAGTGATGATAGAAAAAACAGGGCCGGATTCAGTTGTTGGTCGCACAGAAACAAATCACCTGGTCCATATTGCAGCCCCTTCCGGTAAACGATACCCTGGAGAGATCGTTCCAGTTCGTATCGTTCATGCCGGGCAGCACTCCCTCAGAGGAGACTTCATTCTTTGAGTCAGCTAAACAGGATAACGGATTAAAGTTACGTTAAAATTAAAGACACATCCCCTTGTGTCTTCTCTCGGCACCCGGTCGTTTACCAGACTCCCTACCACACTCCTTACACTCCCTTCTACCTTGGACAGCAAAATGACGTTAGCTATATTTGATCTTGACAACACCCTGCTTAGTGGCGACAGCGATTACGAATGGGGGAATTTCTTGATTAGAAAAAAAATCGTTGACGGCCCAGCTTACGAAGCAGCTAATGAAAAATTTTATGAACAGTACAAACAGGGCCGCCTTGATATTTATGCGTATTCGGCTTTTAGCTTTAAGCCCTTGGCTGAACGATCCATGGAAGAATTACAGGTTTTGCATATGGAATTCATGCAGGAAGTTATACGCCCAATGATGGGTGATAAAGCAAAAAACTTAATCAAGAAGCATGAGCAACAAGGGCACACTTTGCTTGTGATTACAGCAACCAACAGTTTCATTACCCGTCCCATAGTGAAGGCCTTTGGCATTGACAATCTGCTTGCCACAGAACCTAAAATTGTGAATGGACGGTACACCAATGAGATTGAAGGTGTTCCCTGTTTCCACGAGGGAAAAGTGGTGCGATTAGAGAGCTGGCTGGAAAAAAACAGGCTTTCACTTGCAGGCAGCTATTTTTACAGTGACTCACATAACGATTTGCCACTTATGGAAAAGGTAGAAACTCCAATTGCGGTGGATCCTGACGAAGAGTTGGCAACGATTGCCAGAAAAAACGGATGGGAAATCACTTCATTACGGGAGTAGTTCCAGTTTTTTAGTGTATATGCGAGAGCACCCGTATTTTTTTAAGAAGACACAAAGAGACAATGTTTTCTTTGCAGCCTGAGGACCATAGAGTTTAGCAAAGAAAATGAAGAGATCCATTACAGGAACGGCTGAGCCGGCTGCCTTCGGCCTAGCCTGGGAAACCAGTTTTTTTACTTTACATAAAAACAGTTGCCCCTTTGGCCGGACTGTCACTGACCAGCTATTTCTTCTCACCGCCCTCCCCTGTCTGTCCACCCTCTGAGATATCCGTGGGTGTTTGCAGTCCAGGCAGGGTAAGGTTCACTTTTTTCACTTTGGGTTGCTTGCCGGTGGAGTCGGTCACCCGTCTTACCCTACGGGTAGACACCCGTTTTCCCTTGGCAGCAGGTCCTTTCACCAGGTACTCATCAAAAAAGATCTCCACCACATTGGTTTTTGCTCGGGGGGAGGGCATGAGACTGGCCCGAGCACTTTTTTCTTCGCCAAAGAGAAGCATCAGGATTTTTGAGCGCTTGTGTTCATCAAAAAGCCTGTACTCCTTGTCGAGGATAAATTTAGGCGTGGCAAATCGCTTCACGTAACAGAGATTCTCTCGCCCCTCCCGGTATACCATGTTAAAGATCAATCCCTTCTCAAGCTTGCCAATCCAGCGGATGTCGTGACCGACAAAGAGTTTGTCTGTCACCTGAATCACCTTGTACATACCTGTGTCGTAGAGGAGCAGCAGTCGATCATACTCTGAACAGGAAATGGAAAACTCTGATTTGCCTTCCTTGACCTTGATCTGATGGCCCAGAAAGCCTTCTTCTCTGTCATAGTTGACAGTAAGGTTTGACAGGGCCACTTTACGGATGCTGACCTCGGTAAACTCCTTTATTTCAGTGAGCCGGGGATGGTCTTCTCCATACTTCTTTAACAAAGCATCAATATAGGATGTGGTGTAGCCCACCATATCCTGAAGATGTTTTTTGATGGTCCTTATATCACTTCGGATGGATTTGATCTCTTTCTGCTGCCTGTTAATATCATATCGAGAAATGCGCTTAATACGAATTTCAAGGAGCTTCTCAATATCTTCAGTGACCACAGGCCGCTTCAGCTCCCGGGTAAAAGGTTCCAGGGCCTCATCCACTCCCTTGATAACAGCCTTGAAACTGGTCTTCTCTTCAATGGACTTGTAGAGCCGTTCTTCGATGAAGATCTGTTCCAGCAGTCTTGCATGGAGCCTGTCTTCAAGGCGCCCAAGATCAATTTCCAATTCCCTGGTCAGGTCAGCCAGAAGTTTTTCAGTGTTGTGCTGCAGGACCTCTTCAACCGTTGAAGTCCGGGGCACACCGTTCTGGACGAGGGTCAGATTGGGACTGATGGGCACTTCGCAGTCAGTAAAGGCATACAACGCCTTGATGGTGTCTTTGGCATAAATTCCGCGCGCCAGCTTGATCTCAATCTCCACCTCTTCTGCTGTATAGTCATTGATGGAGACAATTTTGATCTTTCCAGCCTTGGCCGCCTTTTCAACAGAGTCAATGAGGGACTGGGTGGTCGTGGTGTATGGGATCTCTTTAATGAGGATCGTTTTTTCATTGGCCTCCTCCATTCTTGCCCGACAGCGGATCTTCCCATTCCCATGATTGTAGAGAGAGACATCCACCATCCCTCCCTGGACAAAGTCTGGGTAGAGAGTCACCTCTTCCCCTTGCAGTATCTTCTTTTGGGCCTCCAGGAGTTCACAAAAATTATGGGGCATGACCTTGGTGGCCATCCCAACAGCAATTCCCTCTGCACCCTGGAGCAGGAGCAGGGGGATCTTGCATGGCAGGGTTACCGGTTCCTGCATCCTACCGTCATAGGAATCGACAAATTCGGTGAGATCCTTGTTGAACATGATCTCGCGCGCAAGTGGTGAAAGGCGGCATTCAATATAACGGGGGGCAGATGCCTGGTCGCCGGTGAAGATATTTCCGTAGTTCCCCTGCCGGTCAATAAGATAGCCCTTATTGGCCAGATTTACCAGGGCGGCAAAGATAGACTGGTCGCCGTGGGGGTGCAGTTTCATGGTGGCGCCGACAACATTGGCGACCTTATGAAAACGGCCGTCATCCATATTGAACAGGGTCTGCAGGATACGGCGCTGAACAGGTTTGAGGCCGTCATTGATATCTGGAATGGCACGCTCCTTAATGACGTAGGAGGTGTATTCAAGAAAGTTATGTTCAAAAAGCTGACGTAATTTACCGTGCTGTGAGTCCACTTGTGTCTGTATCGTAGAAGTTTTCAGAAAAAGGAATGGTCCTGCAGGCTGGAAAGAAACAGTCTAGGCTACAGGAGATTTTCCATGATGTATGTTTTTCGCTCAGGGGTATTTTTTCCCATATAGAAAGAGAGCACCTCTGACATTTCACTCACTGAGCCCATGTCTACCTGCCTGAGAATGATTTCCGGACCGATGAATTGCTTAAACTCTTTTGGAGAGATCTCTCCAAGGCCTTTAAAGCGGGTGGTCTCCACTACCTTTTTTACCTTTCCCCTGCCCTGCAGTTTACGGGTTGCCTGCTCCTTTTCCTTGTCGGAATAGCAGTAGAAAGTATCCTTTTTTGTCCGTACCCGGAAAATAGGGGTTTCCAGGATGTAGACATGCCCGAGCTTGACCAGTGGTTCAAAATAGTGGAGAAAAAAGGTGAGGAGCAGATTCCGGATATGGAGGCCGTCGACATCAGCGTCAGTTGCCAGAATGACCTTGTCGAAACGCAGATCAGTGATGGATTCCTCAATATTCAAGGCACGCATGAGGGAATACATCTCCTCATTTTTGTAGAGCAAGGCAAGTTGCTGCCCCAGCACATTCATGGGCTTGCCCTTTAAGGAGAAAACTGCCTGGGTTAAGGGGTCGCGGGAAGAGACGATGGATCCGGCAGCAGACTGCCCCTCTGTGATAAAAATCATATTCTCCCTGTCCTTGGCCGAAGGCTTGTTGCGGGAGGGGTGGTGCTTGCAGTCTTTAAGCTGGGGGATCTTGAGAGCGACCTTTCTGGCCTTGGCCTTGGCCTCCTTGCGAACACTCTGTAATTCTTTCCGTACCTTTTGATTGCGCTGCACCTTCTCAAGGATCCGCTCTGCCAGCTCTGTATCCTTGTATAGGGTACTGGAAACGGCATCCTTTACTTTGTTCACGATCCAGGCACGAATATCGGTGTTGCCAAGTTTATTTTTGGTCTGTGATTCAAAAACCGGTTCAACAATTTTCACAGACAGGGTGCCCACTATACCGTCGCGAACGTCACTGCCTGCAAATTTTTTATTTGAAAACTCATTCACACCCTTCAGGATCCCTTCACGAAAAGCAGAGAGGTGGGTACCACCTTCGCTGGTATAGGTTCCGTTAACAAAGCTGTAGTAGGTGTCGCTATATCCTTCACTGTGCGAGAAGGCAAACTCCAGGGTGGAGTCTTGATAATAGATAGGGTTGTAAATGTTTTGGCCGCCCAGTTCCTTGTCCAGGAGGTCTAGCAGGCCGTTTGAAGAAAAAAAGCAGATTTTGTCCAGATAGATCTTCAGGCCTGCGTTAAGATACGCATAACGCCAAAGCCTTTTTTCCACATATTCCGGATCAAAGGTAAAATCATGGAAAAGTGTACTGTCGGGAAGAAATTCAATGAGGGTGCCGTTAGGTTCACAGCTCTTTCCTTTTTCCTGGTTTTCAAGGTTGCCGCTGCTAAATGTTGCCGAGGCGAACTTCCCTTCGCGGAAGGCCGTTACCTTGAAAAAATCGGACATGGCGTTAACTGCCTTGGTTCCGACACCATTCAGGCCAACGGAAAACTGAAAAACATCAGTGGAGTATTTTGCCCCGGTATTGATTCGGGATACGCAATCCACAATTTTCCCCAAGGGAATCCCACGGCCAAAATCTCGTACCTGGACACGTCCCTCCTCCGAGATCGAAACATTCACTCGTTTGCCGGCACCCATGATAAATTCATCAACGGCATTATCAATCACCTCCTTGAGGAGAATATAGATACCGTCATCAGGATGGCTGCCTGAGCCAAGACGACCGATATACATTCCCGGGCGTTTGCGGATATGCTCAAGCGAGCTGAGTGTCTTTACCTTACTTTCGTCGTAATTATGCTGTGTTGATGGCATGCTCTAACTGGTTACGTGAAGTTGCTGTGAGTTGTTGATTCGATGAGATCTTGCAATAGTATTG
The DNA here is from genome assembly GCA_964409855.1 of uncultured Desulfocapsa sp. Classification (GTDB taxonomy): domain Bacteria; phylum Desulfobacterota; class Desulfobulbia; order Desulfobulbales; family Desulfocapsaceae; genus Desulfocapsa. The sequence goes on from CAYPEU010000001.1 coordinate 16,101, forward strand.
TATTTTACTATATTTGGCAAGAGCAGGAAAAACGGGCTGGAAACATAAGAATATCATTAAATTATGGATAAGCAATGGTAAAGGGATCTGCATTTTCCCCAACACTCCTCAGTATCGCAGGTTCAGATCCCTCTGGAGGGGCTGGAATCCAGGCTGATTTAAAGACCATGACATCCATAGGGGTGTATGGTGCTGCGGCCATCACCTGTCTCACTGTGCAGAACTCTTGCGGCGTCCAGGAGATCCATTCCCTGCCTCCTGATTTTGTTCGCAAACAGGTTGAGGCGGTGCTCGTTGACCACAACGTCACCCATATCAAGATCGGCATGCTTGGCACTGCCGGGATCATGGAAACAGTTGGAGAAATGCTTGCGTCCTTTGCAGGAGTTATTGTCTATGATCCGGTGCTTGCCTCTTCCACAGGAGAATCTCTTTTCCAGAAAGAGGGCCTCCCCTCCCTGCAAAAACATCTCCTCAGCCGGGTGACGATCCTCACTCCCAACAGGGAAGAACTGGAACTGTTGACCAACACCAGAGTAAACACCACAAGAGAGGCTGTCGCCGCTGCAGAAATTCTCCTGGAGACCTACCCTTCTCTGCAGGCAGTGGTGGTAAAAGGGGGACATCTGAAAACAGAAAGTGCAACAATCCATGATTTTCTGGTTGGCCGAGATACCACATTGCATGAATCAAAGAGGAAACGGAGAGAGTGCAGAAACCTGCACGGCACCGGCTGTACCTATGCCTCAGCGCTTGCCTCCTATCTTTGCCTTGGCCACGACCTTGCCCCTGCCTTTCAACTCGCCGGTAACTATATGGATCAGATCATTCAGGCAGGAATAGGCGACAGTGCGGTAAAGAGCGGCAGCAACGGTCCCCTCTTCCATTATCGTTTCTCGTCCTGAACCATTCCATTTCCTGCGACCCAACTCCTTTTATACAAGGCATCCTCAGGTCATGCGAATGCGTTCACAGTCCGGGCAGACCCAGGTGGGTCCGTTGGAGATCCCCCACAGGTTTTCCTTGAAGCACTCCTCGCAGATCATGAATCCGCAGGGACAGCTGAGACAGTAAGGCAACTCTTTTTTACAGCAATGGCAGACATATTTTCCCAGTTTTCTCCGTCGATACGATCGCTTTTCTTTGTTTTCACTCATTGCTGCAGTTCCTCCGACAGCCATTGCTGGTAAGCACTGCTTATACCAGTGACCGGAGCGGCAAGGATTTCCGGCACATCATAGGGATGATGCAGACGAATCGCACCTTCCAGTTCCTCCCAGAGCGATGGTTTGCTTTTCATTTGCAGCCGATACTCCACAGCCCGTTCAACTTTCCCTTTCCACCAGTAAAGGCTGTCCACGGGACCGCTCACCTGGGCACAGGCAATCAATCGCTTGCGCAATAAAAGATCTGCCAGGTCCAGGGCCTCATCTCTGCTCTCAAGGGTGGTGCTCACGACTATGGTATCAGACATTGCTTTCTCTGTTCTTTGTTTTTATATTGGATAGAGGTACACTGTTTCTCTGCAAGCTTAGCAGGGAACCCACTTGTTCCACAAGACAAAAGCAATCTCGCAGCCAAGGAAAATCATGCTTTTCACCATAGATGTCGGCAACTCACATACGGTAACCGGTCTTTTTGAAGGAGAGGAGCTTATCGGTCAGTGGCGTCTGAAGTCGGATCGCGAACGGACCGATGACGAACTGGCCATCCGTTACCATGCCCTCTTTTCCATGGCAGGGATCGACAAAAGCAAGATCCATGGAATCATCCTGGCAAGCGTGGTTCCCTCCCTTGAGGCAGCGTGGATTTCCTGCTGTGCAAAGTACTTTTCCGCCCATCTGCGGAAGCCTCTATTTGTGGTTTCATCCGAGACTATTTCCCACATCATTACCATTGCCACCGACTACCCGGAAGAGGTGGGTGCCGACAGGCTAGTAAACGCCATAGCAGCCTGGGAGCGCCATAATCAGAATCTGATCATCATCGATTTTGGAACAGCCATCACCTTTGACTGTGTTTCAGCCAAGTGCGAATACCTGGGTGGGGCCATCCTCCCAGGTATTGCCATATCCCTGGACGCCCTTTCCACCCGTGCCGCCAAGCTGCCCCGCATTGACGTATCCACTCCTCCGGAAGAAATCATCGGCCGCAACACTGTCCAGGCCATGAAAAGCGGCATTCTCCACGGATACGGAGCACTGGTCGACGGCTTGAGCGAAAAAATCCGTCAAGAGCTTTGTCCACAGGGGGAACCCATGCGGGTGCTGGCCACCGGTGGGATGGCCCACCTGATAGCACCCTATACCACAACCATAGAAGAGGTGGACCCCATGCTGACCCTGCGCGGACTCCACTCCCTGCACCAGAGACAGTAATAATATGGCGACTCCCCTTCTCCCTCCTTCGTTGCGACCTGGTGACTGCATCGGCATCATTGCTCCTGGCGGGCAGCTCCGTGATTTGCCCCTCCTTGAGCAGGGTGTTGCCATCCTTCACGAAATGGGATTTGAGGTCAGGCTCCCTCGCCAACTCTGGCCCGGCACCGGCTATCTTGCAGACAATGACCGTAACAGGGCCCTGGAATTTCACAGAATGTGGGCAGACCCGGAAATTTCAGCCATCCTCGCCCTGCGTGGCGGATTCGGCTGCCTGCGTCTGCTCCCCTTGCTGGACAGGAATGAACTGCGGCAGCATAAAAAAATGCTCATCGGTTTTTCCGACATCACCATACTGCACCAGGCCCTTTATCAGACAACAGATATGGTCAGCCTCCACGGCCCTGTGCTTAGCTCACTCTCATCTTCCAGTCGAGAAAGTGTGGAACGATTGTATGCCTGCCTCAGGGGAAAATGGAAAACACCTGTCCAATATCCAAAAGTTGAGGTCTTACGAGGAGGAGAGCCGGTTCAGGGAAGGCTCCTTGGCGGCAACCTGAGCAGTCTCATGAGCCTGCTCGCCACTCCCCTGGACCAAGATTGGAGCAACTCCATCCTCTTTCTGGAAGACGTAGCAGAACCCCTCTATCGGCTTGACCGAATGCTCACCCAGCTCGCCCATTGCAATAAGCTCAGCCAGCCAAAGGGAATTATCCTGGGGGATTTTTCTCTCACCCGTGAGCAGGAGCGTCTGAAAAGTCTTCGTTTCCACGAACAGATCTGGACGCGGGTTCTTGAACTGACAGAATCAACAGGGATTCCGGTGTGGGGAGATTTTCCAGTAGGCCATGGTCCTGACAACCTTCCCCTTCCGCACGGGGCAGAGGCAGTCATGGACAGCCGACAGGCAACGCTCTCTTTTCTCTAAAAAAAAGGGGTGAATTTGATGAAGAAAGGGGAACCTTTCAGGGTTCACATCTCATTCGAGTTTCAAAACAACAACCCATCTCCGTTCATCTGTCTTGTCAGCAAAACAGGTCTCCTCCGCAAATCTGCTTGCCTCCTTACCTTTCTCCTCCTCTGCGCTTGTATTGTGTCACCCCTCATCGGCTGCGGTAAAAAATACTTTTCCAACCAAAAACCCTCTATCAAAAACAGTCGAAGTGAATGTGTTATCCTGCTTCACGGCATGGGGAGAACCTATCATTCCATGGATGATATGCAGGAGGCAGTAACCGAGGCAGGATATCATACCGTCAACCTGGATTATCCTTCCACCCAAAAAGATATTGTGTCCATTGCCAGAGAACACCTGCCCCTGGCCTTGAATCAATGTGAACAGTTCAACCCCACAGTAATTCATTTTGTCACCCACTCATTGGGGGGCATTGTGATCCGCAAGGCCCTCTTGGAGAACAGGCCTGCAAAACTAGGTCGGGTTGTTATGCTCAGCCCGCCAAACCAGGGCAGTGTTGTGGCCGAAACCCTGAAGAACTGGTGGTTCTACGCCTGGCTGAATGGTCCGGCGGGACAACAGCTGTCTACGACTCCTGATTCCGTCCCCAATCAACTGGCTCAGGTCGATTATCCAGTTGGCATTATCACCGGGGACCGCCATACCTTTTTTGACGCCTGGTTTTCCCATCTCATCCCAGGGGAGGATGACGGCAAGGTCTCGGTGAAACGTGCAAAGGTCGACAACATGAGCGACTTCCTGGTGGTTCACCAGAGTCACCCATTCATCATGAATTCCAACTATGTCCAAGCCGAGGCCGTCCATTTTCTCAACCACGGGATCTTCAAGCATCAAAAGGACCCTCTGCCTCCGGTACCGGGTGCAGACTGGTTTTCCTTTGCAAGCCAATAGGGTGTCTGCCATGTCTTCCACAATCAAGGATCATTTTTATATTCTCCTGCTCCTCAGCATGTTTCTCTCCGGCTGCCAGCCTAAGGTCTATCTGATGCCGGCGCCGGTGGGCATGCAGCCCGACACCCGGTTTTTTGATATGAGTAAAGACAGGAAGGATGAGAACCTCCTCTACACCCTCTATGCCACCAACCGTCACCCCTATGACAAATTCGACAGTTCCACCGGCTATACCATATTCCCCTCTGATACCCTGGAACTCGGTTTTGTGGTTTACAGTGTTGGGGATAAAGGGATGGGTTGGGACGACCTGTATCAGCAGTCCCTCAGCCCAGAGCGTGACAGGGACCTGCTGCTCAGCCAGGAATATGTGAGGGCAAGGGTCGAGTACGACAAGAATGACGACCAGGAGCGGACATCTTCCGCGGCAGAAGGTTTTTTTGATCAGATAAACCAGGCCCTTGCGGCAAGTTTTGACAAGGACCTGACCGTCTATGTCCATGGAGCGAACTGCAACTTTTACCGGGCAACTGCCCAAGGTGCCCAGTACTATCATTATACGGGCCACAACTCAGTGGTCCTCACCTTTTCCTGGCCATCGGCTGAAAACCTCCTCAAATATAAGACCGACGTGCTCCATGCAGAGAAAACAGTCCCGGCCTTTGCCCGCCTGATCGAGATCCTGGCTCGCCATACCAATGCCAGGAACATCAACATCCTGGCCTACAGCGCTGGAGCACAGGTGGCAGCACCGGGACTTGCCTCCCTCCAGGACCTCTATCCGGAGCTCACCGCCGGAGAAATCAAGACCAGGCTGCGCATCGGTGAAGTCTACTTTGCCGCTCCAGACACGGCCTTTAAGCCCTTTATCAAACGTTACCTGCAGTTCAAAGATATAGTCGAACGGACAACCATTAACCTCAATGCAAAAGACAAGGTCTTGCGGCTGGCAGCCTTTCATAACGGGGTATCCAGACTGGGCAGGCCCGATTATACAGAACTGGATGACGAAGAAGAGAAAATACTCATTGCGGCACTGCAGTCACCAAGACTCAACGTCATAGACGTGGGTGGATCAGATGCCCTGAAACTTGGCGGGGCCCATGATTCCTGGTACAGCCATCCCTGGGTCAGCAACGACCTTATCCTGTTGCTCCTCTTCAATGCTTACCCGGAAGAACGTGGGCTGACGGCGTATCAGTACGAATCCGGGGCCAAGGTGTATTTTTTTCCAGAGAACTATGACAGCATCATCCGACAGATCCTGGATGAGCGAAAAGACGAAATTGAGCAAAAGGTCCTGCCTGAGCTGGAGAGCCAGCAATGAACAGAACTTTTTCCCAGCAAAAGAGGAAAACCGGCTTGCTGGGTCTGATCGGCAAAGGAACTATCTTCCTCCTGCTCCTTTTGGCTTGGGCGTGGGGCTGTCTGGCCCTCTTTTTTTCAGGCCCGGGGCCTGACTGGCTTAAGCTGGTATTGGCTTGTCTCTTTGGCGCCTTGCTGCCCGGGACATTTCTCCTCAGTCGTTCTTTTGTGAGGGGCTTGTTTCTCTGCCTGCTTATTTTTGCACTCCTCATCGCCTGGTGGCAAACCCTGCAGCCAACCAATGACAAAGATTGGGCTGCCGAGATTGCCCGGGTTTCCCACGGAGAGATCCAGGGCAACAGACTGACCATGCACAACGTGCGCAACTTTCACTACACTGCGGATAAAATCTCTCCTCAACAGTGGAAAACGGAAGAGTCCTGGGAGACCAGGGAGTATGACCTGGACAAGATTCAGAGCCTGGACCTGTTTCTTTCCTATTGGGGTTCTGAACATATCGCCCATACCATCATGAGTTGGGATTTCGGCAACCAGCACCTGGCCATCTCCATTGAGACTCGCAAGGACAAGAAGCAGGAATATTCAGCAATCAAGGGGTTTTTCAAACAGTTTGAACTCTCCTATGTGGCAGCAGACGAGCATGATCTGATCAGGCTGCGTACCAACTTCAGAAAAGAACGGGTTTATGCCTACCATCTCCGGGTATCAAAGGATCTGGCCAGGGCCCTCTTGCAGAGTTATGTGACAGAGATGAACCGGCTGGTCAATGAACCTGAATTCTATAATGCCCTGACCCTAAACTGTACCACCACCATCCATCTGCACAACAAGGCCATAGTTCCTGATGACCACCCCCCAATGGACTGGCGGATCATTGCCAGCGGGCACGTTGACCAACTTCTCTATGAGGAAGGGGTGCTGGCCCGGGAGCTACCCTTTGGTGAGCTTCGCCAGAAGAGCCGAGTCGACCAGCGTATGCAGCACTATAACGAGAGCCATTTTTCTCAGGTTTTACGCTACGACCTGCCAAGACCGTAATCCAGAGAAACAGACCACCAGCCATGGGAACCAAGGCACGACACCCTATTTCTTCAGTATCCACTGCACGGCTTCAAGGAGATCTTCGGCCTTGTAATCGGGTTGTATTTCCTGATGCGGTCCGATATACTGTTCATCTCCCCTTCCGTATCCGGTCCTCACCAAAATAGACTTGGCCCCGCAGTTTGCTGCGGTCTTTATATCCGACCAACGGTCGCCCACCACAAAGGATTGCTCTGGCGCCAGGTCCATCTCTTCTGCTGCCTGCAGGATGAGCCCGGGTTTTGGTTTTCTGCAGGAGCAGGCCTCCCGGAACTCTTCTTTCTTGGCCTCTGGATGATGGGGGCAGTAATAGATCCCATCCACATGGGCCTCATGTTCTGCAAGTAGCCGGCTCATCTTTTCATGAACCGCAAGCAGCAGCTCTTCAGGAAAATATCCGCGGGCAAGCCCTGACTGGTTGCTGATCACAACCACGGGAATTCCAGCATCATTTAATCTTTTTATGGCCTCAGCGGCCCTTGGCAGGAGGTGAAAGCGGCAAGTGTGGTTGATATAGCCCATCTGTTCATTGATGGTGCCGTCCCTGTCTAGAAAAACAGCAGGCCGGGGGATGTTGCTTCCTTTTTTGATTGTCATAAGGCTTACGAGTCCGGGTGAACATTGGAGGAGAGCATTGCAGCCACTTCCTCATACACATCTGTGGCCTTAATGGATTCAAGGCATTTGAGATGTCCCTGAGGACAGTGGGCCTGGAGGCATGGACTGCATTCCATTTCCCGCCGAAGGATGATGGAGTTTTTCGAGTAGGGACCGGTGGTGATATGGTTGGTGGAACCAAAGATAGCGATGGTGGGCGTATTCAGACCAGCTGCCACATGCATCAAGCCGGAATCATTTGAAACAAAGACATCACAGGTCTTGATCAGGGCCATGGCCTGTTCCAGGCTGGTCTTTCCGGTCATGTCCAGGACATGATAGGGGGTGCGTATGGAAAATTGCCTGATTTCCTGTGCTGCCTCGGTGTCTGCCTCGGTTCCAAAAACCATGATAAGACAACCGCTCTCTCCATAATGATGGGTAATAAGGGCTGCAAGCTGACCAAACTTTTCAGTGGGCCAGCGCTTGGCAGGCCCAAAGGCGGCACCAGGATTAAAGCCTATAACTGGAACAGCATCCCCTTCGCTGTTCAGTGGCATCATTTCAAGCAATCCCGGATCTGCTGTTTCACCTCCTGGTTCCGGTATTGAAGTCGGGCTCTGGTACCTGTGGCAGTCAACAAAACCTTTTGCCCAGAGTTCCAGTTTTTCCGGTAAGGGAAGACGCAGGTTATCGGGCCCGAGGGTGAGTCCGAGTTCGGCCAGCATATTCTGATAATAGTGTACCTGGTGCTGTTTTCTGATGGCGTCGCTGATGGTGACACCATGGGTGAGGAGGACTCCCCTTCCATCGCGTTTATAACCGGCCCGTATAGGGATGCCTGCCATCTTGACCAGAAAGGCGGCTTCAAAGGCATTTTGTAGAAGGATAGCCGCGTCGAATGCATACGATTTCAGCTCCTTAGCCAGGTTCAACGGCCCCTTGATCTTTCCTTGATGGAGAAATTTCTTGTCATAGATGAGTACCTGATCCACGTCCGGACTCAACCGAAAGATATCCGCCACCCAGGGAACGGCAAGCATGGTGATCTCTGCATCAGGAAAATTCTCCCTGATGGTATGCACCGCAGGAGTTGTCATGACCGCATCTCCAATCCAGTTTGTGGAGCGGATCAGGATCTTTTTGGGGTTCAACTCTTTCAGGAAAGTTTTGGTTACCATTACAAACCTCTGGACAAGACGTTACTCTTCGGTCACTAACTCAGCAAGCTGCTGCTGGGCAAACTCAATGGCGGGGTCAAGGGAAAGGGCCAGGGTGAAAAAGTGGATCGCTTCCTCTTTGTTTCCGAGTCTTCTATAATTCACTCCAAGATTGGCGTAGTCCATGGCAGAGGAGGGATTCAGCTCCACGGCTCGGAGAAAACTTTTGACGGCCTGGTCGTACTCCTCTTTTTTGAAAAAGCAGACCCCCATCATATTATAGATATCAGGCCGTTCCTCATCTTCCGCCAGTCCCTTTTCCAAGACAGCAAGTGCTTCGTCGTAGCGTTCCAGATCTTTCAAACAGTGTCCCATATACGAGTAGATATAAGGGAGATCCTCATGCTCCGGCGATAGGGTCAGGGCCTGTTCAAAGTACTTCAAGGCCTCAATTGGATCACCGGTTGCATAGAGATTTCGTCCTCGATAGAAATCGAGGTAATAGGTGTCTGGAACCAGCCCTTCGAGCCTGGCGAGTTTTTCCTCGAGAATCCCAGGGTCTTCTACCAGTTCCACCAGGAGCTTTGCTGCAAAAAGGCCCACATCATGCATCATGGAACGTTCGCGGAAATGGGCGCCGGGAACAATCGTATAGATGGCAGGGATCTGCAGCTGTGGATGGGTGACGTCGATCATAAAGGTCTCCATCCCTTTTGCAGCAAGGGCTTTCACACAGTTTTCGACCTCCACCCGGATATCGTGATCAGCCAGGTTGGCCATGTCTGCAATCTCCACAGTTGCCTCGCTATCGGTAACATGCCGCACCTCTTTCATGATCAGGGGCTTGGGAAGCCCGGAGGCCACATAATTGGATCCGCTGTTAAAGTCTCCGGCAAGCTGGGCAACTTCTGTCACAGCACGTATCAGTGCCTTTTCAGGGTCAGGCGTTGTTCCGGCAGTGTAGACGATCTCACTCTTTTCAGGGAAGGTGCTGTGGTCAATGGCAAGGGCCCCCACCGTGCAGATCCCGGTATCCAGACTAAAATCATTGAGATAGAGTTCAATGTCGTTGGCCTTGAAAATTTCCAGGAGATCTTTTGCAACAGGGTCAGAGACGCTCTCAGGAACAACAGCAGGGGTGTTGATTCGCTCATGGGTAACCAAAGCGCAGACATGTCGTTCCACAATCTCACAAATTCCCTGCAGGGCAGCCTCTTCAAGGGTATTGCCGGCAGAGGGTCCATTAAACTCATTAATGGCAAAAAACCAGGAAAACGGAATCAGGACCTCTTTACCTTTGACAAGGCTTGTGGCCCAGGTCCACTGCATGGGAATCCCCTTGAGGATCTCTTCCACAAAGGCAACATCATGAGCGCTGTCATGGACAGACTGCAGGAGATATTCAGGGCCAAGGACTGGGTAGCCCCTTTCCCGCATCTCCTGGTAATCGCCTTGCAGAAAATTGTCAGGATTATCCTTAAAGGTGAAAAAGGAAAAACGCTCGCCCAGTTCCATGCAGGCAGAGGCCTGGGCCTGGATTGCCGAGGCACCCTTCCCCATCTGTTTTTTGGTACCGGTCATGGCTCGTGCATCTTCACCACAGACCGAGAAATAAACAGGGATTCCCAGCCTGCCGTTATCGATCCGTTTCACCTCTTTTAAGATATCGAGATCGAGGTGTTGCAGTTTTTCCTTGAACCTCTCTACCGTATCTTCAGGGCGAAGAGCCTTGTCCTGGTCAATTGTAAATGTTTTCTGACACTCTTGCAGTCGAATGATTTTTTTGTTCATGTTCTCTTGGTGGTATGACAATAAAGGGGTAACAGGCAGGGAACAACTTCTCCATGCCTTACATGCTAAAAGATCATATTTTCATCAATCTTAGGCAAAACAGAACACTATACAGAGGATGGTTGCTTTTTGCAAAGGGGGGCCTCTTTTTTAGCCCTCTTTTGTCAAACAGGTTGCAGGGAGAATGATTCAACGAGACAAGGATGGACAAGCTGGCTGCCTGGCGACAGCGACATCCACAATGTTTTTTTAAAAAACTAGTTGCTGCTCGCAGCAGCTGCTGCGCAGAAGTCCTGCAGACGCTCTTTCCAGGTCCCACTGCCAAAATCGATCTCGACCTTCCTTGAAAGATCATCGGTAATAGTCAGCTGCAGAAGTAATCGCGTGGCTGGGATGAGAGTATCGGCCCTTTCCGACCACTCTATTACGGTTAGGCCTGAAAGGTAGAAGAATTCTTCAAAGCCAAGATCTTCCACTTCCGTTGCATCGCCAAGCCTGTAAAAATCCATATGATAGAGTGGAATTCTTCCGGGATATTCTTGAAGAATGGAAAAACTGGGACTGGTCACATAACAGGAATCAGGCACCTCCAATCCCTTGGCAATTTCCTGTGTTAAAGCGGTTTTCCCTGCGCCAAGGTCACCACTGAGGCAGATAACATCGCCAGGCAGGGCGAGTTTTCCAAGAAGGCGACCGAATTGTGCAGTCTCTTTCAGGTCATGTAAAATAAAACAAAAGGAGGGCATCACTCGCTCCGGTCAGTTGCAAGGGTGAAAACGATGGAGGTCCCCTTCCCCGGGCTGCTGCTGATGTCCATTTGTCCTCTCAGAATTTTAACCCGCTCAGCCATTGCCTGCAGCCCCATGCCTCTTGCTTTGCCGGTATACATGGAGACGGCTTCAACGTTAAAGCCGCTGCCGTTATCATGTACGGCAAGTACAATGTCATCCTCTATTATCCTGGCCTGGACCTGTATGTTTTTTGCTGCCGAATGTTTGACCACATTGTTGAGGGATTCCTGCAGGAGCCGATATAAGTGCCTCTGTTCCTCCACTGAAAAATAGGCCCCCACCGGTTCCATGTTGATATCGATGTCAATATCGCTGTACTCAAGAAATCCACTGAACAAATTGTCAAAGGCTGCATCCACACCCAGGTCATCGACAACCATAGGCCAGAGTTCCCGGGAAAGATGGCGCACATTTCCTATCTGTATATTGACAAATTGCCTTAACTCCCGGAGGCTTTCTGCGGTTTTGTCTTTTTTGCATTTCTCATCTTTATAGAGATTGTTTTCCAGGGCACGTAACTGCAATTTGAGGGCGGCAAGGGACTGACCAAACTCATCATGGAGTTCCATGGAGATACGTCGACGTTCATCATCCTGGGCGGTGATCAACATGGCTGAGAGATCGCCTAAGCGTTCCTCGGACAAACGAAGACTTCTTTCTGCTCTCTTCCTTTTGGTGATGTCTCGAACAATGGACCCCAGTATCCGTTCGCCGGTTTCCAGATCCATGCAGAAAAAGTTTGTTTCAACATCGAGATAACTGCCGTCTTTTTTCAGCATTCTCATTTCCCTGGCAGGCGTAGGGCTGGAATCCTGAAGGAGCCTGACGACCTCTTCCTTGAGAAGCCCCTGATCATCCGGGTGCAGGGCTGAGGTCAAAGGAGACTTCCTGCGATCATCATCATCACCATATCCCAGAAGCTGTTCCGTGGCAGGATTACAGTAGATGCAACTCCCCTCCGGGTCAAAGAGGATGATCATATCCTGGGAGGCCTGGGTAAATTCTCTGAATTTCTCTTCACTCTCCCGAAGTGATGCTTCAAGTTTTTTTCTCCGCTGGACATCTGTCTTCAGAGCTTCGTTGACGATGAGCAGTTTCTGGTTCACCATCTCTAGATTTCGATTCTTTTCCGCAAGCTCCTCTGTCAGGGAACTGTTCTCTTTTTTGAGAAGGTAGAGATCACGAGACCGCTCTATGACCAGTGTTAACTCTCTGGTATCCCAGGGTTTGAGGATAAACTGATAGATACGGCCACGATTGATGGCATCCATCACATACTCCACCTGATTGTAGGCCGTGAGGATAATACGAATTGGGTCCGGGTTGATCTCATAGATCAGGCTCAACATTTCAGTACCGCTGAGCCCGGGCATGCGCTGATCGGAAATGATGAGTCCGATGTCATCATTTTCCCTGAAACAGCTCAATCCCTCTTCTCCTGACCGGGCGGTGATAATCTCATACCTGTCCTGGAAGATCATCCTGAAATTAAGGATATTGACTTCCTCATCGTCAACAAAAAGAATCTTGAACGGTTTCATAATGTTATTCCACTTGCCTGTTAGGGAATCATTGTGTTGCAGCCAGTTATTATCCACCATACCCTGATCGCACTTTTTTTCAAAGTACCGCAAAAAACCTAATCTCTGTCCGGCAAAAAAAATCCCGGAACGACAATATCGTTCCGGGATAGACAACAGAGGACAGCCGGCTTACAAAGTTTTCACGTTTTCAGCATGTAATCCCTTTCAGTCTGGGCAATTACAAATTCAACTTCCTGTCCCTCGTCAAGGCTTTTGAACCCATCTGCCTGAATGGCACTGTAGTGAACAAAGACATCAGCTTCACCATCTGGCCTTTCCAGAAAACCATAACCCTTGCTTGCATTGAACCACTTGACCTTACCAGTTACCGGCTCTGACATACTGTTCTCCTTCTGTTAATGAATCAGTGGAAAGTCATAAAGAGCAGCAGCCACTACTCCTGACAGAAAAATCCCGTGACAAATGGTATCAAAGCAGAAGAGAGCGAGTCAAGACAAAACTCCTGTTAAAACAAAAAGACAGGGAGATAAAAGAAGAGAGTCGCAACAAAAAAAGGTCAAACCTGGTCACATTATTACATGCTTCTCCTCTATTCCTATTCCTTATCTTTTGCACTCTCTTTGTTCCACCAGGTCATCAGCAACTGGAAATGATTGTAGTAGAGCGGCAGGGTGTCGGGTTGAAGAAAGTTATTATGATAGGCAATGCGGTGAACATTCAGATACCAGTTTGGGACAAGGTAATAGCCGTACCACAGGATACGGTCAAGTGCCTTACAGGCTGCAGTCAACTCTTCCTGGGTCTCTGCATAGATGATTTTTTCAACCATTGCATCAACAACAGGGTCTTTGATTCCTGCAAGATTCTTGGATCCTGGGCGGTCGGCCGATTCGGAATGCCAGGAGTTTTTCTGTTCATTGCCGGGTGACAGGGACTGGCCATAGACATGAACAGTCATGTCAAAATCAAAATTCTGAATTCTGTCTGCGTACAGGGCAGGGTCAATGGTGCGATAGTCAACTTCCATGCCAAGTTTTTTCAAGTTGCGGACATACGGTGCCATGACCCGTTCAAAAGATGGGGAGACCAGGAGGATTTCAAAACGAAATTGTTTTCCTTCCCTATTGCGCAACGTTCCCTTTTGGATTGTCCATCCAGCATCTTGGAGGAGTTTGCGGGCCTTACGTAAGTTGTTGCGCAGTCCTCCCTTATCCGTGGAATCAGGCGGAGTCAGCGGACTGGTAAAGACCTCTGCAGGGAGTTCTTTGCGAAAAGGCTCCAGATAGGAAAGTTCCAGTCCGGAGGGTAATCCTGTGGCAGCAAGATAGGAGTTGCTGAAAAAAGAACTGGTCCGCGTGTACTGCTCATAGAATAGCGATTTGTTGGTCCACTGAAAATCAAAGGCAAGTCCAAGGGCTTGACGAACACGTACGTCTTTGAAAACCGGACGTCGACTATTCATCAGAAATCCCTGCATTCCAGCATTGTTTTGATGGGGGTAGGTTTTTTTGATCAGAGCCCCTGTGTCAAACCGTTTTCCCACCATATCGCGAGCCCATTGCTTGGCGATATTCACCATCATGAAATCAAACTCGCCTGCCTTGAAGGCCTCCACAGCAACAATCTGATCCTTGTAATAGTTGATGGTGATAGTGTCAAAATTGTACATACCCTTACGCACCGGATGATTACGTGCCCAGTAGTTGGGATTTCGCCTGTAGGTTATGGATTTCCCCTGGCTGAAGTCGGAAATGACATAGGGGCCGGAACCGACTGGGGCAACCATGGCCTCAGCACCTTCACCGGTAAAGGGGTGTTTTTCATAAAAGGCCTTGGACATGATAGGGATCTGAGCAGCGATCATATGCAGTTCCCGGTTCGGACGATTGAAGAGAAACTGTACCCGGTGTGCATCAAGGATCTTGGCCTCCTTGATATCTTGATAATAGTATGGGTAAAAAGGATGTACCTTATCACTCTTCAATGTCTCCAGAGAGAAACGAACATCTTCAGGGGTCACTGGTGTGCCGTCTGAAAATCGTGCCTCTTGGTTAATGGTAAAGATGACTGACAATCGATCTTCGGCAAGTTGGATATCTTTTGCAATCAGTCCGTATTCGGCAAAGGGTTCATCAAGGCTTCCTTCAGCAAGGGGTTCAAAGACAAACATCTCCAGGCCAAAAGGGGCTGTCCCTTTAAGGGTAAAGGGATTCATTTTATCAAAACTGCCGTTATCATGGAGGGACAACTTCCCTCCTTTGACAGCATCCCTGGAGACATAATCAAAGTGTGTAAAGTCAGGACCGTATTTCAGCTGACCATCAATGGAAATCCCATGAGCAGCGTGCAGAGAGGCAGCACTGAACAGGAAAAAGAAAAGACCAACAAGAGAGGAAAGAAGCGGGAACATTTTTGGATTCTCCGGTATCAAATCTGGACAGTGATAAAGAGGAGGTGTGGAACTTCACCTCTTTTAAGCTATTATATTCTGGCAACAGTATCATTTTTCAGGTAATATGTCAGTTTTTCCTGCCGTTGATTCCGTATTTTTGGACTCATCCAGCAACAGAATTAAGGTTTGCATGGGGATGGAGAATTTCCTTTGCTGCAAACTTTCTTAATAATGGAACTCTATGGAGTACACTCATGGGAAAAACCATAGCTGACAAAATATTTGCTGCCCACCTCCGGGACAACCCCACTCCTGAAAATATGGTACTCGATCTGGACGCGGTGTTGTGTCATGAAATCACCACCCCCATCGCCATCATGGATTTAATGGAAAAGGGGATGGACCGGGTTTTTGATCCAGGCAAGATCAAGGCCGTTATTGATCACGTCACCCCGGCCAAAGACTCAAAGACGGCCACGCAGGGGAAAATCATGCGCGAATGGGCCAGGAGACACAAAATCAAAGATTTTTTTGATGTAGGTGCAAACGGTGTCTGCCACGCGCTCTTTCCGGAAAAAGGATTTATCCGTCCCGGTTATACGGTGATCATGGGAGATTCCCACACCTGTACCCATGGTGCCTTTGGGGCCTTTGCCGCAGGAGTTGGCACCACAGACCTGGAGGTTGGCATCTTAAAAGGTGTCTGCACCTTTCGTGCCCCGGTGTCTATGAAGATTGAGATAAGCGGTGAATTGCAGCAGGGCGTTACAGCAAAAGACGTCATCCTGGCCATCATCAAAAAACTGACGGTGAACGGTGCCACTGATCGGGTGATTGAATTTGTCGGTCCGTTGGTTGACTCCATGAGCATGGCTGCCCGCATGACCCTGTGCAACATGGCAGTGGAAGCTGGCGCCACCAGCGGACTCTGCTATCCAGACCGGGTGACGGCCGAGTATCTCTGGCCTTTTATCAAGGACGAATATACGACCATTGATGAAGCTGTCAAAGATTTCTCCAAATGGCACTCTGATCCGGATGCTGAATACATTGAGATTCTGCAGCTTGATGTTTCCAAACTGGTCCCCATGGTCACCTACGGCTACAAACCCGACCACGTGAAAGATATTCAGGATATGGAAGGAACACCAGTGGATCAGATATATATTGGTTCCTGCACCAACGGCAGGATAGAAGACCTGCGCGATGCCGCGGCCATCCTGAAAGGTCGTAAACTGGCAACAGGGGTGAGAGGCATCGTAACGCCTGCCACGCCTGCGATCTATTCACAGGCCATGGATGAAGGCATCATCAAGATTTTCATGGATGCCGGCTTCTGTGTCCTCAATCCCACCTGCGGCGCCTGTCTGGGCATGAGCTCAGGGGTACTTGCCGAGGGAGATGTCTGTGCCTCGACCACCAACAGAAACTTCAATGGCCGCATGGGGAAAGGTGGCATGGTCCACCTTATGAGCCCCTTCTCTGCAGCAGCTGCAGCCGTGACAGGAACCATAAGCGATCCAAGACAATTTCTCGTCTCAGAAGAGGTATAAGGTATGAAAACATTCGGAGGTCCGGCAATCCTGCTGGACAGAAACGACATTAATACCGATGAGATTATTCCTGCAAAATATCTCACCGAAATCAGTAAAACAGCACTGGGGCCGCACCTGCTCGAAGACCTGCTCCTTAATGACAAACCTTTTGACAGCCACTCTCAGGCCATGAAACAGGCCAAGGTGGTAATTGCCAGAACCAACTTTGGCTGCGGTTCTTCCCGCGAACATGCGGTCTGGGCCTTTGAGGTGAACGATATCAACGTGGTCATTGCCGAGAGTTTCGCCCGCATCTTCCGGCAAAACATGTTTAATTGCGGTATCCTTGCCATGGAACTGCCCAAGAGCGATATTGATGCTCTGTTTGCCATGTCCGGCGAACTCACCATAGAGGTGGATATGGCAAAAGGGGTCATGAAAGCAATCTCTGCCGATGCAGGGCAGAAACCATTAGAATGCCCATTTGAGCTGAACTCCTACGATAAAAACCTGGTCAGCGCCGGCGGCTGGCTTGCGTTTGCCGACGCCAACTATTAGATGGCTAACGGGTAAAAAAAAGGGCCATGACGCGAGAGTCGCGTCATGGCCCTTTTTTTGTTGTTTCCAGAAAGAAAGTGTTACAGTCCAATCTCCTGCAGCTTTCCTATGAGTTCCTGCTGTTCCTTGCCAATCTCTTGCGGGATCTCCACTCCAACCTTGACATAAAGGTCCCCCCGTCCACTGAGCGGTCCACTTGGCAGACCATGCCCCTTTAATCTCAGTTTGGCATCTCCCTGTATTCCTGCAGGCACATTGACCATGAATTTCTTTCCGTCAAGGGTCTCCACCTCTATCCTGGCTCCAAGGCAGGCCTGACTGAAAGGAATTTTCTGTTCCAGAACAAGATTGTCACCCTCTCTTGCAAAACGATCATGGGAGACAATATCCACCTTGAGAAAAAGATCTCCTGCCAGCCCTCCGGGAGGGGCTTGTCCCCCCTTGCCTTTCAAACGCAGTTTTTTTCCTGTCTCTATACCCTTGGGGACCTTGACGCTGACGTTGTGAGGGGTTCCATTATGACGTAAGGCAATGCTTTTCTCGGCACCATGCAGGACATCTTCCAGAGTTACTGAAAGCTGGTAGGTCAGATCCTGTCCTTTGGCAGGCTGCTGACAGGAACCGCATCCGCCAGTAGAAGCTCCCTGATTGAAAAAGGAATGCATACCGCTGCCTCCCCCACCCATGTTCATACGAAAGGTGCTGCCACCGCGACTTTGCCCGCCAAAGCCAAACTGGTTGAGGATATCATCGAGGTTGAAATTTCTGAAGATATCTTCCTGGGAATAACGCTGGTGGAAATCAGTGGATCCGTAAGTATCATACTGTTTCTTCTTCTCCGGGTCGGAAAGAACGGCATACGCCTCATTGATCTCTTTAAACTTTTCCTCTGCCGCCTTGTCGCCCTTATTTTTGTCCGGGTGAAACTTCAGGGCAAGTTTGCGATAGGCCTTTTTTATTTCCTGGGCAGAAGCACCTTTGCTCAACCCGAGTTGTTCGTAATATTCCATTGATACGTAACACCCTTCTCCCTTTACATTAATACCAAAAAAGGCTTGTCGAATGTTTTCATGTTCCGACGACAGGCCTTCAGAGGCGTCTTCTTTTCATACGCCACTATACTTAAACATGTCTTCAACAATAGGAATGGCGACTGGTGCAGTCAAGAGGCGATAAGGAGATAGGAAGGGATTTTTTTAAAAGAAAGCGCAGAATATCGAACAAGGAATTTTGAACCGCGGAAGTGAGAAAACTTCGGCATTCCCTGTTCGACATTCGATATTGTCTGTTAAAAAGGAACGTCGTCTCCGGTACCGCCACCACCGTAGTTTCCTCCACTCGGCGGTTCCGGCATCGGAGGTTCACTGTATCCGCTACTGTCACCACCCATGCCACCACCTTTTGGCGTCAACATCTGCATATCGCGGGCTACAATTTCAGTGGTGTATCGGTCATTACCGTTTTGATCCTGCCATTTTCTGGTCTGAATCTTTCCTTCGATATATACCTTTGAACCCTTGTGAAGATATTCCCCGCAGATTTCGGCAAGCTTGCGCCAGGCAACAACACGATGCCATTCAGTGGTCTCCTGTTTCTGGCCTTCCTTGTCGGTCCAGCGCTCGCTTGTGGCAACTGTAAAGGTTGCAACTGGAGCTCCAGCCTGGGTATAACGAAGCTCGGGATCTCCACCGAGGTTACCAATTATCATTGCTTTATTGAGCATATTCCCTCCTGCTGTCTATGAATGTGAATGACACTGTCCTGGTGGTCGTGATAAGTTGCCGCCAGGTAACGTCTTATGCTGTGAGAAGTTTATGTAATACCACAGCCCCCTTCTATTTATCCAGAAGAAAATAGGTAATCAATCATGGATCTTTTTGAAGAGAGTTGTTCTGTAAAGACCTTGCCGAGATTTTTTTCAGCTGCAGACTGTTCTGTCGAGCATCGCTGGAATTCCACCCCTTTCTTCCGGAGTATACCCCATCACCTCTTGCCAGATTTCGTCACTTTCCATGCAAAAATAGATGCAGGTTGATGGGTCCGCATATCGCTGAAGCAGTTTGTACAGATGTTGATAGAGACGGACGCGCCGAGAGCGAAAATAACGTTTTTTATTATCCAGCCCTTCAATAAATTCCTGGTAATAGATGCGTGACCTTGGAAACCGTTTCGTACCTATGGTTTTCAAAGATGGGAGGTAACGAAGAGCCCCCAAGGAAATCCAGACTATCTGTTCGGACGGGACTGTCTGGAACAATTTATTCACGGTTTCCTCATATCCCTGCTCCCAGCCGGGATGATCGATAATGGGATCAAAATGAAAGGCCAGTTTATAGCCCCACTCTGCACATTGCCTGGCAGCAGCCAACCGTTCATCCAGGGTGGCGGTACGGATCTCCTCTTTTTGCATGACAGGAGTGGAGTTGAGCGACCAGGCCATTACCGTTCTCCCGTTATGACGCAACTCTTTGAGATTGTCAATCACCCCGCTCTTGGTTTTCAACTCGAGGATACCTTGCTCCTGATCAGCCATATACTCGACCAGTTGACTGCTGAGATGCGTCAGTCGGTCAAGGGCCATGGAATCGGTAAACTCACCTGTCCCTATACGAAAGAATCGATCAGGCTCGCCTGTAAACGCACTGTTAAGCTCATGAAAGAGATTCTCAGTATTCACAAAAAAAGTCAGCCATGGCTTGTTGAGGTAGGCTTGAAGAATGCAGTAGACGCAATCCATGGGACAGTTCATCCCGATATTTAAGACCTGGTAGTCGCAACACTGATACTCCCGGGTGCCGGGACAGGGTTTGAAGAAATGGCCACGATTTTTGCACAGCAACAAATGATGCTTGCCTAGAGCCAGGTTGTCTGGGTATTCTCCTGGAATTCCTTCAGGATCCTGCCTGTCCTCAACCACCGTATAAGGAAGGGCGGCACGTTCCAGGATCTCACGGGTATAGTCCAGTTCCAGACAGGATTCCTCAACATGGATCTGTCGAATATAGAGGGAAGGATCTTTCCAGGAACCTGTTTCTGTCATTTTCGTTCCATCATTAGTACTTGACGTTCTGCCTTGATTCATTGCGTGCTGCACACGAAATTTTTATAACTTTAAACCAGGAAACTCCTTGCAGTGAAAAGAGAGGAGTCAATATTCTAAAAAAAGACACAGAAAAACATACCTCCTTACTCCTCATTCCTCACCTGGCAAGCAGGATTTTCAGGGACAGTAAAGGGGATAGCTGTTTCCCTGTCAAGCTCTGTTTTTGTCCACTCTGCGATACGCAGATAACACTCTCCTTCCTCAGGGCGCAGATGTTTGACACAACCCTGTCCATAGACTAGACATTTTTTCTGCAACTCCTGCAAAGAAGAGACAAGCTGACTCAAAACCAAGTCCCCTTCGCGGAGCAGGTCAAGAATTGCTCTAATACGCAATTTGTCCATCCCCAACCGGTACTGCCAGGAAACCTGATCCTGGCGCCCCCCCTCCTTGATGGTCAGAGGAGCATCTATCAAAAGAAAAGGATAGCGACTGCTGGTGCGCAGCCACAGGTCATAGTCTTCACAGCAGCGCATCTCCTCCTTGAACAATCCTATTTCCGCAAAGAGCTCTTTTCTTACCATGACCGTGGACATGCCCACTGCGCAGAGTTGCAGACAATGAGTGAAGATATCTCCATTGCCTGGCTGATGAATCTTTTTCTGGTTCAGGTGAACACCGCGCCGCAACCATTTTTCCCTGGTATGAGAAATCAGCATATCAGGTAGGTTGCAAATGGCTCCAAACTGAAGTTCCAATTTTTTCTTGTGCCAGTGATCGTCTGAGTCAAGAAAGGCAAGGAGGGATGTCTCGGCTTCCTGAATTCCTCTGTTTCTTGCAGCGGCCGGACCCTGGTTTGGTTGAGAGAAATAGCGCACAGGAAAACTGCACTGGGAAGCAAAATGCGACACACAAGAGGCTGTATCGTCTGTTGATCCATCATCCACCACAATAACTTCACTGCAGGTCAGGGTCTGTTGTTGCACTGATTGCAAGGCTCGACCGAGAAGGGAAGCTCTGTTGTAGGTGGGAATGATTACGGTAATGTCAGTCATTTTCAATCACGCAGAGAATAACAGAGTGAAATAATCTGATTTAGAGGAGGATTTTTGTACAGGGATACTGTATAATTTCAAGTTTATCAAGACAACTACACCTTCATCTGCCATCTCTTCGATGGCCATCGAGTAAAAGCCTATATTATGAGCAGCGAAATACTTGTCAATTCAACGAGCTACGAGATCCGAATAGCCTTGGTCGAAAATGGTCAACTGGTCGAGTTTCACATGCAGCGCCCATCTGAAAAGGGACTGGTCGGGAATATCTACCGAGGCCGTGTGGTCAGGGTGCTTCCAGGGATGCAGGCCGCATTTGTAGATATCGGCCTGGAACGAACCGGCTTTCTCTATGTGGATGATGTCTATATCTCCCATGCCGATCTCGAAACCAGGATGACAAAGAAAGATCAACCCTGCGGCAAGCTTGAACTCAGTTCCGATATACCGGATACTGACATAAACCGCCTCCCCGGAATGAACATAGAGGACCTCCTCACCGAGGGACAGGAGATCACCGTGCAGGTTGGAAAAGATCCCATTGGGACCAAAGGTGCCAGGCTGACCTGTCATATTACCCTGCCCTGCAGGAACCTGGTCTTCATGCCCCTGACCGACCACATCGGTATCTCGAGAAAAATCGAAGATGAGGAGATTCGTCAAACCCTGAAGGAGCGCATCGAAGAGCTGCGACCTTCAGGGACCGGGTTTATTGTGCGCACCGTTGCCGAACACGCCAGCCTGGAAGAGCTAGAGGCCGATATGGAGTTCCTCCTTCTTCTGTGGGATGAAATCCAGGATATCTCCAGCCACTCCATCGTCCCTGCAATGATCTATGAAGATCTTGATATCACCTTTCGTTCTGTGCGTGATCTCTTTACCCCTGAAGTCAAACGTCTTATCCTGGATGACCGGAAGACCTATGAAAAACTGCGTCACTTTGTCCAGACCTTTGCCCCTAAGCTCCAGGATAGGGTTTCCCATTACCAGGGATCTTCACCGCTTTTTGAAGCCCACGGGATAGAGGTTGAGCTTTCCAGGGCCCTGGAGAAAAAAGTATGGCTGCGATCAGGGGGCTACATCATCATTGAAACCACTGAAGCCCTTTCTGTCATTGACGTCAACACCGGACGATTTGTTGGCAAAAATGACCTGGAAGAGACCATTTTCAAGACCAATATGGAGGCGGTCAAAGAAATAGCCTACCAGCTCAGGTTGCGTAATATTGGCGGGATCATTATTATCGATTTTATCGACATGGAGGATGAACTGCACAGAGAGGAGCTCTTCACCTCTTTTAAGGAGGCCGTGAAAAAGGATAAGAGCAGAATCAATATCCTCAAACTTACGGAATTTGGTCTGGTACAGATGACCAGGAAGCGCAGTTGCGAGAACCTCAGCCAGATGATGTGCGAACCTTGCCATTACTGTGCCGGAGAAGGAGCTCTCAAGTCGAGACGAACTATCTGCTACGAAATTTTCAGGAAGATTGCCAGGAATGCCGGGCGCAACAAAAGTAGCAATATCACCTTAACGGTTCACCCCCGCGTGGCAGATATGCTCCTCAAGGAAGAGGGGGGTATGACCAACGAACTTGAAAAAGATACAGGGAAAAGGATAACCATTGTACCTGCCAAGAATCTCCATATCGAGAAATATGAAATCGGCTGGGAACAGTAGTTCTCCCTTTCCTGGCCGGTCTGGTCGTTTTTTACGCTTACACTGAAAATAAAACAATACGTTAGACAAGGAAGAAGAAACTATGGCACGCTTGCATCGGAAACAAAGAAAAAAATCATCCTCCCTTCGTTTTTTTCTGATCATCAGCCTGCTCCTTGCTGCTGCAGCGGCATATGGCTACGTCACCTATTTTGAAGGGGACAAGCCAATGATCGAGGGAAAGGCACTCCCTTCCCACATAGGAAAGAAAACTCCCCTTTCGTTTTCTGTCTCTGACGATAAAAGCGGTCTTCGTGACCTCCGGATAGTGATTGTTCAGGGCGATAAGGAAAAAGAGGTTTTCAGTAAAAGTTTTTCCCGTAAGGGAAATGGTCCCGTTGCAGGACCGAGCAGGGAAGAGATTGTTGTAAATCTTGATCCAAAAGCCCTTGGTTTGCAGGATGGAGAAGCTGTGATTGCAGTACAGGCCAGGGACTTTTCCTTCCGCGGACTGCTCAAGGGAAACTTAAGTGAACTCCTGCATACCGTCATTGTCGACACCAAAGCCCCTCGAATCAGTATTGTTCACAGTGAACGTTATATTATCCCTGGAGGTGCAGGAATCGTCATTTACCAGGTGGATGACAGTGTGAAGCATGGGGTTCTCTTTAATGGGAATAACCACCCCGGCTTTCCACTCACTGACGCTTCTGAAAAGCGTTACATTGCCTACATCGCCCTGCCCTTTTCGACCAAGTCCATTACAGAGGCAGCAGTTGTAGCAGAAGACGCAGCAGGAAACCGGTCCGTCAAACCCTTTGCTCCTGTATTAAAAAATCCGAACCATAAAAAGGATCGCATTACTATTCCTGACAGCTTCCTCTCCAGAAAAATCCCCGAATTTGAGGAACATTACCCTGAAATGGAGGGAGATAACCTGCAGAAATATCTCTATGCCAATCGTGAAGTGCGCAAGATGAACAATCAGAAGATCCATGACCTGTGTATGAACCCAAGCCCCAAACAACTCTGGTCAGGCAAATTTTATCGTATGCCGGGAAGCGGCAGGGCAGGATTTGCCGATCACCGCACCTACTACTACAAGGATAAAGCAATAGACAAACAGGTTCACCTGGGGATGGATATCGCGTCAACGCAACATGCTGAGATCAAGGCTGCCGGTTCAGGGACTGTGATCTATGGTGACTACCTTGGTATATACGGCAATATGGTCATGCTTGATCATGGTCAGGGTGTATACAGCCTCTACTCCCACCTGAGTCAGATCAATGTCTCTCCAGGAGACACTCTAAATCAGGGTGACCTGCTCGGTTATTCCGGCACCAGCGGTATGGCCGGAGGCGACCATCTCCATTTTTCCATGCTGGTGAACGGTATTTTTGTTACTCCCAAGGAATGGTGGGATCAGCACTGGATCTCTGTTACCATCGATGAACCAGTGCTGGATGCAAAATTCTAGCAAAAGGAGACAACCATTGCAGAAGGGGTTGCCTGCCTCAATCCTCCACCTCGTAATCGGGTTTTCCGCAGAGTTTGCAGCGCAGCGTGGGCTCATCTTTATCAAAGATATACTCCCAGTTTTTTGCCCTGATCTCTTCTTCACGTTCACGACCACAGGCTATACAGACCCAGATATCCCCGTCTTCTGTCTCAAATAAGTGCATATGTTACCCTCGTTGGCTGAGTTAATTTGGTCGTTGCATACACCATATCATTCCTTTTCACAAGGCTTACAGGGTTGCAGGTACATCTTTACAGGATGGCTTCAAAATGTATTCGATCTGTTTTTCGTTTTCTTGCCACTTCTTTCTTGTGGCCTTTACCATTTTTCTGTAAATTCGAACACCAAACGCCATGCAAAACAACTGCAGGTTCGAACCTTCACCCCCACTGACCGCTAAAAAAAGATGCCTCGATCGATAAGGTTTCCAAAACTGCTCTACAGCTATCTGGCCACAGAGATGCTGGCTCCCTTTCTCGCCAGTTTTCTTATCATGAACAGTGTCTTTTTTCTGGTCAAACTCATTCCCTTTCTCAATGTGGTCCTGGAGTTGGAGATCGGTTTTGCCGATTTTGTCCGTCTCTTTCTTTATCTCTTCCCCAACATGTTCCTTTACTCCATACCCATGGCTGCGATGATGGGGGTTATTATCGGCTTTACTCGACTGGCCAGTGACACTGAGATCCTCGCCTTTAAGGCAAACGGAATCAGTTTGTACCAGATCCTGCCGCCGGTTATTCTTGTTTCCGCAGCCATTGCCCTGCTCACCGGCTATTTTTCGATCACCTTGATCCCCAAGGCTGAAATTTCCATGAAACAACTCATGTTTCAGCTGGCAAAAGAAAAAATTGACAAAGGCATCAAGGAGGACCAATTCACCGAAGCTCTGGGCGACCTCGTTGTCTACGTCGACTCCATTGATAAGGAGAGCGGTGAATGGAAGAATGTCTGGGTATCAGACATGAGAGGACAGGTGAATCCGATCATAACCATGGCCCAGTCCGGCACCATGAATGCCGAGATCGACACGATGTCGGTATCCATAACTCTAAACAATGGCAGCCTGCATCGTCCTGATAATCTGCGTTCCCAGATTATCAGCTTTGCTCGTTATACCATCAATATCCCTTTGCAACCGCCCACGATCCTGGATGGAGAAGACGTGACACAGCTCTCTGCAGGATCGATGACCATGAGCCAGTTGCAGGAATCCGCCACAGTCTTTGGCCGTGGCAGTCCCGAAGGACGCGAGCGGTTGATGCAGTACCATAAGCGCCTGGTGCTTCCTGTTGGCTGTTTTATTCTTAGTCTCCTTGGACTACCCTTGGGACTGCAGGCCGGGCCTGGGAGAAAGGCGGCTGGTGTCCCCCTGGGTTTAGGGTTCTTTATCCTCTACTATATTCTTTTTACCCTGGGAAAGGTCTCGGTGGAGAAAGGGAGCGCATCAGTCTTGGTTGCCATGTGGACTCCCAATATCATCTTTCTCTTCATCTCAGGCTATTTCATCAGACAGGCTGCCAATGAACACCCAATCATACCGACAAAACTCAAGAATAATGTTGCTGCCTTCTATGACCGTATGCTTTCTCCCAACCTGCAGAAGTTGAAAATATTTTCATTTAAAGACAGCAAGAAGATACCACCAGGAAGACCTCTGACGAGGCCCCCTGTGCAGCGAAAATTGTCAAGCGGTCAACTCGGTCCCAATCACCTTACTGAAGGCACGGTACATGGAAATGTTAAAAGCCATGTTTTTCACCTGCCCGGCTGTGAGTTTTACAATTGCAGAGCCTGCTCAATAGAATTCAAAAACGTGGAAGTTGCGAGACAATCCGGCTTTAAAGCCTGCCGTTTTTGTGCAACGTTGCTGGAAAAAGAAAGGTCAGAGGGGAACAGCGAACAATAGAATTCACTTCGCCTCATCTATGGCCTTCTTTAAGGCGGCAATGTGTACATACCCTGCAAAATGCACGGGACTCTTTCCTGAAACCGGATCAAAGCCACTGGGATCTGCGCAACAGAAATATTGTACCTGCCTGGGAAGACGGATGAGTACCTCCTCTACGGAACAACCGATATACTCCTGCAGCGCATCCCAGGTGGCACCACAAGGGGCACCGCGCAGGACCTGGATCTCAACAATTTTATCATTGTCCAGAGCAACCTTGTATTCAGGCAGACCAAATTTGTCACCATAGGTACCCAGCTTGTCGTTTCTCCCCAGACCACAACAGGTGAAAGGGGTAAAGCCGGCACCTTTTTTCCCTGCAGAAACAACAGGTATCCCCTTCTCTTCACAGAGTGCGATCAGGCGGTGCACCAGATCCGGATGCTTCAGGAAGTTCAAAACCAGATCGGCAGTAAAATCTTCATTGATGAACTCCCCTGGCTCTTCTATGAAATCAGGCAAAAATTCATCAATTGAAACAATTTCAGTGATGGTTATCCCTTCGCCAAAATGCTGTACACCTTCTATCTTGTGCACCCCTGAGCCACGTTCCTGAAAAACGATTATTTCCATTTTTCCTCCCTGCATAATCACCCTTGGCAACAGAGTGAAACAAAAATACGCAAGCTGTTGAATACAGTATTCTTTTGCCTTGACAGTGAAAAATCATCAATATAGACTAAACCCTAAGCACAGGTGTCTTTATTGAAAGTACCTCTTTAATTAACGATGCTATTTTTTTGTTTTTTACCATAACAGCAGAAAGATACTTGTAATGTTCTAAAAACAATAGAAAAGAGACCAATAAAAGGAATTTTCTATTTTCAAAATAAGCAGTGTACGGTCAAACTGCAAGGTAAGCGACGAACAGTGTTCCCTCCCTTCTCACCAAGCAAGACAAACACTTTCATGGGGCAAGTGCAGATTCCTTTTTTTGACCTACCTGCAACTGTGTTCTTTTACCATACGTTAATTATACAGATATTACAGTGAGGGCTCAATGGATTATGAGGCAAAGCTTTCCGATATTATAGCCAGTCTCCCTGAAATAGAGGGAGGATTTCTCTATTCTCCTGACAGTGGCATTTACGCAAACCAGGCAACAGGGCTGGCAAGTGATGACGGCCTTTTCCAGGTTGCCCTGAAATTCTCTAAGATCTTTTCTCTCCTTTCTGTCCATTTTCACGATACAGGGAACTTTCGGGCAACCTTCAAAGATCTTGTTCTTTTCGGCATGCTTGTTGACCAAGACCACTGGATGTTTTTGTTTCACCGTCCTACCCTTTCTCCCACCATGCTCAATATGACGGTCCAGTTGGCCTTACACATTGAAACAGATGAAGTGGAACAAGGTGAACCCCTGGAGGAAGTTCCTGCACCTCCCGAAGCTGAATCCCATACTGATGCCGTTGGAGAGGACATCCTGACAAATCTCCTGGCTCCTGAATCAGAACTGAGCAAACCTCTGAACAAAATCAGGGATGAACTGGCCAAGTATATCGGTCCAGTGGCAGAGCTGGTCTTTGAAGAATCTACAGCCGAGTGGGCATCCAACTCCCCTCCAACAGTAGCAGCCCTCCCTGAACTGATGCGCGTCTTTGAAGAAGAGATTGATGATGACAACGACCGCAGAACATTCAAAGAGGCCCTGAAACCCTTTTTAGCAGAGGTATAATAGTATGGCGACAGCAAAAGATTTTTCCCAGCTAGGTGATATTGAAGGGGTTTCCCAGTTCATTCTGGTTCGTAATGACGGCTACGTGGTGAGTGAAAATTTTGATGACGCTGTTTCTCTCTCTTCAGCAATCATAAGCTGTGGTAAGCACTGCGACAGTCTTGCTGATAATCTCGGAGGAAGACGTTATATCCATTTCTGTGTGGAACGAAGCTCCGGTGAAAACATCCTTGTTTTTTCCCTGGGACGCTACTATCTGGGGATTATCAAGCATCCGGACAGTGACCCGCAGATTGTGGCAGACTCGATTATTGCCTTCTTGAAAACGCTATCCTGAATTGTTCTCTCAACAAAAAGAGCAGACATTATGAAGTTGCCCAGCGCAGAAGAAATGCGCAGCCTTGATCAATGCGCCATCAATGAATACCACATTCCTGGAATTGTGCTGATGGAAAATGCCGGACTGGGGACAGTTCGGATGATGGAAAATGAGCTGGGGCCGGCAGCAAATTCTTTTGCCCTGATTTTCATCGGTCCCGGCAATAATGGTGGTGATGGCCTGGTGATAGGCCGCCATCTCCATCAACGTGGCTGCGAACCGATTTTCTTTTTCCTTGTCGATCCCGACCTGCTCAAGGGCGATGCTGCAGCCAACATGGCCATTGTCCGTAAGCTTCGGCTCCCCTATCATGTAATCGATTCCAAGGCGCGGGTGCAGACCCTTCCTGTTCTCTACAAACAGTTCATCAGCCGGGGAAAACCCTGCTATGCCATTGTCGATGCCCTTTTCGGTACCGGTCTTGCCCGTCCGGTGTCCGATCAATTTTCAGAAACTATCAATTTTATCAACGATTCCGAATTGCTGCACGGAATTCCGGTGGTGGCCGTTGATATTGCCTCTGGCATGGATTCCGACAACGGGAAAATATTGGGAGGCTGCATTCACGCTGATTACACTGCGACTTACGCATGTGCCAAACCTGGCCATATCCTCCACCACGGTCCGGAAAACACCGGCGAGCTGCATATTATTGATATCGGCATCCCTCCTGAAGCAGTAGTCAGGGCAAAGATCACCACCGAACTGCTGGACCAGGATGCTGCAACATCACTGGTGTCCCCTCTCCGGCGCATCGACAATGTCCACAAAGGAAGTCATGGCCATCTTGCTGTTCTTGCCGGCTCCATAGGTAAAACCGGGGCCGCTACCCTTGCAGTAAAAGGTGCTTTACGGACAGGAAGCGGTCTGGTCAGTCTGTTTACCCCCAAAGCCCTGAACGCTGTCTTTGAGATCATGCTGGTGGAAGCCATGACTATTCCCGTCCCTTCCTCTACTCCGTATCTAGGAATCAACGACCTCAGCTCAATCAAGGAGGGCCTGGACGGAAAAAGGGGGATCATCCTTGGGCCGGGGATGGGTACAGAACAGGCAACTGCCGAGCTTATTCTTGAACTGTATGAGAGTGTTACCTTACCCATGGTCCTTGATGCTGACGCACTGAATATCCTGGCAGACAACAGTGAATCTCTAGGCGTTGCAGCAGGACCGAGAATTTTCACCCCCCATCCCGGAGAGATGGCTCGACTCCTTGGCTGTACCACCAGCGAAGTTCAGGAAGATCGCATGCGCGCTGCTCAGGAAGCGTGCAGGACATACAGCAAAAAAAGAAATGACTGCATCATGATCCTGAAAGGGGCCGGGACCATTATCACCTCTTCAGGCGGCAGTACCTTCATCAATACCAGCGGCAACCCGGGAATGGCTACCGGCGGGATGGGCGATGTGTTAACCGGAATTATCGGTGGTCTGCTCTGCCAGGGATTCGGCTGTGAGGAGGCCGCTGCGGCAGGGGTTTTACTCCATGGTCTGGCAGGAGATTCACTTTATCAGCAACATGGCTTCGGCTATACTGCCACCGAGTTGGCCGACAGGCTGCCGCAATGCATAAACTCCATCCTTCACCCTGCTGC
Source organism: uncultured Desulfocapsa sp. (assembly GCA_964409855.1). Lineage (GTDB taxonomy): Bacteria > Desulfobacterota > Desulfobulbia > Desulfobulbales > Desulfocapsaceae > Desulfocapsa. The sequence goes on from CAYPEU010000001.1 coordinate 45,993, forward strand.
CTGATGGTTCATATCAAGGAACTAGAAGAGTGAAAGCTGTTTTGCAGCCGACTTCTTTTTTTTCAATTTTCTCTTTTTCCCATGACATAGTTGAAGAAATTCTCCAGGGATCTCCTGGAGAAAAGGTGATGGATCAAATATCGCCTTCTTGCCGTAGACCTGACGTGTCACAGATCTGGAAAGAATGAGTTGTTCCTTTGCCCTGGTCATGGCCACATAAAAGAGCCGTCTCTCCTCCTCCACCTCCTCTTTGTCCATAGATTGCCGGGAAGGAAGAATTCCATCTTCTACGCCTATAATAATAACAACAGGAAACTCCAAGCCTTTGGATGCGTGAATAGTCATAAGCGTCACTTTTTCAGCACGTTCATCATAGAGGGTGGCCTGAGAGTTATTGCGCAGATAGGTAAAAAAGGCCTGCAGATCTGTACCAAAGAGTGAAGCAAGGGAGAGGAAACGGGAGATCTGTTCATCTCTGGTCTTCTCTTCTCTCAGACACTCTTTCAGGGCTGTGGTAATTCCATGGGCCTGTGCCTGTTCAGTAAAATTGGAGAGTTGCCTGCGTAACAGTTCTATTCTTTTTGCACTCTTCTTTAGAGAGACCTCCCCTGCAATATCCCAGAACAGCAAAGGAGTACAGTCATAGGGTAAAGCCTTTTCAATTGTTGCCAGGCTGGTCTCTCCAATTCCCGGCAGCTGTTTGAGAAACTGCAGATAATCGGAGAGTTGATCCGAGCCTGCGGCACAGCAAATCCGGTAATAGAGACCAAGTACCTCTCCTTTCATATAAAAGGGGCGTTTGCCGATGATTTGAAATGGCAAGGCTTTTTCCTCAAGAACAGAGACAAGGGAATCTGCCATCTTTGCAGAACGATAGAGGATGGCAATATCTGAAAAGGAATATTCAGACTGCTGCATATTTCCTCGTTGACTCCGCTCAATATCCCGGTGTGAGGTGCCGCCAATCAACTCTACTATCATGTTGGCAAGAAGATGTGCCTCCTGTTTTTCAGATGGTGAAACATGGAGCTGAATAGGAGGAGACGCTGTCTGAGTTGCTGTTAACGCGACACGAGGAAGCGGGGCCGGATTATGACCAATCACTGCCATGGCCCCCTGAATCACACTCTTTGGCGACCTGTAATTTCGCCTTAACTCAGTACGAAAACAGGGAAACTCTTTGGGAAAGGAGTAAAAGAACTCTGGGTGGCTCCCTCGAAAACCGTAGATGGATTGGTCAGGATCTCCAATGGCAAAGATATGGGCAAACCGGGCACATTGCCTGATCACTTCATACTGCAGCTGGTTGAGGTCCTGAAATTCATCCACATAAAGGGTGGACAAGGTCTGTTCAAATTCTCCCCTTAGGGGACCGCAAAGAATATCTTCTAGAAATTTCCGGGTTACACCATCAAGGTCGACACGTTGCTCTTTCTTCAGCAGATCAAGATAAACCCTTACCTGACCATTGGCCGGAGAAGTGACAGGAGAAGAGAGAGAGGCGTGGATATCTTGGACGAGTCTCCTTCTCTCGGTCTGATTCAACTCAGGGAAAAGTCTCCTCAGAAAAAACAGTCGTTCCTCTTCACCAACCACCTGCAGCTGTGGTTGGTCCTTTTTCAACCAATGGAGGCAAAAGGAATGAAAGGTAGAGGCATGGATCCCTGAACTCCTGTCACCATATTCGTTTTTCAACCTGGATTGCAATTCCTCTGCAGCCTTGTTGGTAAAGGAAATGCATACGGTCTGCGCCCCGCTTTCTGGAGATTGAGTGAGGAGATAGCCGATACGCTTGATCAGGGTATAGGTCTTGCCTGTCCCTGGTCCTGCTTGTACCAGGATATGACCGGGAGAATGAAAAATCACCTCTGTCTGCTCAGGATTTGCTGCCATTTTCTCAGCTTTCTCCTTCTCTTTATTGACAGAAGTCGATACCTGTTTCTCCTTCACCGTGCGGCGAACATTTTTCTGTTTTTTCGATCTCTGTTTTTTTTCTGCAAAGATATCCCCCTGACCTGCAAATCTCTCCTTTTCCCCTGGCTGAAAAACGGAGATAACACCAAACTCTCCATCATACCCTGCTCGGCGAATCACCTCTTTCTCCCTTACCCTGTTCACAGCCTCTGCGAGCAGCGTTGAGTAGTTGTCCCTGATCTCCTGTATTGGGGTGTGCAGAAGAAGGTTCAATTCAGAACCAAACCGTTCAATACATTTGAGATACTGGAACATGACAGTTTTACTGTTCGGTCCTACTCCGACAATTTCCGAAAGGATTTCAGCCAGGGGGATAAGACTGTATACATCCGGAGATCCTTCAGGAAACAGGGGTGTCTTACGGTCAGCAAGATCAATCACCCTGGAAAGGACACCAATGGTCATCGGTTTGCCGCATTCCGGACAGATCTCAGAGAGCTCACGGCTCGTATAGGGATCGCAGCAGTAACTGCACTTGCGATGGCCGTCATGATGATACTTTCCCTCTTCCGGATAAAATTCAACTGTGGCGACAAAGCGCTGGTTGCCTGTCGTGTCACAGGGATTTTCAATGGCCTTTTTCATTGAGTAATAATCGAATTCAGTCTCAAAGATATTGGCCTCTCGACAGAGCTTGGAAGGCGAATGGCAGTCGGAATTGGAGATCAGGGTGTATCGATCCAGGGCTGAAACAAGGCGATTCATCTCCGGATCAGAGGAAAGTCCGGTCTCCAGGGCAAAAATATGGTGGCTGAGATCGCCGAAACAATCTTCAAGGCGGTCAAATCCGGATTTGGAGCCAAACAGGGAAAACCACGGAGTCCAGATGTGGGCTGGGACCAAGAAGCCCCCTGGAGCCTTTTCAAGGAGAATCTCCAGCAGGTCACGGGAATCCAGCCCCAGTATCGGTCGGCCATCTGACTCAATATTGCCTATGGCCGCCAGGGTAGCATTTATACGTTCAGCTGAGGCAAAGTCCGGAACAAAGAGAATATTGTGCACCTTTCTCACCTTTCCGCCCCTTTTGTAAATGGAGCTGATTTCAGCAGTGAGCACAAAACGAGTGGGAATGGGTTCTGCAGCGACATCTGGTCGCAGGAGTGAAGAAAAATCTCGTTTGCAAGACTCTTTCAGGCGAAAGAAACCGTTCTCTGCAGGTGACAGAGTCTCTTTAAGTTCTTGAAACCATCCAGGATGGGTGAAATCTCCTGTCCCCAGGACATGTACTCCCTTGATCCGCGCCCAGGCGGCAAGAGAGGCAATGTGAGAGGCCTTAGAGGTGGCTCTGGAGTAGCGTGAATGAATATGAAGGTCAGCTATAAATCGCATGGCAGGGTGACTATGTGAGAAAAAGAAGCAGTCGACGATTCGTGGGTCATGGTTCAAGGCTACCACAATGACACTAAATCACAAGGCTAGAATATAATAAGGCAGTAGCTGAACAGAGCAGAAGAATCGGAGAAATACTCTTCCTCCAACAGCAATGAAGAAGGGGAGATCACAACCAGAATCAACTTCAGGCTGGAGACAGGCTTTGCTATCCATGTCTCAAGGGACAAGGATAGATTCCTGTCTCTGCGTTAGTATCAACATGCTCCACCCCTGACACGCTTGGGTGAATATCTCTGTTGAGGTCAGGCGGTAAACACCTTTTCCTGATGGGCAAAATGAAGCTCTTGGATCCGATTGGCAACGGCCTTTTCATCCAGATCACCTGAAAGATCATATCTGACAAAAGCCTCGCTGGTCATGCCCTTGAGCAGGCAATAGTCTGGATTTAAGATCAAACAGGTACCGTTATTTCTGAGGATCTCTTCCATCCCCTTGCTGCCCTCGTCACCTGCACCTGACAACAGGACGCCGGCTACACGATTCTTTAAGATCCTGCTTGCAGAAATCATCAGCGTATCAAGACCTCCGCTGTTGTCGACCATCTGGTTGGCCACCATTTGCAAGGTGAAATTTCCACTGTATGGGGAAAGTACAACCTGTTCAACGCCTGGGAAGACGTAACAACCACCACCCTCAAGGGTTAGGCCATCCTGAGCCAGTGATACCTTCACAGCACTGATGGCATCAAGGTATTTGATAAAGGATTCAACGTGTTCCACCTCATCCCTGATTGAAACAAGTAACGCTCCTCCCATTTCAGGATTTAATTCAGGGATAATTTTCGACAGGTTCGCATACCCGCCCTCACCACAGCCAATGACCGTGACAAAATTCGCTTTTTTGAACCGGTCTTCCATGACCAGTGCGATATCATCACCGCAATGCTCACATTGTACACTGGCTCCTGTCTGCACATGGTCATGGACAAGATGTCGGGTTCCGCAATCCTCGCAAAAAACCACCTTTCCTTTTGCTTCCTGCAAAACACCGTCTTCAGACACCAGCTGCATGGCGGCTATGGGGTGAACCACTGTTTTAGCTGCTGCAAATACCTTTTCTACAACAAGGTGACCATGGGCCTCAACGTTCATCCCTTTAAAAAAGCTGCTCTTGCTGATAAAATCCACTGCCCCATATCTCAGCGCATCAAAACAGCGTGGTGATCCCTTTTTACTCAGGCTGGAAAGCATAATTGTGGGAACAGGGGTATGGATCATGAGATGCTGCAAGGCAGTCATCCCATCCATGGTCGGCATCTCCAGGTCCAGCAGGATAACATCAGGGCTTGTCTTAAGAATCATTTCAAGAGCCTCTATCCCGTTGGCAGCCTCGCCAACGATTTCTATGTCCTCTCTTTGAAAAAGGGTCTCACGCAAAACAGTTCTGAATACCCAGGAGTCATCTACGATGAGGAGTTTTACCGGAGAGTCGGGGTGGTTATGTTGGCTCATATTTTACTGTCTGAGGAAGATAAGAAACAAAGTCAATTTACAAAACGAATACTGTTTTCATGTACAATCGCCAGCCGGGAAACACATTGCAGCCAAGCTCATTACCCCTTTGCTGCAAGGGTTTACCACTACCCTTTGTGGATACGTCGATCAAGGCGGCAAAGCCATTGCCTGCGCAAAAGGCCAGTCTGATCACAACCCAAGACGACTGCTGCCTGCAGCGGAAAATGTGGTGTTGAAATTTCCAACACTATTTTACATTTAACATAAAAAAAAGAGCAAAAGTCAAGTGCTTCCCCCTTTTTATGCTTCATATGCCGGCAGGCGACAACTCACGCCTGTTCCCTCTGGAGAAAAGAGCCTAGCCTGCAGAATAGATGTTGCGCTGTTTGATATATTCAGGAATTCCCTTGGGGACAAGTTTGTCTATGGGAAGTCCTTTTGCCACCCGTTTGCGTACCTCTGAGGAAGAAACAGGGGGGAGCATGATGGAAGAACTGTAGATCCACTTTTTAGAAGCTGCATTGTACCATCCAGCTCCTTTTTCTTGATAGTCAAAACGGCTGAAAAGAGCGTACATCTTCTGATTATCGCTTCCCATACGTGAAAAAACGATGAAATGGGTTGTACGCAGAAGTTCCTGGTATTCTTTCCAGGTGAGGATGTCGAGAAAAGTATCTGCTCCAGTGATAAAGTAAAAATCAACAGGATGGGCAGCGTGCAGCAAAAGATAGCGAAGGGTATCGATGGTATAGGAAGGAACGGGCAGGAGTTGCTCAATGGTTGAGAAATTGAGAGTTGGTCGTTCTCTCACCGCAATTTCGAGCATGGCAACCCTGTCGGAGAAATCACTGACTGCCACCTGTTTATGTGGTGGTACTGCAGCGGGCAGCAGAATGATCTCATCGAGACTACACAGCTTGCCCGCTGCTTCAGCGAGTGCAAGGTGGCCGTTGTGGACCGGATCAAAGGTGCCGCCCAGGATGCCAGTCTTCCGTGTCAACTCCTGACCTGCCCCTGGCCGTAGACGATAAATTTTCTTGTGGTCAGCTCTTTGAGTCCCATAGGGCCATAGGCGTGCAGTTTGGTGGTACTGATACCGATCTCCGCGCCCAGGCCAAGCTGGCCTCCGTCATTGAAACGGGTGGAGGTGTTGACCATTACAGCAGAGGCATCGACCTCGGCAAGGAACCTCTGGGCATTGGAATAATTCTCGGTGAGAATATTCTCTGTGTGCTGCGATCCGTATTGTGCAATATAGGCAAAGGCCTCATCCATATCAGCCACTATCCGAACGCAGAGAATCAGATCAAGGAATTCAGTACCCCAGTCACTCTCCTTGGCCGGTGTTATATCGTGTGCGATTCGTACAGATTCTTTGCAGCCCAGCATCCGAACACCTGCCTGGCGTAAACTGTCCGCCAGGACAGGAAGATAGGACTCTGCTATGTCCTTGTGAATGAGGAGTCCTTCAAGGGCATTGCAGACGCCTGGGCGCTGGGCCTTGGAGTTAAGAATGATGGGTGTTGCCTTTTCCAGGTCGGCGTCCCGGTCAACATAGATATGACAGACCCCCTTATAATGTTTCAGCACAGGGATACGAGAGGTCTCGGAGACAAAACGGATAAGCCCCTCCCCTCCCCGGGGAATGATGAGATCCAGGTATTCCTCCTGGCTGAGCATGATATTGACCGCCTCCCGATCTGTCACAGGAATAACCTGGATGGCATCTGCTGCCACCCCCTGGCTCTCCAGGGCCTGCTGAAGGACAGAGGCAAGGGCCCTGTTGGAATGAATGGCTTCGGAACCGCCTCGTAACACAATGGCATTTCCAGCTTTCAGGCAAAGCGCAGCTGCATCCACTGTCACATTGGGCCTTGACTCATAAATCATGCCAATGACCCCCAAGGGCACACGCATGCGTCCAACCATGAGGCCGTTGGGTCGCTTGGTTAACTTTTCTACTTCACCGACCGGGTCTGGAAGGGCTGCTACTTCACGAAGGCCTTCCATCATGGAGGCTATCACCTGATCAGAAAGCTCAAGACGATCAAGCATGGCAGCAGAGAGGCCTTTTTCTCTTCCAGCAGCAAGGTCTTTTGCATTTTCTTCCTGGATATAGTGCCGTCTGGCATCGATGACATCAGCCATATGGAGCAGAACCTTGTTCTTGGCCTCTGTTGAAAGCGTTGCCAGAGATCTTGCAGCATTTTTTGCCCGCCTGGCCATTTGTTGAATATCGGTAGCCAGCTTTTCTGAATTGCTCATATCCCTTCCTCTATCCTCTTAGAGTAGCACAAGATTATCGCGATGAATGACCTCATCGTAATCTTTCATTCCCAGGAGCTCAACGATTTCCTGGGAATGATGTTGTTTAATTTTATCAACGTCGACGGAATTGTAATTAATGAGTCCTGCAGCAATCACATTTCCGTTCCGATCCAGACAATGGACTGCCTCACCAATACCGAATTGACCGCGAACTTCAAGGATACCGGATGGCAGCAGACTGCGGCCTTGAGCGGTGATGGCCGAACAGGCACCATGATCGAGGACGAGACTGCCCTTTGGGCGAAGGACATGGGCAATCCATTGTTTTCGCCGGGTAATCTTATCCTTGGCAGGGAGAAAAAATGTGCCTATCATCTCTCCGCTGAAGAGTTGCTGCAGGATACCTTTTTCCCTGCCAGGTCCGATAAACGAACAGCCTCCACCAACGGAAACCATCTTCGCGGCCCTGATCTTTGACTGCATTCCTCCGGTTCCCAAAGCGCTTTTAACATTTCCGGCCATGGCCTCAATCTCTTTTGTTACTGAGCTAACCGTATACACGGGTCGGGCATCAGGATCTACCTGGGGATTGCCGGTATAGAGCCCAACCACATCCGTGAGACAGAGAAACATGTCCGCCTCTATGAGATTGCTGATCAGGGCAGCCAGGGTATCATTGTCGCCAAAACGCAGTTCTTCAACGGCAACCGTATCATTTTCATTCAAAATGGGGATGGCACCAAAGCGGAACAAGGAGAGGATGGTATTTCGTACACGGAGGTAGCGGTCTCTATCGGCAAGATCTGAATGGGTGAGGAGCACCTGGGAAACCGTTTGTCCAAATTGGGCAAAGGCCTTCCCGTAAGACTGCATAAGAATCGGCTGACCAATTGCAGCAAGTGCCTGTTTCTCTTTCAGGCCAAGCTCCTCTCCATCCGGAACAACAACCTTACGCTTCCCTGCAGACACGGCACCGGAACTGACAAGAATCACTTCCCTGCCACTCTGCTTGAGAAAGCTCAGCTCTTTTGCTATGTTCTCTATGACAGAGTGGTTGATGCCGTCATCGTCGGTGAGCACAGCTGAACCGACCTTGACGACAACACGTTTGGCATTGTCAAAGTAGGTTTGACGGAAATAAAGTCCTTCCTCCCTGTTGATCTCGATTGCACCCTTAGCCATAAACAGGTTCACTCATTTTCATTGGAATTTTCACTTGCAGCTAGTTGCTGCCTGTCCTCAGCAGTTGTCTCAAGTTGAACAGAATCCTGAGCTTTCGACTCTTCCAGTGCATCAGCAATCCATAATTTAATGGCGTCGACGCCCTCTCCGGTAAGTCCTGCAATGGGCAATGTTTCAATTCCCAGCTCACTGAACTCACTCCGGAGTTGCTTCACTGTTTCAGGAGGGGCAATATCGATTTTATTCAGGACAAGCAGTCTTGTTTTTAAAAGGAGTTCTTCTTTGTAGCTTTGTAATTCCTTTTCCACCACAAGGAAGTCCTCCATGGCCTGCTCGCTGGAGGCATCAAGGATATGGAGTAAAATTCGTGTTCGTTCTATATGGCGAAGGAAGGTAAAACCCAGGCCTACACCCTCATGTGCCCCTTCAATTAGTCCTGGGATGTCGGCGATTATGCAAGATTCTTTATGCTGAAGATGCAGTACGCCAAGCTGGGGCTCCAGGGTTGTAAACGGGTAACTCGCCACCTTGGGATTGGCAGCTGAGAGCTTGGAGAGGAGTGTGGACTTCCCTGCATTGGGCAGGCCGACCAGGCCCACATCAGCAATGAGTTTCAATTCAATACGAAGCCATTTCTCCTCACCCTCGGTTCCTTTGGTGGCGATACGGGGTGTCCTGTTCGTCCCTGATGCAAAATGCCGGTTCCCAAGCCCGCCTTTCCCGCCCCTGGCAGCAATGAAACGATCACCGGCGTTGCAGAGATCAGCCAGGACTTCTCCAGTTTCACTATCCTTAATGATGGAGCCGACAGGGACAGTCATCAGGCAATCATTCCCTTTCCGCCCATGCATGTCTTTGCCCATACCGTGAGTTCCACGTTTTGCCTTGAAATGGGAGCGATAGCGAAAATCTATGAGAGACTGCAACCTGGTGGAACATTCGATTATGACACTGCCGCCGTGCCCACCATCTCCTCCATTTGGGCCTCCCCTGGGAACATACTTCTCCCGGCGAAAACTGACACAGCCGTTGCCCCCATCTCCTGCCTTTACAAAAAACTTTGCTTCGTCTACAAATGCCATAACTATTGCACCAAACCTTTTTTCAAGTATTGAATGACCTCAAAGAAGTTAAAAAGAGGGTTGGATAGGAGAAAAAAAAACTCGACCGTCAATACTAAGGATTGAGGTCGAGCAGGTACCTGGTTCATAATTGACCGCTTGACGCAGCCCCAGGAGAAAGATTGAGATGTTCCTTTCTGCCCTTATCAGGTAGCAGGATACACACTCACTCTTTTTTTCTTATGTCCGAAATCTTCAAAGGTTACTATACCATCAACCTTAGCAAAAAGCGTATAGTCTCTGCCGCAACCAACATTGGTTCCAGGATGAATCTTGGTCCCGAGCTGTCGTACTATAATAGTTCCAGCAGTGATATTCTCACCGCCATAACGTTTTACACCACGCCTCTGTCCCTGACTGTCGCGACCATTCCTTGAACTACCGCCTGCTTTCTTATGTGCCATTTCTTACTCCTTGTCACCCCTTCCAATCAGGAAACGGATTTTTTTCAATCTTTATTCTAAGCGAGATACCTTCAGGCACTGATTTCCTGAATCTGAAGGGCAGTATAGAATTGACGATGTCCTTTTTTCAACCTGTACCCTTTACGTCTTTTCTTTTTGAACACGATGATTTTTTTTGCCTTTCCCTGCTCAGCGATGGTGGCAACAACCTTTGCATTTTCCACAACAGGGCGACCAACCTGGGTGTTATCCCCATCCACAATCATCAGCACATCGGTCAGTTCAACAGTATCACCTACGTTGCCTTCAAGTTTTTCAACGCGCAACTGATCACCATTTGTGACCTGATACTGTTTCCCGCCGGTTCTTACTATTGCATACATTCGAGAGTCCTCATTGGATATTTACAGCAATTAAGTTTGTATTTATGATAAGAGAATCAGAAAGTAAACCTTTTCTCCCTGGAAATGTCAACAGATTTCACCCCATTCCCATAAAAAAAGGCAGCGCAGGCCGGGATTTTCGCTTCCCTGCAAAAATCCCGGCCTGGACTGCCTGAACAAGTTCTTTCCCGAAGAAGAACGATCATATCCCCAAACGGGCCCTCTCCTTTTCCTGACGAATCTTACAGGCCTTGATAAAAGCGTTTTCTTTGCCATGTTTCCTGATGGAAACAGAGGTCTTCCCCTGTTTGCCGTGACTCGACACCCAGCTAACCTCATAACGGTTAAATTTGCTATTGAGCCGCACCCCGACAACGCCCGTTCCTGAATTACTGACAGTGACGAGATGTTTGTTGGTTCGTACCTTGCCAAGTCTTTTTTCAGTTGTATCCCTCCAGGCGATGGCTGAAAGAAGACTGGAATAACGTCCTCCACACTTTCTGTCGGAAAAAAACTTCGAGTGGGTCTTCCCCTGGAACCTGACACGAACATACCAGCCATGGGTCCGTTTGCTCTCCTGATCAATCCTGGCAATATCTTTATGCTTTTCAAGCATGAATTTTTGTTTTTTTTTGTTCTCCACAGTAAATCTCCTCTTTTTGCACTACATTATATTGGTAAAAATCCTTGACAATAAGGTGGATATGCAGCATCAGGACCTGATATGCACTGCTCGCCCTTCAAATAAGAATGAGTTTTGATGCTAAAAAAGGTACTACTTAATCAGTCAGGGGGTGTCAACAGTTTTTTATTGTCCCTACAAACCCTATAAACACTGGTTAACGTGTTAATTTTCACCTGCTAACCACGTAACCCAATGAAACTAATATTTTTTACCAAAAAGGCGTTTCTCTTTCCATGAACTTAGACACAAATAATTTTTCTCTATTCTGCAAAACAATTTCCCGTTTGCGCGCCAAAGACGGTTGTCCCTGGGACCGGAAACAGGATGTCAGGAGTCTGAAAAAATACGTACAGGAAGAATGCAACGAGCTCCTGGAAGCCATGGAAAATGACGATCATGACCATCTCTGCGAGGAGATGGGCGACATGCTTTTTCTCCTGGTGCTGCTAAGCGAGATTAGCTCAGAGGCAGGTCACTTTCATATCAATGACGTGATAACCGGGATCAACGACAAAATGATTCGACGCCATCCCCATGTATTCAGTGATGTGACTGTCGGCAGTGACAAGGAACTTAAGGAACAGTGGGAAAAAATCAAATCCCTGGAAAAGGGGAAAAAAACAAATTGACACATTTGGTTCATCTATGTAATAAGATAGGTTTCATTTATAGAGATGCGTCAATAACGCATTCCTGTTCGGCATAGGGTCCGGACAGCACCTCTTCGCTCTTGCTGCAACTGAGGCAAGGGCCAAAAAACGGGTTTATACCCACACATCGTGAGTCCAAGAGGAGGAACACATGCGCAGGTACGAGACGATCTACATCCTTCGTCCAACATTGAGTGAGGATGAGATCAACACACTTATTGAAAGCACCAATACCATACTCGGTACTGATGCAGGTCAGATTATTTCCCTCGACAAATGGGGATTACGCAAACTGGCCTATCTGATTAAAAAAGAAGCTCAGGGATATTACGTTTTCTGCGACTACGCTACAGATCCGAAAAATGTGGCAGAAATGGAACGTAAATTCAGAATCGATGATTCCGTCATGAAATATATGACGGTAAAACTCGCTGACTCCATCACTGAAGAAGAAATCGAGGCTGCCCGCGGAGAGCATGAAGCCGCAAAAGCAGCAGCCGCCGCTGCAGAAGAAGAAGTAGCCGAGGACGAAAAAAGTGAAGAGAGTGAGAAAAAAGATTCAGAAAAAACTGATTCGGATGACGATAAATAATCCGCTATACCTAAACAGTTAATCCAGGAGATACCCATGCGTCCCAAAAAAAGAGTGTTCCAGAGAGCAAAGGTCTGTCGTTTCTGTAGTGATCCCGAGCAACCGACCATTGACTATAAAAATGTAAAAGTTATCCGAAGCTTTGTTACGGAAAGGGGAAAAATCATTCCTCGTCGTATTTACGGAACCTGTGCAACCCATCAGAGACAACTTTGTGAGGCCATTAAACGTGCGCGGCAGATTGCACTCCTCCCATATGCAGGAACAACCCAGAGGTGAACACCTCGACTAAGGTCGTCCAGCAGTGAGCCGGGATGTTGAAAAGCCAGGCGAAGTAAAATTCTATCAACCTATTTTACTGGTTTCCGGTATTATTCTTCTTCCCGGGCTCTTTGGGGCCATATTTGGTTGGGTGCATGGCTTCCTTCCACTTCTGGTCTTTTACCTCCTTCGCCGATATGGAAAGCGCGTAGGAGGGAAGTACATCCTTTTCGGATGTTTGCTTGCAGGAATTGCAGGCATCATGTTTCAGATTGTTGAGCAGTTGCTGTTCTCGCTCACCTTGATCCCCGCAGGATTTATCCTTGCTGACTCCGTAGAAAAAGGCGACAGCATGTACCTGACAGGGATGAAAGGTGTTGCCGTACTTGCAGGATCCTGGCTTCTTTTGTCAACGATCATGGCAGTAGGCCTTGAACATCATCCATATACCCTTTTACTGACAACGATCAATGAGGGAATGGATGAAGCAGTTGCCTACTACAGGGCAAACGGTTCCCTGCCTGAAGAGTCCCTTTATCTGCTGGAAGCCACCTTTCAACAGATGAAGGTTCTGTTGCCCAGGGTTATGCCTGCCATTTTGGCATGTATTGTCATTCTGATTGTCTGGCTTACCATGGTAGCCGGTAATCAGCTGCTCTACAAAAAGATCGGCGACAGACCCTGGCCTGAGTACAGGTTCTGGACCTTGCCGGAAAGATTCATCTGGGGTCTTATCGCCTCTGGAGTTCTGGTTATCCTCCCCATGGAAGCGGGTAGGACTGTAGGAATGAATCTGCTTCTGGTCACAGGCCTTTTATACTGTTTTCAGGGCATAGCAATTATACTGTTTTATTTTTATAAATGGAGTGTACCTGTATTTTTACAGGCAATAATCTATGCCATCCTCTTCTTCCAGTCTTTTGGCGCCATTTTTCTTGCCATCCTGGGAGTGGCTGATGTCTGGTTTGACCTGAGGCGGTTGCGAAACGCTGAACACAAAACAGATACCCAATAAGGAACCTTTGCTGCGAAGTATTTCTCAGGCAAGGTCGCTATACGAATGAACGTAAGGAGATCACAATGGAAGTTATTTTAAAAGAGACTATCGACACCCTTGGCCGGGAAGGTGATATCGTCAAAGTAAAACCCGGTTACGGGCGGAATTACCTGCTTCCCCAGGGAAAAGCAGTTCTTGCAAATGCTGGAAATATCGCTCTCTTCGAGGAGAATAAGGCTGCCATCGAGGCACGTATCGCAGAGGAGATGAAGGCTGCCGATGCACTTGCAAAAAAACTGGCCGGCACCACCATTACCATTGCCATGCTTGCCGGCAGTGACGAGCGACTCTTCGGTTCGGTAACCAACGGTGACATCAGCAAACAACTTGCTGATGTCAACATCGATGTGGACAAGAAACAGATCCTTTTGCCTGAGCCAATTAAGGCCCTTGGCGAATCCACTGTGGCAGTCAAGGTTGGCTTCCAGAAAAGCGTCGACATTACTATCCAGGTAGTACCCTTGACAGAGACTGAAGAGGCCTGATCAACTATTGACTGCAGCCATGCGGATCAATGTTCCCATGGCTTTTGCCTTGTTGTCTGTTGAAACAGCAGACTCACAACACACTGTCAGGGAACTCTCTGCACAGTGTGTTGTTTTTTGAGCTTCACCAGCCGCAGCTCACCTCATTTCTCCAGCCCAGCACCTTTTTTCATGACCATACCCGCACCTGACTCCTCACACTCCTCGGTTCCCGGCGGGAGGATTCCACCGCAGAACAGTGCAGCGGAACAATCCGTACTTGGCACGATACTCCTTTCTGACAACTCTCTGACTGCAGTGCTTGAGACCCTTGAGAGTGACGATTTTTACCAGGACCGTCACAAACTCATTTTTGAAGCCATGGTTGCGCTCTTTGAAAAAAACGAACCGCAAGATATCATAACCGTTTCCAACCAGCTAAAAGACAGCAACAGTCTTGAAGACGCCGGTGACCTTGCCTATCTTGCCACCCTTACCTCTATTGTGCCGGTGACAGCGAATCTGCTTCACTATGCCAAAATAATCAGGCAAAAGGCGGTGCTCAGAAACCTGATTCGCGTCAACACTGAAATAGCCAGTCGTTGTTATGAAGAACAGGGCGACATTGACACCCTGGTCGATGAGGCGGAACAGTCCATTTTTGAAATCGCACGCTCCAAATCCAATCAGAGTTTCACCCCCCTCAAACGGATCATTCCCACTGCCTTTGAAACAGTCGAACAACTCTACAAGAGAAAAGAGCTGATTACCGGGGTACCCACCGGATTCCCTGAGCTTGATAAGATGACTGCAGGGCTGCAGCCTTCCGATCTTATCATCCTTGCAGGAAGGCCATCCATGGGAAAAACCGCTTTTGCCATGAATATCGCCCAGAATGCTGCGCTTCTTGAAAAGACCGGCATTGCCATTTTCAGCCTGGAGATGTCCAAGGAACAGCTTGCCATGCGCCTTCTCTGCTCTGCCGGGCATATTGATTCCCAGCGCATACGGACTGGAAAACTGCACAATGAAGACTGGCCGAAACTGACCCGTGCCGTGGGCATGCTCACAGAGGCCCCCATGTACATTGATGACACACCTGCAATCTCTGTGCTCGAGATGCGTGCCAAGGTCCGCAGGCTTGCTGCCCAAAACCCCCTTGGCCTTATTATTGTCGACTATCTGCAGCTTATGCGGGGGCGATCCGTTGAGAACAGGACCCAGGAGATCAGTGAGATCTCCCGCTCTCTCAAGGCCATGGCCAAGGAACTCCATGTGCCGGTCATTGCCCTTTCCCAGCTCAATCGCGGACTGGAAAGCCGCACCGACAAACGTCCCATGATGTCTGATCTCAGGGAATCAGGAGCCATTGAACAGGACGCCGATGTCATCTGTTTTATTTATCGTGACGAGGTCTATAACAAAGCTGACGACAACCCAGCCAGGGGGATTGCCGAAATCATTATCGGCAAACAGAGAAATGGACCTACAGGCACTGTCAAATTGACATTCATCAAAGAATTCACTATGTTTGAAAGCCTGAGCGGATATGATGAACCTGAGGGCTTCCAAGCCGAATAACCCCGCTTACCATTCTTTATCGACCGATAATGTTTTAACGTAACTTTTCTTCTATCAGAAGTCAGGAGTGAGAAACCAGAATTGCATAAGGAGCCAATGGCTCACCAGGGACTTCGGGTTTTTCCCTCATAGTTTTATTCCAGCTAAGCTGTGAGAGAGGTTACTTCAATCCTGAATTTTCTATTCTCACTCCCTTAAAAGTTATTTATCTCAATAAGCTCAATCTTGTGAGGCAAGGCCCATGTCTGCAAAGGATCACCAGGAAGCAATATACGATTTTCAATCCATAGAAGGAAAGTGGCAGGATCGATGGTTAAAGGATGCAACGTACAGGGTCACCACAGACAGATCCAAAGAAAAGTACTATGTCCTGGAGATGTTCCCCTACCCTTCAGGACGCATTCATATGGGCCATGTACGCAACTATTCCATTGGGGATGTGGTTGCTCGCTACAAACGCTTTCGCGGCTATAATGTCCTCCACCCCATGGGCTGGGATTCCTTTGGCTTGCCCGCTGAAAATGCTGCCATAAAAAACAACTCTCACCCTGCCCGCTGGACCTATGACAACATTGATTACATGCGTAATCAACTGCGTCAGCTTGGCCTCTCCTACGATTGGGAGCGTGAAGTTGCCACCTGTAATCCCAAATATTACCGCTGGGAACAGCAGATATTTCTGGAGATGTATCAAAAAGGCCTGGTCTACCAGCAAACGACCACGGTAAACTGGTGTGATTCCTGCCAGACGGTTCTTGCCAACGAACAGGTCATTGACGGCACCTGCTGGCGCTGCGATGAGGCAGTGAAGGCCAGGAAGATGAATGGCTGGTTTTTCAAGATCACTGCCTATACCGAGGAACTGCTTGCCGATCTGGACAAGCTCAGCGGCTGGCCTGAAAAAGTTGTTACCATGCAGCGCAACTGGATTGGCAAATCAACCGGCCTGCAGTGTGATTTTCAGGTAGAAGGCTTTGAGCAAAAGCTCTCCATCTTTACCACCCGGCCTGACACCATTTTCGGGATCACTTTCATGTCCATTGCTGCAGAGCATCCTCTGCTTGACACCCTGCTCCAGGACAATCCTCGTGCTCAGGAGATCCGCAGTTTCGTGCAGCGTCTTGCTGACGAAAAACAGCAGCAGTCAAACGAGGATCTCACAGAAAAAGAGGGCATCTTCACCGGACGCTACTGCATCAATCCCTTTAATGGCGACAAGGTTCCCATCTTCGTGGCCAACTTTGTTCTCATGGGATATGGAACAGGTGCGGTGATGGCCGTGCCGGCCCATGACCAGCGCGATTTTGAATTTGCAAAGAAATATGAGCTTCCCATAAAACCTGTGGTGCTGCCCAAAGACACGCAGCTGAACAGTGAGGAGATGACCGAGGCCTCTGTATTGCCAGGTGCACTCACTGATTCAGGCAAGTTCACCGGATTGGATTCCAAAGAGGCCCAACAGACTATCATCGACTTTGCCGCGGAACAAGGTTTTGGCTCTGCCCACACCACCTATCGTCTGCGTGACTGGGGGATCTCCCGTCAGCGCTACTGGGGCGCCCCTATCCCCATGGTCTATTGTGAAAAATGCGGGGTACAACCCGTTCCAGTGGATCAACTGCCCGTCACCCTTCCTGAAGACAAGGAGTCCCAGCAGAGTGAATGTGCTCCCCTGCACCAGCGGCCCTCTTTTTATGAGACCAGTTGCCCTGCCTGCGGAGGTGACGCTCGCAGAGAAACAGATACCATGGATACCTTTGTTGAGTCATCCTGGTATTTTGCCAGATATGCAAGTCCGCGATTCACCGAGTCTCCGCTGAACAGAGAAGAGGCTTCACACTGGCTCCCCGTTGATCAGTATATTGGAGGTGTGGAACATGCCATCCTCCATCTCCTTTATTCCCGGTTTTTTACCAAGGTCCTTCGTGATCTCGGCTATCTCGATATTGATGAACCCTTTACCAATCTCCTCACCCAGGGGATGGTCATCAAAGATGGTTCCAAGATGTCAAAATCCAAGGGCAATGTTGTTGACCCCAGTGATTTGATCAAAGAATACGGAGCTGACACCACCCGTCTCTTCAGCCTCTTTGCAGCCCCTCCTGAAAAGGATCTGGAGTGGAACAGCAAAGGCGTTGAAGGATGTTTTCGTTTTCTCAATCGTATCTATCGCTTTGTCCTGGCCAATCAGGAATCGATCACAGCAGCAGAACAGTCTCTACCCGTTGAATTAAATAAAGCCGAACGCGGCCTGCACCGCAAGACCCATCAGACCATCAAACGGGTGACCAACAATATTGAACAGAATTTTCACTTCAACACTGCCATCAGTGCAGTGATGGAACTGGTGAACAGTCTCACGGCATCGACAGGAGAGAACAGCAAAGAATCTGTGGACAATTCCGTTACCTGTGAGGCGGTACGCACCATCCTCCTTCTCCTCTGCCCCATGGTTCCCCACTTTTGTGCCGAGCTCTGGGCCATCCTTCATGATGGTTCTTCCATTGATGAGGAACAGTGGCCAAAATGGGATGAGGAAGCAGCCAAAGAGGATGAGCTGACCATCGTCATTCAGATCAACGGCAAGGTTCGTTCAAGGCTCCAGGTGGCAGCTGATATTGATGAGACAAGCCTGCAGGCACTGGCCCTGGCAGACGAAAATGCCCAGAAATTTATTGCTGGAAAAACGATCAGAAAAACTATCGTGATCCAGAAGAAGCTTGTCAATATTGTTGTTTGAGGATACTATCGATTGAAATCACTAATTTATTTGTCCAATCACGACCACAACTCATTGCGGAGCAGACAGTTGAAAACTTGTAAGCGTTTTATCCCTTTTGTCCTGGTAATCTTTTTCTTCCTTGCCTCTTGCGGGTATCATAATCCCTATGTCTATTCAGGCCCTGCTCGTGAACTCTATATTACCACCTGGCAGAATAGGACCAGCCAGCTCCTCCTTGACGCAAAAATCTACCAGTCACTGGTTCGCTGGTATCAAAAATCCGGAAAGATCACTGTCTCCAAAAAGAAAGAAGGTGCTCACCTTATTCTTGCCGGCGAAATCATCTCCATTGATCTCCCCAGCCTCTCTTACGGCGTTGACAGCACCGCCACCGAGGTGAAGGTTCTGCTCACAGTGCGCTATATCCTGAAAGATATCGAGACGGGAAAAGTCCTCATCGAGGTGCCAAAAGAAACTTGGACTGAAGAATATTCTGTGGGGGGTTCCTCCTCTGAAAGCGCAGATAATGAACAAGATGCCCTGGCCATCATTATTGACGACCTCTCTGAAAAAATTTACCTGAAAACCTTGACCCAGTTGTCCAGGGAATAATCAGAGTTAACAGCACATAAAAAAAGGGTGTTCCGGAAAGGAACACCCTTTTTTTATGGACAAACTATAGGGTTCTTCTTACGCCAACAACTTCTTCACCTTGTCGGCAATGGATCTTCCGTCAAGCCCCTGATCAGCATAGAGATCTGAGGGTTTTCCAGATCCTCCGTATTTCCGTACGCCACAGCGCTGAAAAGTGATCCCCTTTCCTGCTTCGGCCAGCACGGTTCCAACCATACATCCCAGACCGGTTTCCACGTGATGATCTTCCACTGTCAACACCACCCCGCACTCGGCGGCCTTGAGTATACTCTCCTTGTCCAGGGGGGTTAGGGAGGCCATGTTCAGGACAGTAACAGAACGTCCTTCTCCCTTCAGCAGTTCCCAGGCCTCCATCACCGCAGGAACAACAGCGCCGTAGGTGATGATTGCGGCATCAGTGCCGCTACGCAGCCAGTCTGCTTTCCCGGCCTGGAACTGATAGCTCTCATCAAAGAATTCTGTCCCATCTTCTTTCAGGATCACAGGGGTCTTTGACCTTCCCATTCCCACAAAGACATTGCCCGTTTCTGTTGCCACATACCTGATGATCCTGTCTGTCTGGTTGGGATCAGCCGGCATAAAGACTGAAGAACGAAAATAGTTACGAAACAGGCCAAGATAGTCAATGCACTGATGGGTGGGTCCATCTTCGCCCACATCCAGACCCACATGGGTGGCCACCACCTTGACACTGGCATGGTTGAAATCATTGAGTCGATTCTGGTTGTATACCTCTGACACGGCAAAGACACCAAAGGTACTGAAGAATGGCACCAGCCCGACACTTGCCATTCCGCCGGCCATTGTTGCCGCATGGTGCTCCTGGATACCGGCTTCGATATAGGCAGTGGGAGAATGTTTATGGAAGCCCTGCATTTTGACAGAACCTTCAAGGTCACAGGAGATTCCGGCCACAACCATGTTCTCTTCTCTGTTGTTGGCTTCAGCAAGACTCTGCAAGGCATTCCCATAGGCAGACCTGTTGTCGGTCATGGTTCCTGCCTCATAGAGGATAGGCTTACCACCTGTCACCTCCAATGCAACAGGGGAAAATTGCTGGATGGTTGCTGTGGATACCGGCTGCGCACGGAGCTCATTCCATTTATCAAACTCATCCTCCACCCCCAGTTCCTGTAGAGCGTCACCAAGGAGTTCTCTGCCAAGCGGTGACCCATGATACTTGGCAAGGTTTTCCATAAAAGAAATGCCCTTGCCCATGGTGGTCCGAGCAACTATAACCGTGGGCTTTCCTGCTGTCTTGGCATAGGCCTCGCTGAATGCCTGATAATAGGCATTACAATCGTGGCCATCTTCAAGATATTTCACATCCCAGTCATTGGTGGAGTAAAGAGATCTTACTGATTGAGGCATCACCTCTTCTGTAGAACCACAGATCTGCAGGTGGTTCCTGTCTACAACCACAATCAGATTATGTAAATCGTATTTATTGGCAAAACGTATGGCCTCTATCACCTGCCCCTTTTGCTGTTCACCGTCACCCATAAAGACAACGACCTTATTAGAACGATTCTGGATCCTCAATCCTTGGGCAATACCAACACCAGTGGACAAGCCCTGGCCAAGATTACCGGTATCCCATTCCACACCAGGAACAATTCGCTCAACATGGCCGGGAAAGCCGGAACCTGTACGGCGAAAACCGGTGAGAAAATCTTCCTCGGTAAAATAGCCGTACTCGGCAAGGGTCGAGTAGACCCCTGGGGAGACATGACCCATACTCATGATCACCCGGTCGCGATCCTCCATTTGTGGATCAGAAGGGTTATGACGAATACAGCCGTAGGTCACCAGAAGCATGTCCAGGGAAGAAAGTGAGCCGCCGGGATGTCCGGAGCCGGCCAGGGATGTTGACAGCAGAATATTTTTGGCACAGCGAAGACGCATCTCCTGCAGGGTGCGCAATTCCTCACTGGACAATTCGCTGGATTGCATAGTAAGTTGCAAGGTCATTGAGATCTCCATGATATGAATTAAAAAAACCAGCTCTTTTTCCTGTATTTCAAATAATATTGAAATGTTACCAGGGTCATTATATAGAAACTGTAAATACTACCTCTTTTGACAAAAAAAATCAGCAGTAAAAATATGTTCCAGATAGCCGACCTTTCCCTGAGCTCTCCATTTGTTTTGGCCCCACTGGCCGGATATAGCGATCTCCCTTTCAGGCTGCTCTGTCGTCACTATGGGGCAGGCCTTGTTGTTTCGGAAATGATCAGCTGCCACGGGCTGCTCTACAGACAGGCCAAAACTCTGAAAATGCTGGCCTCCTCGCCAGCAGAACAGCCGGTATCTTTTCAACTCTTTGGAGCTGATCCTGAGCTCATGGGAGAGGCGGCAGCCGTCCTGAATGATTTTTCTCCCTCTTTGATCGATATCAACATGGGATGTCCTGTGAAAAAAGTAACCAAACGGGGTGCAGGCTCTGCCCTTATGAGAAATATCCCCCTTGCTGAAAAAATCATCTCGGCAGTTGTGGCAAAATCAGATGTACCAGTGACTGTCAAGACGCGTGCCGGCATAGATCAGCAGACAATGACAGCAATTGAATTTGCTAAGATGAGTGAAGGGGCTGGGGCCAGCGCCCTAACCGTTCATGGGCGAACGTGGTCTCAGGGCTTTTCCGGAAATGCGGACTGGGATGTGGTTCGGCAGGTCAAGCAGGCGATTGCCATACCGGTTATCGGCAATGGAGATATCAGCAGTTATGAGCAGGGGATCGCCCGCATGGAGGAAAGCGGATGTGACGGGATCATGATAGGACGCGCTGCACTTGGCAATCCGTGGGTTTTCAGTAAAAAAGGGAGGCCGCAAAGCCTGCCTGAGATCCTTGTCGGGGTCAACCAACATATGAAACTCATGGAACAACACCTCGATACCAAGAGGGTACTGGCCTATATCAGAAACCAGATTGGACGCTATTTTTGTCATTTTGCCGGAAGTTCACAGATACGAAAATCTATTCACCAGTGTGAAACCTTTGGCCTGTTACAGGAGTTCATCTCATCTCTTTCCAGATAAGGTTCTTTTTCGTTTTTTTAAAAAAAATCAGCACCAGTTATTCTCCTTTTGAGCCGATTGTGCTTTTCTGGTATAGAAGAGAATCTACTATCATTCACACTGCAGGGAGTTCATTGGATTATGCGAACACGATTACTTTTCTTTCTCCTTTTTTGCTCTCTGTTCAGTTCCTCTTCAAGCGCAGCCCAAACCCTTTTCATCAACATCGGTACCGGCGGAATTACCGGTGTTTACTATCCCACAGGCGGAGCTATCACTAAGATCCTGAACCAGTCCCAGGAGGATTTCCAGATTAAAGCGATCGTGGAACCGACATGTGGTGCTGTTTTCAATATTAACGCCATACTTGGCGGACACCTGCTCTTTGGCCTGGCTCAATCCGACAGACAGTACCAGGCAGTACATGGCGAGGCTGACTGGGCAGAGAAAGGCCCGCAAAACAATCTTCGTTCAGTATTTTCCCTCTATCCTGAAATTGTCACCCTTGTGGCCGCAGCTGATTCCGGGATCAACACCGTTGCCGATCTGCGTGGGAAAAAAGTCAACATAGGCGATGTTGGTTCCGGGTATAGGCAAAATGCCTTGGATGCGCTTGCCTCAGCAGGGCTTGATCCCTATAACGACCTAACGATATTTGACCGAAGGGCTGCTCAGGCAAATGTGATGTTGCAGCAGGGAGAAATCGATGCCTTCTTTTATACCGTTGGTCATCCAAACAGTGCCAGCAATGATGCTACAAGCGGTTCGAGAAAGGTACGTTTTGTTGCAATTCCAAGCACCGACACCTTTTTTGGTGACAAACCCTACTACCAGAAGGCAATGATTCCGGTTGGATTCTATCCAGCAGCCGCCAATACAGAGGATGTGGAAAGCTTTGGGGTTAAAGCGGGGCTGGTAACCACTGCCAAGGCTTCCGAAGAAATCGTTTACACCGTCACCAAAAAAATCTTTGAAAACTTTGAGGATTTCAAACTGCGCCATCCAGCCTATTCCAATTTGAGCAAAAAAGAAATGATCAAAGGCATCTTCCCCCCTCTGCACCCTGGTGCATTGAAATATTATCTGGAAGTGGGTCTTCTGCCAAACAATTGACGCCCACTGGCCTGCCATAAAAACTTCTTAAAAAAAACAAACAAGCAAGAACCCTCTTACCCGGGACGCTCCTGTTTGTATTGCTTTCGTTAGCCAGCCACTCTTTTTTCTCTTCCGGTTTCCCGACAACTCGCCTGCTTATCACCTTACTGAGCACTCGTCAGCCACCACTGATTCAAGCAAAAATGAACCGTCAGTTAAGAACAGCTGTCACCAAATTAACACTATCCTTAACACCTATTCCATGTTAACATGTGTTAACTCCATGATAAACCCCTCTCAATAATTGCAAGGAAAGTAAATAGAGATCCCTATGAACCAAAAAAAACAGATAAAAGATTATTTCCGTGACAACTGGAAGGACGTTGTCGACAAAATGAAAGAAGGCCTCATGCTTGTCGATCTCAAAGGGAATATCCTTTATGTGAATAAGGCCCTGGAAGAGATGCTTCTCTTCAGTCAGGAAGAACTGCTGGGACAACCCTGTGAAATCCTTAATTGCGACAACTGCTTTGGCCAAAATCTGGTTCGGGATGGAAAACGCTGTGCCCTGTTTCGAAAGGGTGATGTGCGTGATCTTCGCTGCTCCTTTAAACAGAAAAACGGAAATCGCGTCAATGTTCTCAAAAACGCCACCGTTCTCACCGACAGCGACGGGATTGTGGTTGGAGGAGTAGAAACATTGACCGACCTCACTGCCGTGGTCAACAAAGAAAAAGTCATCAACGACCTTCGTAAACAGTTAAACCTGGAAAATGGCTTCCACGGGCTGATCGGTAACAGCTCAGTCATGACACAGGTGTATGACCTCATAAAAAGTGCAGCCCAGTCCAATGCCCCAATTATTATATATGGTGAGAGTGGAACAGGAAAAGAATTAGTAGCCAGTGCAATCCATCAGCTGAGCCTGCGTGGTGGTGAGCCATTAATCAAGGTGAACTGCGCAGCGCTTAACGAAAACCTTCTGGAAAGCGAGTTGTTCGGGCATACCAAAGGAGCCTTTACCGGGGCAGACCGGGACCGGACAGGACGATTTGAGGCCGCAGACGGAGGATCCATTTTCCTGGATGAAATAGGAGACCTGCCGCTGGTTACCCAGACTAAACTGTTGCGCGTTCTCCAGGAGCAAGAGATAGAACGTGTCGGAGATCATCAACCTGTCCCCATTGATGTCCGTGTTATTTCGGCAACCAATAAAAATCTCAACAAGCTGATGGCTGAGGAGAAATTCAGAGAAGACCTTTACTATAGGATAGGGGTTCTCCCCATCAACATTCCGCCTCTCAGACAGCGGCCAGAAGATATTCCTCTCCTGGTTGAAACCTTTATCAATCGCTCCCGCCTGAAAACTGAGAAAGACATTACCTCCATTCGCAAGGATGCACTCGACCTTCTGGTCAGCTATCACTGGCCCGGTAATATTCGTGAACTGATCAATGTCATCGAATATGCCTTTGTCATCTGCACGGCAGGAGAAATTACCCCGAAACATCTCCCCCAGCAATTTCAACTCACCCCCCGCCCCGTCAAGGATCACCTCTCTCCTTCCACTGATCGACGGCAGCAGCTTCTCAGCGTGCTCAATGAAACCAATGGCAATAAATCTGAGGCAGCAAGACTTCTTGGTATCTCCAGGGTAACGCTCTGGAAACAGCTGAAGAAATTCAATATCACAGTGGATAAAGCCGCCCGCTGACCCCTTCTTTAGGATGTTTTGAAATACTCTCCGTCCCTGGTTTTTACTTTTTTTTTTTGGAACAGGTAAACGGTAAACGGGAGCAAGTTTCTTTTCTCTAAAATAGAAAATTTTTTCAAAAAACCACGGTTTCCTACCTTCTTTTTTTTAAAAAAAACTTATCAAAATTTTCCCGAGCGTAATGCTAACCATTCTCAACTACTTGATTTTTTCAGTATGGAAGTGAGCAACTTATTGACAACTGATCATCGGTTGACTATGTTTACACGTTTTCTATTAACAACTGTTGCTCTGGATCATCTTCGAACCAGTACAAGATAAAAATATGGAGTGAGCAATAACTTTTCTCACCTCCTCATTATAAAAATTTGTAATTCCTACCATGTCGCTTCCTGATACCTCCCAAGACATCGCTGCGGTCTATCGCTTTCTCGCTCAATGCATGCAATATCCTGATTCCGATTGGATGAATGAAGAGTTCTTTGATGTCCTCTACAACCTTCTCGGAACCCTGGGAGGAATTGAGGAAGGTGTTGAAATCCGTAAGACCATCAACAATGCCGAAGACTATATAGAAGACCTGCAGGTAGAATACACCCGTCTCTTCATAAACGGTGTGCCCCATGTTGTCGCACCGCCCTATGCCTCTGTCTACATGGACAAGTCACTGCAGGGAACCTTTGCCGGAAACACCCTGGCTTTTTACAGAGAAAAAGGCTTTGGCCTGCAAGAGGATGCAGACCTCCCCGATCATATTATTCACGAACTTGAATTTCTTTCACTCCTGGCCGAGGAAAAAGATTTTGCCGGAGAAGAGGAATTCCTGACAAAACTGTTTCGTCCCTGGTATCAAAAGTTCCACACCAGGGTCACGGAAGAAGCTCACCATCCCTATTTCAGGGTGGTTGTAATGTTAATAGATTTTTTCACTAAGGAGGAAGACGAAGATGGCTTTCAACCTAACGAGGCGTAAATTCCTTCAGACAGCATCCCTGGCAGCAGCCTCGGTTCCCCTGTCTAAGGTTGTTTCCGCAAGCACCGGCGTCACCAAGGCTCCCCTGGATGCAAAGGGTACTTTTGGCGACAAGACCGTGGTCGGCGGAATTTGCGAAATGTGTTTCTGGCGCTGCCAGCTAGTCGGCAAGGTCCGCGACGGTCGCCTGATGAAACTCGAAGGAAACCCCAAATCCATTGACAACGGTACTGCAATCTGTGCCCGTGGTAATGCCGGTGTTAAACTGCTCTACGATGTGGATCGTCTGAAATACCCGATGAAAAACGTTGGCAAGCGCGGCGCACCGAAATGGAAACGTATTTCCTGGAAAGAGGCGTTGGACGAGTGTGGATCCAAATTGAAAAGCACCGTAGACAAACATGGTGCCCAGGGTATCTGCGTATTCCCTCATGGTGCTTCTGCCAAATATCCCATGCACTATTTTGAGCGTACAGTGGGGACCCACAATGTCAGTGAGGCATCCTTTTTCCAGTGTCGTGGTATTCGTGACACTGCCTACGTTGCCTCCATCGGTAAGGCTCCAGGCGAAAAAATAGACATGCCCAACACCAAGGTTCTCTTTTTTATCGGAGACCATCTTGGTGAGAATGTCCATGTCTCCCATATCAAACAGTACGTTCAGGGACTACAGAATGGTGCCAAGCTGATTGTAGCAGATCCTCGTTTTTCTGCCTCTGCTGCCAAGGCCGATATCTGGGTACAGATTAAGCCTGGTACCGATACCGCCTATATGCTGGCCATCATGAACTACCTGGTCAAAAATAATAAGTATGACAAGGCGTTCGTCGAAGATCACACTGAAGGCTTCGAAGAATTTGCAGCTGCCATCTCCGAGTGGTCTCTGGAAAAAGCTGCCAAAGAGTGTGACATCCCGGCAAAACAGATCAAAGAAGTTGCAGAAATGCTTGCAGCCAACGCTCCGCATGTAGGTGTTCATCCTGGTCGTCACGTTTCCTGGCATGGAAACGACTTCCAGCGTCAGCGTGCTCTGGCCTGTCTGGCCGGTATTCTTGGCGCCTATTATGTAAAAGGAGGCTGGGTCCCTGCCAAGGGTCCAAAAGTTGGTGGTGTGAGCTGGGCCAAAGAAGATCATGGCCACAAGTATGATCTGAACTACGACCATCACGAGGATGAAAAGGTTTATCCCTTCAATCCTCCAGGAACTCCCACGGAGTTGATCCGTGACTGTGCCATTTCCGGCAAGCCCTATCCAATCAAGAGCTGTGTTGTCTGGGGCCAGAACCCCATGCAGACCATTCCTGGCCAGCAGAAGATGAAAGATCTGTTCAATGCCATGGATTTTGTCATGTGTGTAGATGTTATGCCTACAGACGTCACCATGTGGGCTGATATCCTGCTGCCTGAGTCCAGCTATCTTGAGCGTTTCGACTACATCAAGAAAGGCACCCAGTGGGATCTTTCTAAAGAGCATCAGCAGTACATCTCTGCTCGTATGCCTCTTGTTCCCGCCATGTTTGAGCGCAAGGACCAGATCTACATCACCAACGAGATCGCCAAACGTATGGGCCATGAGTCTAAGATCCCTGTCAAGACCATCGAAGAGATGGTTGACAAGAGCCTTGCCACTGCTAACCTTTCCATCGAAAAACTGAAAGCTGAAGATGGTATCCACATCCAGCCAGGAAAGGATCCCTACGGAATCCCTGAAGACTTTACCGTTATGCTCTTCAACGAGGATATCGAGGATGCCGGTCACCCCGGTGCTCCGACCTACAAACCAGTACCCGATGTCCCTAAGGGATATGCCAGGCTGCTGTACGGTCGCGCCCCGGTTCATACCTTCAACAGAAGTCAGAACAACGTGTGGCTGCACAATGCCATGCCTGACAACCCTGTCTGGCTCAACGATGAAGTTGCTGCCAAGCTCGGCATCATTGACGGTGACACTGTCGGTTTTGTGAATAGCGAGGGTGTTGAATCTGCCACGACTACTACGGTTAAGGTTACCCCCGGCATCAGAAAAGACTGTGTGTATATGTATCACGGTTACGGCAGTGCCAACCCCCTGATGACCCTCGGCGTTGGGGCAGGTGTTGATGATCAGAGCCTTATTACTAAACTGGCTATTGATCCTGAGACCGGCTGTAGTGGTATGAGGAACAACTTTGTTAAACTGATAAAAGATGGAAAGGTTCTGGACATTCAGGCCTGATCCCATCTTTAAGCCCTTTTCAGGAGGATATATTCAATGCAATATGGAATGATCATAGATCTGGAGCGCTGTGTCGGCTGTCATGCCTGCACCATTGCCTGCCGGGCAGAGTGGGAGGTCCCTGTGCCTTACCAGCGTAACTGGGTCAAACGTCTTGGCCCTACCATGACTGACGACGGTATGGCCGCTACCTATTACCCTGGACTCTGTAATCACTGTGACAAACCACCCTGTGTGGATGAGTGTCCTGCCGATCCTGTGGAAATGACCTTTACCGACCACAAAAGCGGTAAGACCAAAACAATGGAAGTCGCTGCTACCTGGAAAGATCCCTTTGATGGGTCTGTGCAGGTGGACAAAGAGCGCTGCCTTGGTTGCGGTGCCTGTGCAGACGCGTGTCCATACGGTGCCCGCTACGTCAACCCTGCCCTTGCTGACGATATCAGCGAAGGCAAGGCTGATAAGTGTACCTACTGTAAGCCACGTGTTGAGACAGGTCTTGAGCCGGCATGTGTACAGACCTGTATCGCCGGTGCCCGCATCTTTGGCGACCTCGATGACCCCAATTCTGCGGTTTCCCAGTATGTGAAAAAGGGAGCCAAGGGTCTGGAAGTCAAGGATGGTCACATAGGCCCCAACTCCCGTTACTTTGGCAACAAGAAGGATATGGGACTGCTCTTTGCCGATTACACTCCGGAACTGGCCGACATGGGCAGCGTCAAACGCCGTGCCATGATGGCATCCATGGTGAAACCTGCGATGAAAAAAGCAAAAGAAATCGGTATCCTCGGATTGGCCGGTGCTATGCTTGTCAAAGGTCTTTCCGACAGCGAGGACAGCAAGTAAATTCTGTTCAGGAAAGCATCGTAATAAAAAAGGCCTTTCGTCATACTGACGAAAGGCCTTTTTTTGTTTAACTCAATCTAACCTACAAAAAACCTGCTTCCTTTCCTGCTGCCACCAAATCTGGAGTCGCCACAACAATCAGCTTATGAGAAAAATTCAGCAAAGACAACACCGGTGTCACTCTCTAGGCGACCAGGGTGCCCAATAGCGTTCAACTTCCGGATAGTCCATTCCATCAGTGGAAGAGCTTGCTCTTCAAGAGTAAATAAATACAAAACGATCATCGTCAAAAGAGATCCGCAACCGTCCTTCATGGTTTCTCCCGTATACTTCCCAGCCAGGCTCGCCTTGAAATTCACATTTAAGACAGCATGGGGAGTGCACCCCTTTATCCCGGTCACACCAGGAAACCAGGGTGGCGAAGTCATTATCCTGCTCTGCTATGGTTGCTGCAACTGTTTTGGCCTGGTCAAAGGTGACACTGTATCCGCTGATCTGACATCCAATTTTCTTCATCTTCTTCTCTCCTCTTCTGCCCATCTATCCATCAACTTTCAGCCTCCTGTTTCAATCTCCAGTTCAAGGCCTGTCTGGTAATGCCGAGCATCTGGGCAGCTATGGCCTGATTTCCCTGGGCACGGTGCAGTGCCTCATGAACAAGAATGCGACCGGACTCCTTTAAGGTCGGCAAGGTTCCAAGAATACTGAATACAGTTTCGCCTGTCACTTTCTCAAGGATTTCATCGCAGTTACTGCCGCGTTTTTCTATATACCTCTTAAACACATCCATGCTCAGCGTTCTGCTTTTGTGCTTGGACAGTGCATCAAAGACCATGGACTGCAGTTCACGGACATTTCCAGGATAATTATAGGTACCAAGAAGGATTGGCAGTTCATTGGGGTAGGCAGGTTTCTTTTTCCCCAGACGGCCTGCAGCCTCCTCAAGAAAATAATCAAGAAGCAGAGGCAGGTCATCCAGGCGTTCACGCAAGGGTGGGATATGGACATGATGGGTTCGCAGCCTGAAAAAAAGATCCTGGCGAAACTCCCCTGATTCCTGCAGAGAGTCCAGGTCACGATGGGTTGCAAAGATCATTCGCACATTGGTACTGCGGGCAATATCTGAGCCGAGAGGATAATATTCCCTCTCCTGAATCAGGCGAAGGAGTTTGACTTGGGAACCAGGCGTCAGGTCACCGATTTCGTCAAGAAACAGACTGCCGTCAACACCGGTTGCAATGAGCCCCTTACGGCTCTGCTCTGCCCCTGAAAAGGCTCCTTTTTTGTGGCCGAACAGTGTGTCAGCCAGCATAGTGTCATCGAGTCCAGCAATATTTACTGCTACAAAGTCACCACTTCGTTCTGAAAGGCCGTGGATGGCACGTGCAAACAGTTCCTTGCCGGATCCTGTCTCACCGGTTATCAACACTGGTTCGCTGGTTGTTGCAATGGCTTCAATATACTGAAACACTGAACGCATTGTTTTGTTATGGGTGATGATATGGGAAAAGGCCTCCGGATTATTCAGCTGGTCTTTTAAAAAATGCTCTTTCAGCGAGCTGTTTTCCCTGCGCAGCAGTCCAAGATCAATGGCACGCTGAACGCCGGTGACCAGCCGCGATTCTTCCGCGACCTTGGTGAAAAAATCATAGGCACCGAGTTTCATACAGTGGACAGCTGTTTCGACCTGATCCAGTCCGGTTATGATAATAACAGGAATCTCAGGGTAGTGTTTGACAACCATGGGCAGGAGCTTATCTCCGGCCAGATGCGGCATGGTAAGGTCAAGGACCAGTACGCTGATGGGCTGCGTCTGAATCACCTCCAAAACATTTCTTGAATCATTACAGGTGATCACATTGTTGATTCCTGCAGCATGGAGGGTCAGGCCAAAGCTGTTCAACCAGGCACCTTCATCGTCCACCAGAAGGACCGGTAGTGTTGGGTAACGTGTTTTTGTCATGGTACCTTTTTGTCTGTTTTTTCTATTTGTAAAATTTCATACCGGAATGGCTAAACAAAAACTGCATATGCAAACCGTACAACATTAACTTGTCTGATGAAATGCAGGAAGAATGATGACCACCTCGGTGCCTTTCCCAAGTTCGGAATAGAAATTCATCACCCCGTTATGTTCCTTGACGATTCCAGCTGAAACTGAAAGTCCCAGGCCGGTCCCTCCCATACTTCTTTTGGTGGTAAAAAAGGGATCTGTCACCTGCTTCAGATCCTCGGCCGCAATACCTGCCCCCTCATCATTGATAGAGATTTCAACTCCATCATTTTTCCTGTTATAACGGGTGGTGACAGTAAGAGAGAGATCACTGTTATCCAATGCCTCGCAGCTGTTCTGAATCAGATTGATGACCACTTGGGTGAGGCGCTGCCTGTTGCCCAGCACCTGAGGGAGATCTTTTCCGTAGTGGGTAATAAATTTATTGGTGGCCTTATGGATACTGCTAGAGGTGAGACGAACTCCTGACTTGACCACCTCGGCGATATCCACCGGCGACAGCTGACCGCTGGTCTCCTGCCTGGCGTAATCTTTCAAATCAACTACGATCTGTTTGATGCGCGCAGCACTTTCCTCTAGTTCTGTTAAGGTTTGCATAAGTTGCTGCCGCATCCTGGTATACTCAATACCGGCAACAGCAAAATCCCCATTCTCCTCATAAAATTCATCAAGTATCGGTTTTATACTTTCCCAGGAACGTTTGAGGATGGGAATATTCAACAGGGCAATGGAATTGGGATTGTTGATCTCATGGGCAACGCCGGACACGAGCAGACCAAGAGAGATCATCTTATCAGCATGGAGAAGCTGCTGCTGCTGTATCCTGGCATCTTCCTCACTGCGTTTCCTCTCAGTGATATCGCGTACAATCCATATTGCATGCCATTGCCCTTTGATCCTGGTGGAGGAGAGGGAAAGTTCCACAAAGACATTATTGCCGCTTTTGTTACGGACAACAAGCTCAACGGTATGGGCAAAATTATCTCCTGACTCTTCCTCATCCAATGGTTCTACAGTTAAATCTTCACCTTCTCGGCGTGGTTCAATAAGAGAATGGATAGGATTTCCCAGCGCTTCATGGGAACTAAATCCAAAAATTGTGGTTGCCGCTTCATTCCAATAGGCAATATTTCCCTGACGATCCATCAAAATTATACCGTCAAGGGCAGATGCGGTGAGACT
Organism: uncultured Desulfocapsa sp.; assembly: GCA_964409855.1. Taxonomy (GTDB): domain Bacteria; phylum Desulfobacterota; class Desulfobulbia; order Desulfobulbales; family Desulfocapsaceae; genus Desulfocapsa. The sequence continues at coordinate 77,894 of CAYPEU010000001.1, forward strand.
TCTGAACTTATCCTCACTTTCGCGCAGGGAGGTTTCGGCAAGGGTCCTGGCCTCACAGGTATCGGAGTACCGCTCGGAAAGAGCTGTGAGATCTCGGGCTAGATTTTTTATCTCTCGAGGGCCGCTCCATTTGAATTCTGTTCTTTTTTCATTATTGATAATATCATCCAGACCGAGGAGCAAATCGCTCTGGATGAATTCGATTTTTGCGGTAATCCAGTTGGCAGCAAAAAAAACCAGGGCCGACATGACACAAATAATCATGACCACATTAATGGTCATGCTCACCCTCCATTGTGCCATGGCACTCTCATCAACCCGACTTCCCACCCACATGACGGCCTGGTGCTCTGCATTGAAAACAAGCGGCATCCATGCTATCTTTTTCTTGTCATTACCCTGCAAAATCAAAGGATCTCTGAATTCAGTTACCTGTAATCCTGGAAACTCCACAAAGGCATTACAATCACTATCTTCCAGAGTAGACGCAGAAGCAGTCGCTGGAACATTTATTTCACAACCGCGAAGATAGGTCCCGTCTCCAGTAACCCAGTAAGAACTCTTGAAATTTTTCAAGAATTCGGACATGGCTATGCGCATCATCATAACACCAATATGACCCGAATCACCAACCACCACAGATGTGGACATGAGCAGTTCATATTCATCACTGCCGGTTCGGTGAAAGGGATCAGATTGCTGATCGACAAGCTTGACAAAAACCTGATCTTTTTGCAGTTCGAGGGATTGGCGAAAAAATTTGTGCTCGGAATGATTAACCGGTGACAGGGCAGAAAAAAACCCAGGCCCTTTTCTATAGAGGGAGAGCAACTCCTCTCCATCGGCACTAAAAAGCATGAGTCCCTTGACCTGCTCATCACTCTCGAACCATTTTTTCAAGACCTCGGACATGATATCCACATTGGTGGATTCGTAGATCGCAGCAATGGCCGAAGGAAGTGTGGCAGAACGGATAAGGCTCTTTTTCAGGCAGCGTATTCTCGCATTCAACTGGGCAAACCCTACGTGTGAACGAGCCTGCGTCTCGAGTTCTGCTGCATGTTCAAGACGATCAATGGTTTTCGGCCAATTGAGGGCCACCATAATAAAGAGAGGGAACAATCCCAGGGCAATGACAATCAAGAAAATAAAACTACGAATTTTCATATAACTTACATGAAGAATGGCTGGAAGAGGTATTGAATTGCGCTGTCCTCAACTGGGCGGCAAATTTTTTTGCGTCCCTACCCATATTACTTGTTTTTTTTAATAGAGCAAGTAACTAGCGGTAACTTTGTTGTTCAGGGTCCACTTGTTGGTCAGCCAGATGTTTTCAAGATATCGAACTTTTCTTTTCTTGCCTTTCAGGGTATTGTAGTGATTAATAATATTGTATGATTTTCCACTCCTCTTTAGCAATCTCAATTCAGGATACTCAGATGAGCGTTGATGATAAAAAAATTATCTATTCGATGATTAAAGTCAGTAAGTACTATGACGACAAACCAGTCTTAAAGGACATATCTCTTTCCTATTTTTATGGTGCCAAAATCGGCGTACTTGGCCTCAATGGTTCAGGAAAAAGTACACTGCTTCGTATTCTTGCTGGAATTGATACGGAATTTAACGGGGAGACGATCATCTCCCCCGGGCTTACCATCGATTATCTCCACCAGGAACCTGAGCTTGATCCGGAAAAGAGTGTAAAAGAGGTGGTGGAGGAAGGTGCCCAGTCTACGGTAGACCTGCTTAATGAATTCAATGTGATCAATGAAAAATTTGCTGATCCCATGAGTGATGATGAAATGCAAACACTCATCGACCGCCAGGGTGAAGTCCAGGACAAGCTTGACGCCCTTGATGCCTGGGACCTTGATTCCAAACTGGAAATGGCCATGGATGCCCTCCGCTGCCCTCCTTCTGATACAAAATGCGGCATACTCTCCGGTGGTGAAAAAAGGCGCGTTGCCCTGTGCAGGATCCTGCTAAAAAAACCAGACATCCTGCTCCTTGACGAACCGACCAACCATCTTGATGCCGAATCCGTCGCCTGGCTGGAACACCACCTGCAGCAATACTCAGGGACCATCATCGCTGTCACCCATGATCGCTATTTTCTTGATAACGTGGCTGGATGGATTCTGGAGCTCGATCGTGGACGTGGGATTCCCTGGAAAGGAAATTATTCCTCCTGGCTTGAGCAGAAAGAACAACGACTGGCCAATGAAGAAAAGAAGGAAAGCGATCGCAGGAGGACTCTGAAAAGAGAACTTGAATGGATCAAAATGTCTCCCAAGGGAAGGCGTAGCAAATCAAAGGCCCGTATCAACTCCTACGAAAAACTCCTTGGCCAGGAGACCGAGCAGCTTGCCAGGGACCTGCAAATATTTATACCACCTGGTCCCCGTCTTGGTAAGCTTGTCATTGAAGCAGAACATATCCAGAAAGGATTCGACAGCCGCATCCTGGTAGACGATATGAATTTCAGTCTGCCTGCCGGCGGCATTGTCGGAGTCATTGGCCCCAATGGTGCTGGAAAGTCGACTCTTTTTAAGATGATTACAGGCCAGGACACCCCTGACCAAGGGACCCTCCGCCTGGGCGATACGGTTAAGCTTTCCTACGTAGATCAGAGTCGAGAAACACTTGATTCTGAGATGACCATCTGGCAGACTATTTCAGATGGGCAGGAAACAGTATGGCTTGGAACTCGAGAGGTCAACTCCCGAGCCTATGTGGCCAAGTTTAACTTTTCAGGTTCTGATCAGCAGAAGAAAGTAGGCCTTCTCTCCGGGGGCCAGCGTAATCGCGTGCACCTGGCAAAGATGCTCAAAGAGGGAGGAAACGTTTTACTCCTTGATGAGCCGACAAATGACCTGGATGTGAATACGCTGAGAGCCCTTGAAGTGGCCTTGGATAATTTTAGCGGCTGCGCAGTGGTGATAAGTCATGATCGCTGGTTTCTGGACAGAATCGCCACCCATATCCTCGCCTTTGAAGGCGATTCCCAGGTTGTCTGGTTTGAAGGCAACTATTCTGATTATGAGAAAGACAGAAAGGCGCGACTGGGAACAGAGGCTGACCAGCCCCACAGAATCAAATACCGCCAACTCACCCGTTAGAAGGCAGGTCTCAACAGAAAGGAATTATTCACTTTGGGGTAAGAATTGAAGGGGTTGTGCAACATGGCACGTTTTGTAAAGTGAGGCCGAGATGTTCACAGGAATCATCAAGGGAATCTCGGCAGGAGTGTGAAAAGGCAGAAATGGTGCGACCAGAGTCACCTTGCACCATTCATTTACAGTTCCTGGAGAAGAGAGAGCAACTGCTCCAACTCGGGAAGTTTTTCTGTTGCCACCTGTAAGGATCCTGCCCGGCAATCCTCTTCCATGACTGCAGCCAGATCTCCAATACCATTCAAGCCAAGGCTTGTTGCAGCTCCCTTGAGAGAGAGCGTAGCAGCCCTGCCCATGGCCGCATCACCCTTCCTGATGCCCTGTTTCAGATAAGCCAGATCAGCAGCAGATGACTCCTTGAACAATTCTATGAGTTCCTGCAGAAGTTCCTCATCCTTAGCTGCTTGACCCAGGGCAAATTTCTTGTCCCATTTCAACTCATCCATCTCTTCTCTCCTTCAAAAAAGCAACATGGAAGAACTCCATTCCTTGCAAGGTACGACTCTTTATTGTTCTTAAAAATGAATCAGATTTCTCTATTTTTTACAAGCGTAATACTCTCTATGATCAGCGGGAGAGAGAATATCACTTCCCTTCCTTGCATTTCTCCAAAACCTGAAAAATCTCTCTCGTCGTTATGACCCCCTTCCGGAGAACATGAATCTCTTCACCTATGGCTTCAATCATGGTTGATCCTTTACCACCGGGTACTGTTCCTCCATCAAGTACATAGTCTATCTTCTCACCCCAAAACTTCTTGATCTGGTTTGCGTTGACGAGAGAGGGATGACCGCTCTCGTTGGCACTGGTCGCAGTGAGTGGCCCTCCCCAGAGTGAACAGAATTTCTGAGCAACCGGGTGTGAAGATATTCGTATCGCCAAAGTATCCCCTCCCCCACGCAGAAGGAGAGAAGTATCTAACCTGGCAGGGAATACCAGGGTAAGCGGTCCAGGCCAGAAAGAATCTATGAGGCTGCGGTAAAGCGGAGGGAAGGAACGTATGGAGGTGGATAGAACAGAGATATCCGCAACCAGGAGCGAAAGCGGTTTCCGGTGATCTCTTTTTTTCAGCCTGTAGAGGGCGGAAATGGCCTGGTCGTTTCCAGGGTCAACAGCCAGGCCATAAAAGGTTTCTGTGGGATAGGCAACAATACCTCCCCTGGCTAGAGTTTCCAGGGCCTCCCTGTAGTCCTCCAGCGAAGGGTGTACGTAATCAATCACTTCTCAGCCGCCAATTTTTTTGGCCTTTTCTTCAACCTCTTCTGCCATGGCTGTTTTATATTCTGCCAGACGGGCGGCCAGCTCTTTGTCTTCCAGGGCAAGAATTCTGGCTGCAAGGACAGCTCCATTTTTGGCACCTGGCTTGCCAATGCCCATGGTGGCCACAGGGATACCTGGAGGCATCTGGACTGTGGCCAGCAATGCGTCCATCCCCTGGAGTGGTGAGGCATCAAGGGGGATGCCGATCACCGGAAGGTCTGTATGCGCGGCCAGAACCCCTGCTAGATGGGCGGCCATGCCTGCCCCGGCAATGATCATTTTCAAACCACGTTTTTTGGCAGTTGCGGCAAATCTCACGGCCCGTTCAGGCGTCCTGTGGGCAGAGGCCACAGTCATTTCATAGGCGATACCCATGGATTTGAGAAAATCGGCTGCAGCCTGCATGACCGACAGATCGGAGTCACTTCCCATGACAATCCCCACAACGGCCTGCGCATCTGATTCCTTTCTCCGCATCAGGGCCTTTGCCCCTATATCAGTGCGGTGAAATGCTCCTGTCCAGGAAATCGAATCAACACCCTTGTAGGCTTGAGCTATGGCCTTTTCAAGGTCTTTGCCGACAGCCGTCACACCCAATACCCTTCCTCCGGCAGTGGAGACCCTTCCATTCTTGATTACGGTCCCTGCATGGAAGACCACAACTCCATTTACCCTGGCAGCCTTGTTCAGCCCGCGGATACTCTTCCCGCTTTCATAATGACCCGGATATCCACCTGCAGCCATGACCACACAGACAGTGGGACGTGGGTCGATTTTCATGTCTACCTGGTCCAGACGTCCATCAATGACCGCCTCAAAGATATCCACCACATCGCTTTTCAGACGCATCAGAAGCGGCTGGGCTTCAGGGTCTCCGAAACGACAATTAAACTCCAACACATTGATTGAATCGCCATTTATCATCAAACCGGCATAGAGCATACCTTTATAGGGACGACCTTCTGCCTCCATTCCCTGTATCGTGGGAAGCATGATCTTCTGCATGACATAGTCGGCGATTTCCTCTGTAACTACAGGGGCTGGAGAATAGGCTCCCATCCCGCCGGTATTAGGTCCTTTGTCACCGTCAAAAACAGCTTTATGATCTTGTGAAGTGGGAAGGGGCAAAATCGTTTTCCCATCGGTGAAGGCAATAAAAGAGGCCTCCTCTCCCTGCAGACATTCTTCAATAATAACTTTGCGCCCAGCATCGCCAAAGGCCTTTTCCTGCATAATCAGATCAACGGCCTCTTTCGCCTCTTTTACCGAGGACGCCACAATTACCCCTTTGCCGGCTGCAAGACCATCAGCTTTGACCACAAGCGGTGCACCGCACTTATCAATATACTTTTTGGCCTTTTTTCGGTCTTTGAAGACTTTAAAGTCGGCGGTGGGAATATTATATTTCTGGAGAAATTCTTTAGTAAAAACCTTACTTCCTTCAAGGATGGCGCCTTTCTCTGTTGGACCGAAAATCCGCAGTCCTTCTTCCTCAAACAGGTCGACTATACCTGCAGTTAAGGACGATTCAGGACCGACTACAGTCAAGTCAATTTCCTGCTCTTTAGCAAAGGAGACAAGGGCATCGATATCAGTGACACTGATATCGACACATTCTGCCATTCTTTTGATACCAGCGTTTCCCGGGGCACAGTAAATTTTTTCCACCCCAGAACTTTGGTGTATTTTCCAGACAAGGGCATGTTCACGACCACCTGAACCGACAACCAGAACTTTCATAACTCTACTCCTGATAATAATTAATGGGTTTCTTCAAACAATCCGAAAAACCGTGAAGGTTCCCTATCTTCACGAGCCCCTATCTCTTCACAAATGGTTTCGGGAGGTTGCTTGATAAGCAAAAACAAATAAATTGCAAGTTGCCGAGACAAAACGTTGACAATTCGGCGAATATTGCTAAAATGAATGAATAACCATTCATTCATTTTCTTATTTTCTCAATGCCAATGTCAACTGACATTGGCAAAATTATTTCTCATGAAAGCTGCAAACAAACATTCAAAAATAATACATGCGGCGACAAAAGTCTTTGCCAAAAAAGGCTTTTTCAACGCCAGGATATCCGATATTGCCAAAGAAGCCAAGGTGGCAGACGGAACAATCTATCTCTACTTCAATAATAAGTTTGATATCCTCATTTCTGTCTTTGAGGAGGAAATCGGCAACCTGATCGAACAGGTCAAAAAACTCCTGGCAGCGGAAGAAGACCCCAGGAAGATGCTTGAAATCTTTGCAACAAAGCACTTGACCGTAATGAAAAAAAATAAGAACCTGGCGGAAGTCATTCAGATCGAACTCAGACAAAGTGCCAAACTCATAAAAGAGTATCGAAATAATAAATTCAGTGAATATGTGAATATTATTTCAACAATCATCAAACTCGGCCAGGAACAGGGAATTTATCGAGACTCCATTCGTCCTGGTATCGCAAAGCGTGCCTTTTTTGGAGCACTTGATGAAATTTCCAGAGTCTGGACCCTCTCCCTGGAAACAGAGTATACTGTGGAGGAAACCATCAGCCAGGTCCTTGACATCTTCCTCTCAGGCATGCTGGTACCCGAACTACATTCCCACCAATAAAAGAGAGAGAAAGGAGAACAATTTTCCACCCCTTTCCTTCCCATAGACAGATACCAGTTAGCTGAACTCCGACGGGGAGATATCCATGACTTCAAACTCCCGTGTCCCCCCGGGTGTCTTCGCCAGCACCTCATCACCCACCTCTTTTCCCAAAAGAGACCTCCCCAGGGGAGAAAGTACAGAAATCGAACCACTTTTGACATCGGCTTCCTCAGGCCCAAGCAGCTGATAGCTCACTTCTTCATCACTATCCATATCGAGAAGGTTGACCACTGTGCCAAATACAGCCCGCTGACAATTCACTTTTACACAGTCAATTACCTCTGCCCTGCCCAGTTTATCTTTTAGTTCCAGAATACGTCCTTCGATATAGCCCTGACGCTCTTTTGCCGCATGGTATTCGGCATTTTCTTTTAAATCACCATGCTCTCTTGCTATTTCAATGGCCTTGACAATCTCATGCCTTTCGACGCGCTCAAGACGGTACAACTCGTCCTTGAGTTTCAGATGTCCTCTGTTTGACATTGGTATACGCTCTACCATCAACTTCCTCCAAAAAACAAAACCCTGCAGGATAATTACCTAAAAAAAACATCCTGCAGGAATTAGTTATCACCAGCGATAGATTAAAGACAGCCAGAGATTCTCTTGTCTCTGCTGGTCTCCATTAATAAAATCCAAAGTACCATTTAATAAAAAATGACGACTCATTTCAAGAAAAATCTTGGCCTTTACCTGATGGAAGTCATAACCACCATATTCGTAGCCTAACGAATATTCCAAGGAATAATAGCTTGGTGCAGCCCGGCCAAGGACATCCTCTGCCAAATGATGCTCAAAGGAGATGGTAAAGAGATGTTGCCAGTACTCTTTTGGGCTCCAGTAAGGGTGGTCCCCGGGAGCAAAGCCATACTCATGGGAATAATCCCTGCCCTGGTTCTCATTAGAATTATGAGAGAATTCGTATCCATATCTGAGCTGCAGCAGACTTGGTTCGCTATGCAGGATATATGAGGTCCAGAAATCATACCTGTTCTGGTGGTTCCCATCAGAATATTCGGTAAACAGATATCCCCCGCCACCAAACAGGCGAGGCAAAAAATCCAGCGTAATACCGGCCTCATACTCTTTCCTGCGGATCGCCTCCTGAAGCGATTCAACGGTGTCGTCAACAACATCCTGGGCAATGCCAAGGGTAGCCTGCACCATGTCTCCTACCCTTCCCTTTATCTGCATATTATAAAGAGGAACGGTGCTGCCAGAATTGCCATCTGCCCTGTCCCCCCCTATTCCAAGGAGAAAATCGAGATCATACACAGGGCTCCATTTCATTCTGGCTTGCAGTCGATTTCTCCAGAGTTCCTGTTCAGTCTCCTCGGAACTATTATAAATTCGATGCCCATCCAGGAGGATCTCATGCTGCAGTGAAGGCATAAACCATCCCTGTACACCTCCAGCCAGCTGCCTGTTGTCCCAATAGCCTTCTCTACCGTCCTTTTCCATCCAAGCGGAGAAAAGGGTAACCCTTGGTTCACGTTTCATGCTGTTGCGCAGAAGGGCCTCATCAAGATCAGGATACCCTGGACTTTCCTCCTTTATAATTTCGTAGAGGGCAGCCTCTTTACCAAGAAAGCCAAGTCTGGAGTAAACTCCTGCCAAATCAAAAAGGCTTTCTGTGGAGAGATCCTTTTTCAGGATGTTCTGATACTCCTTCATCGCCTGGTAATAATTTCCATCACGCATTTCCTTACGAACAGATACTTCCCTGGCCACTACCTGTTGCCAACGGTATGAAGCATAGAGCTCAGTTGCAATCCCAGCCACAGGTTTTTCCAGGTTCTCTCTGATGAATTCTGGACCCATGACCACTGTTAACCTATCAGGCTCGGGCGGGGTGGTAAAGGTGATAACATTCCAAAAGGTACGTTCTTGTGGAGGAAGGATTAACTCCACCTCTTCCCGGGCGATCCTTTCGGAAAACAGCTGCTCAACTGGAGGCTGCAGCAGGGACTCGTAAATCAGCAGAGACTCGTCCCATCTTCTTTCTGCCCAGAAGGTACGGGCTAAAAGCAACTGCTTCCCTATCTCCATGGATTGTATAGCGGAGGGAATGGAATGTTCAACAAGTGGTGCTGTCCCCCTCTGCTGCACCTTCCATTGCGGTGCGAGCTCCTGGGTCAACTCCTGAAATTTTGCCAGTTTAAACTGTAATTGATAAATATTTTGTTGAAAGTTCCCTTCACCGGGGAATTCCTGAGAAAGTTCCTGAAAAAGGGAAAGGGCGGCAAAATCATCACCTGTTGCGGCTAACAGTTGTGCTTTGACCCATCTTGCTCGAAGAGAGTCCGGCACCTCTTCCAGATAGTTTTTCACGAGAAAGAGGGCTCCCTGATCCTCACCATATCTCCTGAGAAGAAGCGCGGTGTTCATCAGAGAACCCGTGCTTCCATCAGTTGCGCCAGCGAGAAATTCAAGAAGGTGCTCCCGGGAATTATCTTTGGCCATCTTTCCTCTGATGGCCTCTGCCAAGACCTGCATCTCAAAGATATCAGGAGAGGAGGTAGCAATGGTTTTTATGAGGGTTTCTGCCTTCGAGTACTCCCTGTTTATAGAGTAGAGCTCAGCTAGCCTTAGCCTCAAATCCAGCCACTTCCCCTTCTCTTTGCTGCAAGGTGTTCCAGGGTCCTGCAAAAAATCTTCCACCATCTCTATGGCAACTTCAAGCTGGCCTGATTTCTGGAGAATAGAGATTTTCTTGTTGAACAGCAGAAAGGAATCCCTGCCACAATCCCTTTCTGAGGAATCACTCTCCAGTACAAGGAACTCGTACCATTTCCAGGCCCTGTCCCAATCCTGATTGAGTAGTGCGGCATGGATCAACTGAGTAACAAGAAACGTTCCTCCTTTCCTTTGCAGAAGAAGAGTCATAAGTTCCTGTTCAGCCTCAAAGAGTTTTTCTTCAAGGAGAAGAGTCTGAACAATATCTTCTTCCACGGCATGCAGAGCAGAAGAATCCGACCTCTGCTCTTTAAGGAGTTTTCGATTAAATAATCTGGCCGTTGATGTCAGGCCGTTGAAGAGCAGGGCCTTTCCATAAATGATATTCCCTTCCTGGCTAACAGCTGTATTCGCTTCATCCCCAGGAAGTAAGTGATAAAAATATTCGAGCTCCTCTATCAGGCCCAATTCACTAGAAAAGTGAAGACACTTCAACAGGACTGTGTAGTCCTGAGGGACTTCCCGAAGATAGTGTTTGTATTGAGTAAGGGCCTGGGACAGCGCCCCCTTCCCCTCCTCTATTCTGCCTCGCAGGAGAAAGTATTCCCCCCCTGAGCGCGCTCCCTCTTTTAAGGAATCCAGGGCACCAGCAGAGGCTGCAAGATCTCCCTTTGCAAAATAGAGATGGGCCAGTTTGAACAGAACATCCTGGTCCCCTGGATCGTGGGCGTTGATGATCTCCAAGACTTCAAGCAATTCCTTTTCTTTTCCCATCTCTTCAAGCTGCTCGGCCATAGAAGAATAAATGGCAAGACGGTTAGGAGTAATTCTGGCAAGATCTCTCCAGAGCGGCCAGGCACCTTCATTTTCAACAATGACCAGCAGGTCATTGGCAAGAACGGCTTGAATTCGTTTTATCTCTCTTACGACTTTACTGTCTCGGGGACGTTTTTGCCTATACTCCTCATAATAATAGAGCGCCTTGTCAGGTCGACCTTCGAGGTAAAGATAAATTTGACCAATTTGCAGAAGCAGCTCAGGATCACCTTCTTTGCGAGCAAGACGAACCAGGAGATGGGGAAGAGCAGAACGTTCCTGCCCATGCGCAAGATAATAGTGAGATAACTTTTTATGAAAAGGGAGATAGTAGGAATGGCTTTCCAGATATCCTCGCCAGCAGCGAACGGCCATCTCCAGATCGCCTGTTTCCTCGAATAGTGAGGAAGCAGTAAAGAAATCCTGTGGTTTTCCTTCAAACTCATTGAGGAGGATACGATAAAAGCCCAGGCCCTTTTTGTGGTGGCCAAGAAGCAGACTGTACTGAGCCAATTGGCGAATAAATGCTTCTTCATGTGGAACTCGCAGGTAGAGTTGCTCCATCAATGGATAGGCAAGGTCCTTTCTTCCCTGTTTCTGCATGGCATAGACCATCCCCTTCAGGGCCTCAATGGAATTAGGACCATCAGGGGAGAGGGTGTAAACATAGCCGAAAAAAACCGAGGCCTGCTCGTAACGTTGTTGCTTCAGTGCCAATCGTCCGGCATACAGTTGATATTCAGGAGAGAGCGAGTCAATCTCCAGCAACTTATACAATACATAGGTGGCCTCAGCCCATCGTTCCAGGTGCATCAAGACCAGGACGTATTCTCGAAGGGCCTCCTCTATGTGAGGCTTTTCCTGGAGAAGCTTCTCATAACTCGCTGCAGCCTCATCATATTCACTCAGCCTCGCCTGTTCGCGGGCTCTCTCCCAGAGCACCATCCAGGTGGGTTGCTCCTGCACGCCTTTTAAGACTATTTCATGATCGGGAGCAATCTCTGGAGGGACAACACTGCTCTCTGCAGCGACCAGAGAGGGGAGGAGGAACAGGATAGAGAAAACAAGAGCACTGCTCTTTAAAATGGCGAAGGCACCAATTTTCAGAGGTGTGGAAGATGAGACATGAAGGTGCATGAACTGCAGCATCAGAAAGTCACAATAACTGGAGACTGTTCATTCAACGCATGTGGAATGCGACTATTTTTTCAACTACGTACTCCTGCATTGCAGGGGTAAGTTCAGGGTAAATAGGCAAGGCAAGGGTGAACCTGGCAGCTTTTTCTGCATTGGGAAAGGTATCAATATCCATCAGCCCTTGCAGACATTCCTGTTCGTGCAGGGCAAGGGGATAATAGATTTCACAACCAATATCATGGGAACGTAGCCATTCCATCAAAGCATCGCGGTCACTGACACGAATAATATACTGGTTATAGATATGATAATTTTTGCTGCCGCCTGCCGCAACTGCCTGCTCATGATAGACCGGAGTCGGCAGAACTACCCGTTTGTCCTGAATAAGAGATGTCCTGGAAAAGAGTTCGTTGTAACGAGCTGCATTTTTTCTTCTGTCTCCATGCCACTGTTCAAGGTGTTGGAGTTTGATGCGAAGGACGGTGGCCTGGATAGGGTCAAGACGAAAATTCCCTCCTATCCTGGCATGGTAATATTTGGGTTCTGCACCATGATTACGGAGCATGCGCAACAGGTCGGCAAAGGCTGTATCATTGGTGACCACCATTCCTCCATCACCAATACCCCCTAGATTTTTACTGGGGAAAAAAGAAAAGCAGCCGGCGAGGCCCAGTGCACCACTTTTTTTCCACTTGCCACTGGATGGATCGGGATACTCTGCGCCGATGGCCTGAGCAGCATCCTCGATCACAGGAACACTATACTGTTCTGCGAGACCAAGGATAGCTCCCATATCAGCACACTGCCCATAAAGATGTACGGGAAGAATTGCCTTTATGGACTTTTCCTTATCCGCGGCAAGGATTTCCTCCACTGCCTGGGGATTGATATTGTATGAAAGAAGATCAATATCAGCAAATACAGGCAGCGCTCCACAACGAAGGATCACCCCCATTGTCGCAAAAAAGCTGTAGGGGGTGGTGAGAACACGATCCCCAGGTCCAATCCCTAAGGCCATTAAGGAAACAAGCAGGGCGTCGGTACCGGAGGAGACACCGACAGCGTGCTTGGTGCCGCAGTAGGATGCCACCTCTTCCTCTAAAGAAACGACCTCCGGCCCTTGAATATAGGTGGTTGAGTCAACGACCTTTGTCACTGCAGCAACAATATCGTCTCGAAGAGACTCCAGTTGCGTACCGAGATCTAATAATGGAACTTTCATAAAAGACAATCTCTTAAAAACTCAAAATTATCGATGGCTAAGGAAAAAACTTCATATGCGAGGCGTGAATTTTATATCATTACGGCTTATCAAAGTAGGTCGTAATGATATAAAATTTGCAGCAACGAAACGGATGAAGAAACACCATCATAAAAATTATATCACCAATATAAAGAGATGAGCCGTTCTTTCAGCCACCCTTTTGAATCATTCGCTTTCCGTCAAAAAAATCTACAATATCAGGCATCTCAACCTCGAGATACTTTTTCATTTTTTTCAGAAGATTCACCTCTATCTGACGAACACGCTCTCTGGATATACCAAAACGATCGGCAATGGTCTGCAGGGTAAGCGGCTCGTCGGTGAGTAGTCGTTCCTCTAAAATCATTGTTTCCTTGTCATTCAGTTTCTCTTTGAGGATGGTCAGCAACTCGGAAAGACGATCCTTCATTTCGTCTCCGGCAACCACATCTTCAATGGCAGGACCATTGGTGGGGATAAAGTTTTTCTGCTCATCTTCAGAATCTGAACGTACAGGACTTTCCAGGGAGACATCCCAGCTATCCATCCGTTGACTCATCTCAATAACTTCACTTTCCTTGACACTGAGTCTTTCAGCCAGAAGCTTGACTTCAGGCTTAAACCCCTGGGACTCAAGCAATCTTTTTTCCTTATTCAGGGAAAAAAAGAGTTTTCGTTGGGCCTGGGTGGTTCCAATTTTCACCATGCGCCAGTTATCCATTATAAATTTAAGGATATAGGCACGAATCCAGTAGGCGGCATAGTAGGAAAACTTCACTCCTCGATAGGGGTCAAACTTTTTGGTTGCCTGAACCAGACCAACATTGCCTTCCTGGATCAGATCCATAAAGTTCTGCATCCAATACTTCTGGAAATCCATGGCAACCTTGACGACTAGACGCAGATTGGCAGATACCAGCCGATACGCTGCATCCTGGTCACCATTTTCACGAAATTTAATAGCCAGATTGTCGGTGTCTTCACGGCTGAGGAGTTCATACTGGCTTATTTCCTGAAGATACCTGTGCAATGCAGGGTTGCTTAACGTGGGAAGATTATTATCCTCCGTCAGGGCAACCAGAGGATGTTGCTGAGGCTTTGTTGCTTTATTTGCTACTTTCTTTTTTTTGGAGCTCATATCCTCTATCTCGTAATAAGCCGCACAGGCAATGTCACGAAGCTTCGATTAACTGCTAACCCAATCAAAAACCCGCTCTTGCCACCTTGTGGAAAGAATTGCTCAGGTCAGATGCCCCATGAAAGACATATTGGCAAAAGGGTTATAAACTCTGTGAACGGAACTTGACATTATTACTCCTGTTTCCGGAAAAGGCAATCAGAATATCCCGGGACACGATTTGTTTTTTAAATCCCATTGATATGTTACCATAGCCAACAGCGTGAACAAAATTCTATTTTATTGTTCTCTTTTTTGTGCTAAAAAGCATGTTTTTTGCTTGAATGCTCCTCCGTCCATCACTTTTTTTTCACTGCTTCCCATAATTATAGACCAAACATGAAAAATATACGTAACTTCTCAATCATCGCCCATATAGATCATGGCAAATCCACCCTTGCAGATCGTATGATTCAGTTATGTCAACAGGTGAGCGATCGCCAATTTAAAGATCAGCTGCTGGATACTATGGACATTGAACGCGAACGCGGGATTACCATTAAAAGTCAGACCATCTGCCTTCCCTATATTGCTGATGATGGCAAAGAGTACAGTCTTAACCTGGTGGACACTCCTGGGCATGTTGATTTCAGCTATGAAGTGTCAAGGGCTCTCAGTTCCTGTGAGGGTGCCTTACTCCTGGTCGATGCTGCCCAGGGTGTTGAGGCACAGACCCTGGCCAACCTCTACCTTGCCATGGAAAACGATCTTGAGATCATTCCAGTGGTCAACAAAATCGACCTCCCCTCCGCAGAACCAGAAAGAGTGTCCATGCAGATAGAGGAAGACCTCGGCCTTGATGGTGATTTAATCCAGCTCTGTTCTGCAAAAAGTGGAGAGGGGGTGAAAGACATTCTGGAGGCGATCGTCAACTATATTCCTCCCCCACAGGGAGACCCGAAAGCACCGCTGCAGGCCCTTATCTTTGACGCAAATTACGATCCCTTCAGGGGCACTATCATTTCCTGTAGAATCATCAATGGAACTGTCAAGCCCAATGACATCATCTACTTCATGTCCAATAACGCAGAGTACCGAGTTGAGGAGGTCGGAATATTTAAGGTGACCAGAGAACCGGTCAAATCTTTGAGTGCCGGTCAAGTAGGATATATTCTTGCCGGAGTAAAAAACGTCAGTGACACCCGCCCCGGAGACACTATCACCCTAAAAGACAATCCATGCACCGAGGCCCTGAAAGGCTTCAAAGAGGTTCAGCAGGTCGTCTTTTCATCCATCTATCCCATATCAACAGATGAATATGAAGATCTGGCAACCGCCCTGGAAAAACTGCAACTCAACGATGCGGCACTCACCTTCCAGAAAGATTCCTCAGCAGCCCTGGGTTTTGGTTTCCGCTGTGGGTTTCTCGGCCTGCTTCACCTGGAAGTCATCCAGGAGAGACTGGAGCGAGAATTTGATATCTCACTGATCTTGACGGTCCCTTCTGTTAAATACATTTTTTATCTCAAAGATCAGACCATACTGGAAGTGGACAATCCAGCCCACTTTCCTGACCCCATGCATATTGACAGGGTTGAAGAACCCTTTATCAAGGCCACTATTCTCATTCCTGAGCGGTATATGGGGGTGGTAATGACCCTGTGCATGGAACGTCGCGGTGAAAACACCAACTACCACTACCCAATGCCCGGCAGGATTGAATTCAGTTGCGAGCTGCCACTGGCTGAGGTGATCTATGATTTTTACGACAGGCTCAAATCAGTGACCCAGGGCTATGGTTCTTTTGATTATGAGCTTTACGACTATCGCAAAAGTGACCTGGTCAAGCTTGACATCCTTGTCAACGGAGAGGTTGTTGACGCCCTCTCCCAGCTGGTTCACCGATCCAATTCCAGGGCCCGGGGACTCCACGCCTGTGAACGTCTCAAAGAGGAAATCCCAAGACAGATGTTTAAAATTGCCATCCAGGCCGCCATTGGCGGTACCATTGTGGCAAGGACCAATATCTCCGCCTTGCGTAAAGATGTAACTGCAAAATGCTATGGCGGCGACATCAGTCGAAAACGAAAACTCCTGGAAAAGCAGAAGGCAGGAAAAAAACGGATGAAGACGGTCGGCAATGTGGATATTCCACAGCAGGCCTTTCTGGCAGTTCTCAAATCTGAACAATAAAAAAAGGGATTATGATCAAATTGATCATAATCCCTTGCAGTACCTTTTTTTGTCCAACTCTATCTATTATTTTTGTTCTTTAGGGCATCCTTTGAAATTAGGACATTGTTTACCGTTCAGTACATTCACCCCTTTCTGAGCCATGATGCTCAAAAGTTCTTCCTCACTGAACTGCGAATCCTTCAGCTGACTGATATACACGAGACAATCCATGCAGATATTAAATGAAAGATTGTCAACTTCCTTGATAATCTCCCAGCAGAGCTTTGACGAACTTTCTTTGGCAGGACATTCCTGGGACTCATCACATTTCATGATTTCCCAGCATGGCCATTCAGTGCGAAGTGACATACATTATCCTCCCCTTTCATGCATTCACATATTGTAACACGTGACAGACGCTGAATAGCAGCGAGTCACAGTCACCAGGCATAGGTATATTTACCTATATTCGGAAAAAGTTAATCTATTTTAGCAAAAGATGCAAGAGCTCTCTCAAGCTCTTCCTTGCCTTGACCGCTTTTTGCAGAAAAAAGTATTCTCTGACTGGAGTCAATGGTGTGTCCGGCATCAAGTGCCGCCGCATTTCTTTGCCTTGCATTGCCGGACAGCTTATCCACTTTTGTATAGACCGGAAGAAAAGGGATATTCTGTTGCTTCAACCAGGAAATCAATTGGCTGTCCTGAGGTTTTGCACCGTGGCGTATATCCATGATCACCACCACACAACAGAGGGTGGAGCGGGTTTCCAGGTAACTGGTGATGAGGGCCTGCCATTTATCCTGCATTCCCTTGGAAACCCTGGCAAAACCATAGCCGGGAAGGTCTACAAGGTAAACAGATCCATCAATTTCAAAATAGTTCAGGCCCTGGGTTTTTCCTGGTCGTCCACTGACCTTCACCAAGGCTTTTCTGCCAACCAGCACATTAATCAGTGAAGATTTGCCGACATTTGACCTTCCGGCAAAGGCTATCTCCGGCAACGAAGGGTCTGGCAGCTGCGAGAGATTGTGAACGCTCAACAAAAATTTGATATCAACGAATTTCATATCACCTTACTGAGATGATATTCTATGATCCCCTCTGCACCGTTTTTTTTCAGTGCTGGAATCAAATCCCTGACCACATCCTCGGAAACTACGGTTTCCACGGAAAACCAATCGGTATGATAAAGATTGGCAACGGTCGGTGCATTGAGACTTGGTAATAATTCAATAATGTTATCAAGTTTTTTCTGGGAGACATTCATCTTCAGTCCCACTATCCTGTCTGCATTGAGTGAGCCCTGAAGAAGCATGGCAATATTTTCAATTTTTTCCCTTTTCCAGGGGGTGTTCCATGCTTCCTTATTAGCTATGAACTGGGTGTTTGATTCCATCAGTTCATAGATAATACGCAGGCCATGGGCCCTGATGGTACTCTCGGTTTCCGTGACCTCGACAATGGCATCCGCAAGTCCGGAGACGACCTTTGCCTCTGTTGCTCCCCAGGAAAACTCGATGTCCACGTTGATCTTTTTTTCGGCAAAAAAACGTTTAGTCACATTCACAAGTTCAGTGGCAATCTTTTTCCCTTCCAAATCTTCAATACAGGTGATATCAGAATCTCCACTGACTGCTATAATCCACCTAGTCGGCTTTCTACTCACCTTTGAATAAATAAGATCGCTGACGAGCACTGCTTCAGACTGGTTTTCCATGGTCCAGTCTTTTCCAGTGATCCCCGCATCAAGCATCCCGCTTTCGACATACCGGGACATCTCCTGGGGTCGGCAGATTGAACAGGCAAGTTCAGGATCATCGATCTCAGGAAAATAGTTCCGTGACTTTGGTTTGATGAGCCAACCGGCTTTCTCAAAAAGCTCAATGGTTGCTTTTTCAAGACTTCCTTTGGGGAGGCCGAGTTTCAGCTGCTTCATATTTTTCTCCATCTCTCAAAAGACATTTTTTTATCGACCCATTTAGCCAACCAGGAAAAACAGGGCCTTATTTCTTTCCATAGACAACGGCCGGATCAAAGACACGTTCCCCAACAGTCCGTAATTCATTCATTTCAACTCGACGAAAAAAACAGGACCTATATCCCTTGTGGCACGCGGCACCACCTAACTGTTCTACCTTGAAGACTACGGTGTCCGCATCACAATCCACCAGGATATCCTGAACAAGCTGAACATGCCCGGAGGACTCACCTTTGAGCCATAACTTTTGTCTCGACCTGCTCCAGAAATGGGCCTTACCGGTTTCCACTGTTTTTTCAAACGATTCCTGATTGATGTAGGCCAACATGAGAACTTCACCGCTTGCAGCATCCTGTACGATGGCAGGAAGTAACCCATCCTTATTTTTTAAAAAATCCAGCTCTACCATAACTGCCTCAACTTTTAACCTTTCTTCTGATCTTTTTTTATCGCTAGCCTGATCCCTTTTTCGTTCTTTTTCTAAAAAATTGATCATACAGGCGGTCCTGGTTGTGCAGTAATCATCGGGATGACGACATTCCGCCTCCTCAGATTCCATAGATTCCTTGTACTTATCACAAACAACTTTCACAAATCACTCCGTTCGCTCACTCAACACGCTGCAAGAGAGCTGATCCAGCTTTTTTTTCAACTCATCAGCAAAAGCAAGGCGTGACAAAAAACATTTTAAAAATAGTTAAGAATTGGGCAATGTATGCCTGTATCAGTGATTTGTCAAGATACAGCTTTGGTTGCAAACAAGGTCAAGGGAGAGGGAAACATGATACCACAGGTTACCTAATCATTGCCAAAGAGAGAGCGATCGTTTAAAATCTAAGGTTTCGTCTCAAATAATGAGTAAGAATTTACCATCCACTTTTATTATACAGGAGCATTGTTCTTAGTATGAAACAGGTAGAAGCCAACGATACCGTCACAGTCGCCTTGATCGGGACTTTAGATAATGGAACAGTCTTCGAAACCGTGGAGGCGTCAAGCCCCAGGGTGATTACAATGGGAGGAGAAGACACCCCCAAAGCCATACAGCGCGGCCTGAAGGGCATGCAGGTTGGGGAAATGCGCAAGATACGCATAGAACCTGAAGAAGGTGAATATGGTATCCGCCGCAGTGATCTTCTGCAAATCATCCCGCAGGAAAAGTTCAACAACAAGATAGAGGCAAAGGTGGGGTTGATCCTTACCATGAATGTTGAGCAGAATGGGGTCACCCACCAGGTGCCGGCCACCATTGTCGAACTCGGGGACGATACCATTACCATTGATTATAATCATCCCCTTGCCGGACATCCTCTCAATTACGAACTGACCATCATTGAAATCGCCAAAGCCTAATTTTTTCAGCAATACGCCAGTCAGGTTTTTCCTCCATCAGCCATCATCGGACCGTACCATTGTTTTTTTTGTTTGTTGATCGTCTTTCACAATGTTCCGGCCGATGATGCATACATTGTTTTGGATAGGAAAATTATTATTCCAACCTGAAAATAATGTCAAAAACGAACAGAAAACATCAATCTGCAGAAGTAAAAGACTTCGACCTTTGATATTCCCTGTTCGGCATCCTGCTGTTCCTGCGTAGTGAAATCACGACAGAGGAGAGCATTGTTCTGAAAGACTACTCCACCAACAACAACGTCCCCTGCTGATACCCTTTTACTCCAGTAAGAATAGCATCATCAAGCAAGGTTTCCTCAAGGTCGGTCTCGGTCAGGTCTGCATCCGTCAAATCTGCCTTATACAGATCCGCCTCTGACAGATCAGCATTTTGAAGATCTGCACCTGTTAGATTCGCTCCCTTCAGATTCGCTCCTTCCAGGTCAGCACCTTTGAGATTGGCCTTACTCAAATTGGCCCCTTCCAGATCAGACTCTTCAAGTCCCCTGCCGCTGAGATCAGCACCTTCGAGGTTACACCCATAACACTGATTCGTATCCAATAAGCGTTCTATATTGCGTAGGACCTCTTCCTCCAAAGGAGGAGCATCTAACGATGTTTCCTGGTCAATGCTTGCCTCTTCCACCTGTTTCACGTCCTCAACATCTGCCAGGTTTGCAGGAGGTTCTTCTGATTTTCCGGTGCTGAGCACACTTTCATCTGACAAGCGCTCTTGGTCGCCCTCTGCCTCTCTTTCTGGTGCAGCCTCTCCTTCCACTGACGCTGCCCTATGGTACTCCAGGGAGTCAGGAGTTGTCTCTGCTCCTGGTGAAGCAGATCCTTCACCGTCACTCCCCACCACAGAAGCGGTCTCCACAGCGACAGGCTCCTTCTTGGGAAGGGGCCGCAAAACTGCAACAGCATCGCTCTCAATCGCTTCTGTTGCAGGGGGATTCTCAACTTCCTGATGAGACGCAGCCACAGCTTTCTTTTCCTCATCCTCTCCACCGGTCACAGTCTCGCTTGCTACAACTGCAGGCGATTCATCCGCTCCTCCGCCCACTTCCACTGGATGAATATCTTGGCTCTCACTGTCGGCGACCACTGCACTCTTTTCACCTGCAGCAGGCATGCGTACCTGCTGCAGTGAAGGACTCGCCTTGGCGTCAGGTGCAGCAGGGCTTTCCTGGGGCACCAATGCTTCGCCGGGTACTGGCTGCTCTGTTATTTGACTATCTTTTACTGGGCTGACAGATTCGCTTTCCTTTTTTGCCTCTGCACTTTTTCCGGCAGGTAAAACCGGTGGTGTTTCTTCAAAATCACGACGCGCACCAATACTCATCTCTTCTGTTTCTGGCACCGTCTTCGATTTCACCGTGTCTTCCACATAAACGGTTTCTTGTGCATTACTCATCTGCTCCTGGGCGTAAGGTGTGGTGCTTATCAGTTCGCCGTCAAGGAGAACACCACTCATGTAGGCACCGGCAAATAAGGTCCCGCGCAGATCAGCCCCTCTGAGATCTGCGCCGGCCAGGTCTGCACCTCCAAAGGCAGTCTCCCGCAAATCAGCATTCCGCAAGTTGGCTCCTGATAGATCTGTAAGGTGTAATTGGGCTCGTGACAGATTCGCTCCCTCAAGATTGGCTCCTGAAAGATCCATCCGATTCAAATCAGCATTGCTTAAATCGCATTGAGGACAACTCTTGGTCTCTTGCAAAATCGTGACATTCCCCTGTACCTCGGTGGAGGTGGAAAGCTGTCCACAAAGAGCGGAGCTTGCAACTAGAGATAATGGCAAAAGGCTGAGCCCGGTAAAGAGAAAATCTTTTACTCCAAACATGAAATCTCCTGCTGGAAAAGTAGAATACATGAAAATAATGTTTGATCTTGAAATCAGAAACATACCCCATTTCTTAAAAAAGAGTCAAGTAAGTACAGTTTACGGATACAAGTTACGTCAACCATATCTGTCTTTTAACTGAGAACAAGGAAATGGGAGAGAAAAGAGTGGCTGGGCAGGGAGTGAACCAGAAGAGGGATGCAGGAAAAATTAGATTTTCAGCAGAATGATAGAGGATCATTCTTGGGAAAGGTGTTGAATGCTTTTTTAAAATCAAGCAACTCCCCTCCACCCCGAGGAAGGGATAGAGGGGAGTTGTTAAAAGGCGGCAAGCTAGGACTTCTGAGGAGCAGAAAATTTAAATTTCTGTTCATTAAGAATATTATCAACAGAACGCATATTGCCTTTCATATAGAAGATATTGGGTTTTGTGTCATCTGCAGGCCGCAACACCCAAACCTGTTCTTCAAGCTGGTGTACAAGCTTGTAGACGATATTATCTGGATCGGTGAGATTGCCAAAGGTCCTGGCACCTGTGGGACAGGCAGATGAACAGCCGGTCTGTGTTTCACCTTGAGACAATCTCTCAACCCAGCAGAAATCACACTTATCAACAGCTCGTCTTTCAACACTGAAATATCTGGCATCGTAAGGACAGGCGAGCATACAGGTTTTACAACCAATACATTTTTTGCTCTCCATACGGACAATACCTGTAACAGGATCCTTATAGGTTGCTCTTGTCGGACATGCCCGCACACATGGTGCATCATTGCAGTGGTTACAGAGTACCGGGATAAACTCTACCTGTTTATCCAGCGTACCACTGTATTTTTTTGTCAAAATACGGGTTCTATATCCTCCCTCCGGAACATGATTGGTGGTCTTACAGGCGTCCACGCATTTCTCGCAATCAATACAGAGTGATTGACGAATAACCATGCTGTAGTGGGGATTGTATGGATATTTTTTAACAAGATCGAGACCACCGCCTGAGGCATGGGCAGTACCAACGAGAGAGGTCAGAGACAGTATTTTTCCACCTGCGTAGACACCGGCAACTGCAAGACCGAGTTTTAAAAATTTTCTTCTTTCCTGAGCGGTAACTGATTCTGTACCCTCATTTTTCAGATTATCAAAATTTATTTTAGGAAATTTCATGTGATGATATCCTTTCAAATATTCGTTCAGTAAGGTGATATGAGTATCTCTTTTGCCGCTCTGAATCAGAGCGGCAAAAGAGATATCTCCAGTTCGATTACCAGATCCTGTGATGACGTTTCATAGCGTCTTCTTCGGACTCGCCTTCTTCCATAAAGTGGATGGCACCACAACCAGGACAGATGTAACCGCCTTCAGGAACGATCTCATGTTTCTCAAGCTGATGTCCGTTGAGCATTTTCTCACCGGCAAAGTAGGCTAGTCCGATAAAGGCAATACCAAAGAGCGAGGCCATGATTTCATGGAACGATGGTGTGTAGGTCAGCAAATTAGCTTCTTCGACAACACCAAGGGAGTGGTAGACTGATTCCATCTGGCCTGGGATAACGATATCATAGCGCATGAAAAAGATGCCTATCATCATAAGCCCTGTTGCGGTCAAGATCAGGTTAAAATTATTTCCTCGTGAACGGATCAGAAGATACAGGGGCAGGAACATGCCAAGGAAAACTTCAAAGACCCAGAAATTAATGGCATAATCTCCAGTCAAAAAAGACATGATGACCAGATGTTTCCCTTCAGATACCATTCCTGTGATAATTTTCCAGATGGTAAAAAAGATGATTACAGAGATAAGGAAAATGGTGATTTGGGTTACAGCCTTCACCGCTCGTTCCATACGCTGATTCATGATTTCGGGATTAATTTTCCAACCCAGCGTAGTGAAGAAGAGAATGGCACAACCTCCTGACATTGCAGCAGAGAAAATAAAGTAGATCGGGAGGTAAGGTCCATACCAGAAAGGTCGTCCGTGGAGCATTCCAAATACAGCTCCCAGGTTACTATGGGCAGCAATACCAACGACCAGGCCAAAGAATCCCATCAGTCGAGAGAGGCTATGGTTCTGCTCGAGGAGAAAGTAATACTCAATGACCATGAAGACCAGATACATTCCATAGAGGGTTCCCATCCACCACATATTTGAAACAAAATTTGGTGAAAGGACATTCCAGATTGCCATCCGGAAAGGATTTTCAATATCAAAGAAAATGATACAAAATCCACCGAACATGAACATAATTGACATAAAGACTGCGCGTTTGGCAATGGGCATGAATGCTTCGCCGCCAAAGACATGGCCGATTGATGAGACAATACAGAGCCCTGTAGAGGTAACAACGCAGAAAATGTATGTAGAGATGAGCAGTCCCCAGGAAATCTGCCTGGTTACACCATAAACATGATGATACCCTACAAACATTCCATGGAGCCCCACAGCAACACCAGCAAGGGCAAGTAGGGCAAACATGCCCATTAGCATTTTGTATCCGGGGCTTGCGTTTTTCAAGGCTTCAACACCATGAAATCCCCACCTCTTAGAAATATCAACCATCCTTCCAGCCATCTTTTCTCCTCTTCGATTTATATAAAAAAATATAGTAGGTCTATTCGCTACATGAAACAGTGCATTTCCGGGTGACTCAAACCATTAGTGCTTGCTCTTTCCATGTGCATCATTTTTTTTGTTTCCGCCATTCAATTTATCAAAACCTTTCACACCGATATGACAGACAGTACACCTGGTAAGATAGCCAAAGGCCTGGGAAGAATCATGGCAGGTTCCACAGTATTTGCTATGAAGTTTTTCAAGATATTTTCTCTTCTCTGCGGGATCTTCAGAAAAGGTAAGTTCCTCTCCTTCTACAGTGCCTTTTTTCATGGTAAAAACTTCTTTATGACAAGACTCACAAGAGAGACTTTCTCTTGTGACATGAATGTCGTGATCAAAAACAACTGACTTGACAGGCTGAGTAAAAACAATTTTTTCGGTAGGAGGAAAATGACAGGATTCACATTGGGTTGCAGCGTCAAAGGCATCATCACCATTATGACAGGAACCACAGTATTTCCCTTCTGTAAAGGAGGCCATTGTGAAATCTTTATTGGCTGTTGCAGCCCCTTTTTTCATGGCGAATGTACCACTGTGACAGCTGCTGCATTCAAGGCCCATTTCCTCTACATGGGAAGTGTGGCTGAATGCTGCCTTGGTTGGTTCATTCCAGACAATTGGATCTTCTGCAACACCATGGCAGGCCATGCAGTTGGTGTCTGTTGCAAAGGCGGTGTCACCATCATGGCAACTCCCGCAGAATTGCCCTTCAGCCATGGCTTTCATGGTGAATTTATGGCTGTTTACCGCAGTTCCGCGCTGCATTGAGAAAAGATCATCATGGCAGGAATTGCATTCGAGCCCAACGTCCATTGTGTGGGTCTTATGATCAAATGTGGCCCTGATTGGTTTGTTCCATTCAATGGTACTTTTAGGTCCGTACAACTTAACATCGTACTCATCTTCAGCCAGGCTATTACCTGCAAGAAGCAGAGATGCCGCCATTGTCATAAAACTTACTGTTAAGACTGGATTCTTAATCATAATTGTGCTCCTGAAGATTTTAGTCAGAATGAAATGAATGCCAATAGGATTTAAGAGCTACAAGGCATAGAATACTCTATGATTTCTGGGAAGCTCCAAAATTGATGTTTTCGTTTTTTCAAACAAAACCAGGCTAAGTATCTGATAACAATTACCAATAAACCGATCGATTTATTTTGGTTGACGGGAGGCTTTACCTATATCAGAAAAAACTGTCAAGGAAAAATTGAAATTGAACCACTAATTAATAAATTACTTAATAACTGCACAAAACACAGTTTTCCAAATTCAAAAATAAAAAAAATGGTGTAAAATTAACACAATGTTTTAGGGGGTTATGTGTTTATGGTTATTTAAGCAACACCTTACGCTGAACATTTACACAAAACGGCCCGTTTCAAATCTCTTTGTTGAGCTGGGCAATTCGCTCTGCAGCTTCAATAATGTTGTGAAGGATTTTTGTTTCCTCCTCCCCCACCTCCACCTCACGATAAGAATCTACGAGTAATTGCGTATAGTTAATGATTCCATTTGATAAGTTTGTGCTCTCATTGAGAAAGGCAGCCAGTTCTTCATCATGATGTCGACCTGTTTCCTCAGTTCCAGTATTCTCCTTGTTCGTCTTAAGCAAAGCATTGACGGAGTCTGTAAGCTCAGTGACTTCGGCACAGGCATCATCATCATACCTGAAGCCGTTGACAAGGACATCCGGGTCCCCTGCCTGCTCGGACAGGCGAAGAAGAGGGAGCATTGTTTTTTTGTAGAGAAGAATGAGGGAAAAACTGATCAGGCAAATCACAGTGCCAAGGGCTCCGATCATGACGGTCTGGAACTGGACAACCTTAGCCCGCATCTGGCTGACAATAATGCGGTCAAACTGCATCAGATATTCTGCCAGTGCCCGCATTTTATTCTGCAGGTCGAGACCATGGGCCACCTTATTTTCAC
The DNA here is from genome assembly GCA_964409855.1 of uncultured Desulfocapsa sp. Taxonomy (GTDB): domain Bacteria; phylum Desulfobacterota; class Desulfobulbia; order Desulfobulbales; family Desulfocapsaceae; genus Desulfocapsa. The sequence goes on from CAYPEU010000001.1 coordinate 103,893, forward strand.
TGGAAAAAATTTCTTTCGATGAAATTGCAAGTCCGGCAAGGTCTACCTGCTTTGCCATATCAAGGCGGTACTCACCTGGTATGAGAGTGTTTTCCTGAAGTCTAGCCAGCGAGGAATTCAATTTCTTCAGCTGGTCTGCCGCACTCACAATTTTTCCCCAATCATTTTCGATCAGGGATGAGGTGATCTGCTCACGGATGGTAGAGAACTGAAAGATCATCTCTTCACTCTGGGTAATTATCCTGTTATATCTTTCCGTGAGCTGGTATTGGCGAACAGAGAGGATAATGACCACAATGAGCAGAACTGCTACTCCAACAAAAGCAACATAGCTCGTTTTTTTTAAAGAACGCATTAGTTATTTTTTCAGTTTTGAGTGAATACAACTTTCTGCCGCAGGGCAATCACGACATTGGTGGGTTTCCTGGATTCCAGCCTCAATTTTATCAGTAAAATGACACGCCATGATAATCTCAAACTCTTCATCATCCAGAGTCTCCACCTCGAGGAGAATGCTGGCAAGCTGTTTGAGGAGGTAAAACTGTTCTTTAAGAATTGTTAACGCCTCATTGTTACAGAGTTCAAGCAGACTTTTGATTTCTTTATCAACAGACTCTGAGGTTCTATCACTCATTTCCAGGCGGTGGGCAGCCCCTCCCAGAAATCCAGAGTCATCAACGACCATGGCCTGGGGACCTATGAGATCACTCATTCCCCACTTGCAAATCATACTGGTCGCAATTTCGGTGGCCTGTACAATGTCCCCCTGAGCCCCTGTTGTTCTTTGCTGAAAAGCTATTTCCTCTGCGGCCCGGCCCCCCATAAGAATGGTAATTCTACTTTTCAGATAGTCATAACTGTAACTGCTCCGATCAGTAACAGAGAGTTGCTGGGTCTGTCCAAGGGCACGACCTCGCGGGATAATGGTAATTTTATGAATCGGATCAGCTTCCGGAAGTGTTTTGGCCACTATTGCATGCCCTGCCTCATGAAAGGCGAGGATCTTGCGATCCTTTTCAGAGATGATCATTCCTTTTCGTTCAACTCCCATGAGGATTCGATCTCTAGCATGTTCAAAATCCTCATAATCGACGCTTTCTTTTCCACGCCTGGCAGCCATAAGGGCCGCCTCATTGACAAGGTTGGCAAGTTCAGCTCCGGTAAAGCCGGGAACCATGTGGGCAATTTTGTCCATGTCCAAACCTGGCTGCAGGGCTACTTTTGCACCATGTACCTGGAGGATCTTTTTTCTTCCTTTGAGATCTGGGGGGAGGATATTGACCTGCCTGTCAAAACGACCGGGTCGTCTCAAGGCAGGATCCAGGATATCCGGTCTATTCGTTGCCGCCAGGACAACGATTGTATCAGATGTGGAAAAGCCGTCCATTTCAACCAGCAACGCGTTTAAGGTTTGGCTCCTTTCATCCTGTCCGCTGGCAGTGGCACCACCTGCACGGCTTCCTCCAACAGCATCGATCTCATCGATAAAAATAATGCAGGGTGCATTGGTCTTTGCCTCTTTGAAGATATCCCTGACCCTGGAGGCCCCCACACCGACAAACATTTCCACAAAGTCAGAACCACTGAAACTGTAAAACGGGACCTTTGCTTCACCTGCTATTGCCCTGGCCAACAATGTCTTTCCAGTTCCTGGAGGCCCTTGCAAAAGGATTCCCTTGGGACTCACTGCGCCAATTTTGCTGAATTGATCAGGGTTTTTGAGAAAATTGACGATTTCCTGCAACTCTTCCAACGCCTCAGGAATACCTGCCACATCATCAAAGGTTACGAGTTTGTGACCACTATCTGGAAGGATAAGTTTATCCGAGGCAAATTTATTTTCCTCCTCTTCAAGCCTTTTTTTCTTACTCAAAGAAATGATGACTGTTAACAGCAGCAAGACGATGTAGATGAGGGCAACCCCTTGAAAAACCTGCTCAGAGCGATCTTTTTTGAAAATAATCTGAATATTTCTCTCTTGCAGTTCAGAAATCAGCTTTTCAGGATTCGGGACTGTGGTTTCATAACTGTCTCCTGCCTTATGGGTTGCGATGACTTTATTTCCGGTAAAAGTGGTAGACGCAAGATCATGGTTAACGAGACAATGACGAAATTCGGAGTAGGTCACAGTTCGCAAGGTATGCTCAAGCTTCCATAGGCCATAGGCTCCGCCAATGATTACGGTAAAGAGAAAAAAGATAAAGAGATTTCGAATCAGAATCGCCATTTGATAACCTTAGAGAAGAGCCTAGAATATTTCTTTGAAATCTTAACGGGTTGAGCGAAAAACAATAGAATAATGCGCCCAACAAGAAAGAATTTGTTAACAACTTATTGCAGAAAAAACTTTTTTTTCGGTGAGTTACATTAGTTATATATGCATTTGTACATAGAAGTCAAAAAAAGCCAGAGAGATATAATCTCTCTGGCTCAAAAAAATAATTGAAAGACAACACAAATCAGTCCTCCAATCATATTCGAAACAGCTTCCCTTACATGGTACCAGTCACAGCACCAAACAAGCTTTTGGCAAGAGCTACCGGACCACCACCAGAGACAAAGGCACTGGAAAGGCAGACAACAGCCCATATTCCAATTCCTCCAGCAAAGGCTGCAGTAACGACAGCTCCAACCTTATATAATTCGCTATCAGTGTTTACAGCTTCGTGAACAGTAGTAGTAGTTTTTACGTTTTGCTTGGTGACATCTGCATTGTTCATGGGATTGTTCCTTTTGTTGAGCGGATAATGGATAAGAGCTGATCTAGCCCAAAATTGCTTTAAATAAATTGGATACCAGGCCAACAGGGCCGCCGCTATTTGCAATACCTGCAACCATGCAAGCAACCGCCCAGATACCAATTACACCAGCGGTAATGGTAATAGCCGTCACTGCTACCCTGGAAATTTCAGCAGTCGCGGTACTTTCTGTTTTTACGTTTACTGTGTTTGTGACTTGAGTTTCTTTCATGGCTGTTTCCTTTAGTATGATCTGGAATGAGCAACTGCATTCCGCTTTTCTCCATGAGGAGTACTTTATGGCTTTGTGCTGTATTGCAATTATTATTGCAGGTACGATGCCAAAACAAAATAATCTAATCACAAAAGCCCAATATCACATTCATCTCACTGTTTTTTCGCACAAAACAAAAATTGTTTTTTTACAAAGAAGTTCGAAAGATGGACTCTGCAAAGAACAAGGTGTTGCACAACCGTTGCATTGCAACAAGACGCAACACAAAGTGCAACAAAAACGCAACAGTCGACCATTCTCTATGGTTCTTCCCTATATAATATGGAAGAACCCTACATGCTGACAGGACAGGATATCTATAAAGGTTGGCTACTGATTGGCTTGCAGCCGGACAACGGTTGGGAAGATGAGAAAAGGAGTGATATTTTTAAAATCTGTGAGAGATGCTAGAGCAACAGGCTATACGGATTGTGGCTGCTGGGAGAGGGAAAACAAAAAAGGTCAGAAAGCTAAAAGCTTACTGACCTTTTTTGTTTAACAGTTTAGGAAAGACTTTCTACATTCCCGTAATAGCCTGAAAGAGATTCTTCAACATCTCGAGAGGACCACCATTTTTGAGCAAAGAACTGGAAAGACAAATCAGTCCCCATCCACCTACTGCGACAGCAAAGGCTGCGGTGGTATACATACCGACTTTATACAGTTCACTGTCGGTATGCTCTATTTCATGAACTGTTGTGGTTGATTTAGTTACTTCTTTGGCAATTGCTTTTTCTTCCATGGGGAGACCTCTTCTATCTTTTGGCGACTTGGTTCAGATCATTACTAACCGATAATTGCTTTTACTAAATGACTTATAAATCCGGATGGGCCACCACTACTGATGGTTCCAGCAAACAGGCAGGCCGTTGCCCAGCATCCGATAACTCCTGCGGAGACAG
>CAYPEU010000001.1:107906-125857 GCA_964409855.1 uncultured Desulfocapsa sp.
CTGCATCTTGCGATAGAGCGTGGAGCGATCAATGTTGAGCATGCGTGCAGCCTTGGTTTTGTTGCCGCGCGCTCGTTTGAGAACTTCTACAATCTCATCTTCTTCACTGATATAGGGGGGGAGCGTAGCAACACTTGCAAGGTGTGCATTGTTTTTAACCGGTTCAGGAATATGCACCACTGGTTTTTGGATCTCATCGGGGAAATGCTCTAAAGAAATGGTCGGGCCTTCGCATAACACACAAGCCCTTTCAATGACATGGCGTAACTCACGAACATTACCCGGCCAGGAGTAACGTGAAAGTGCTTCCATGGCCTGGTCGGAAATGCCATGGATATTGCGTTTCAGTTTCTCACGAAAGAGGGATAGAAAGTGGTGCACAAGAATAGGAATGCCCCCTTTTCTCTCGCACAAGGGTGGGAGTTTTATCTCTACAACTTTTAAACGGTAGTAGAGGTCTTCACGAAAACTCCCCTCTCTGACTTTTTCTGTGAAATCCACATTGGTGGCAGCGACAATTCTGACATCCACCTGTACAGGGGTGTCCTGACCAACCGGAGTAAAGGTCTTCTCCTGGAGAAAGCGCAGTAAGCGCAGCTGCATACGAGGTGAGATGTCTCCAATTTCATCAAGAAAAAGCGTACCTTTATCTGCCTGAATCAGTCTGCCCGGGCGATCTTTATCTGCTCCGGTAAATGCTCCTTTTGTGTGTCCAAAGAGTTCACTTTCCAACAACTCTTCAGGCATTGCAGCGCAGTCTACTTTGACCAGAGGCCCGTCGCGTCTTCCACTTTCTGCATGTAATGCTTCAGCGGCAAGTTCCTTTCCAGTGCCCGACTCACCCGTTACAAGGACTGCTGTATCAACTTTTCCAACATTTTCAATTAAGTTATAAACATTCTGCATTGCCTGACTGGAACCGACATAGCCGTGGAACTTGTTTCTGGAGTTCTTCCCTGTGACAGGTTCAGGCAGGGTAATATCTCTTGCCACTATAACAACACCACTGAATTCATCAAATCCATCTTCCAAGGGTGCTGCGTTGAGACTTATAATTCGTATATTGCCGTCAGATTTCCTGCATTCAACCTGGTGTTCTCTGACCTCCTGCCTGCTGGATAAAACCTGCAGGGCGTCTTGCAGACATGCTTTACCCATTTCACTTTGATACGATTCCAGACTGGCCTGTTTATCAGATTCAGAATAAAGAAGCCATTGCTTGGCAGTCTCATTGAGCTGCACGATATTCATTTCATTATCTATGGTGATAATTGCGTCCCGCACCGAACTGAAAATGGCCTCCAGGTAACGCTTAAATTTTTCATTTTCCTGCAACAACTGTTTTTTCTCGTTTTCAAGTCTCCAATGCTTCAAGGCCTGCCTTACGAACTTAAGCAAGGTCTCTTTGTTGACAGGTTTGGAGATGTAATCGAAGGCTCCATACCGTACCGCCTCAGCAGCGGTGTCAAGATTTGGGAATCCGGTAACCATAACTACGGGGCATGTAATTCCCGCCTCCCTGATCTTGCAGAGAAGATCAGTCCCCTTCTCTCCTTCCAGGACTATATCACTGATGATAAGATCAAAGTCATTTTCTTTGATGGCAACAAGAGCTTCATCTAGAGTAGAGGCAGTCGTTATTGATCCATATCCTTCACGGGCCAGGAACATCTCAAAAGTGAGCCGAATACTGGCCTCATCATCAACGATGAGAATGTGGGTATCTTTTTCCTGAATGACTTGATTGTCCATGTTACGCGCCTGATGAAGGTATCTCAACTATCATCTTGGTGTATTGATGCATTATTGAATCGACCTTAATAATACCGCCGTGATCCTGAACAATGCCATAACTGATACTCAGACCTAGCCCGGTTCCCTTTCCAGAGGGCTTTGTTGTGAAAAATGGATCAAAGAGGCGGCTCAGAATTCCTTGGGGAATACCGGTACCCGTATCTTTGATTGAGACTTGAGTCACCGGCTGTCCTCCCTCTCTAATAAAAGGATAACAGGTAATCTCTAGTTGTTTGTCCGGTGAAGCCTTGGGATAGCGTTCGTTCAAGGCAAAACGGGCATTACTCAACAAATTGAGGATGACCTGCTGTAACTGTCTGAAATTTCCATTTATTCGACAAGATCCTGCAGAATATTCAGTGGTTATTTTAATGCCGTCTTTTTTAAACTGATGCTCAACCAGGGAAAGGCTGTCTTGTATGACCTGGACCATTTCTATCGGTTCGTTGGTGTTTTCACTTTCACGGGCAAAGGAAAGGAGATTTTTTATGATGGAGGCAATCCTCTCTCCTTCATCAACGATCCGCCCTAACAGTTCCTCCTGCAAGGAATCTTTTTCGCTGTCGTCAAGAAGCAACTGGGCAAAGTTTATGATGCCGGTAATGGGATTATTGACCTCATGGGCGACACCGGCAGCGAGTTCGCCTATTGCAGCCATCTGCGCAGTTCGTAAGGAATCAGCTTTTCGCATCTCATCACTGGTCAGCTCCCTTGCCACAAGAAGAATCTTGCGTACGATTTCATCTTTATCTTTAACGGGTGAAATGGTGAGCAGATATTCACCGGAAAGACCGGGGAGTGTGCTTTCTTCAACACGAGGAGAACAGGTGAGGAGAAACTCTTCCAGAGGACATTTAAGATGAGGCGAACTGCCTCCATGGATAATTTTACAGATCCCTTTACCGATGATTTCAGATCGGCTCTTTTGGGCAGCGCTTAAGGCAGCATTGTTGGCATCGAGAATGATTCCATTGGGAGTGACAACCAGCACCGGATCCTGAATGGCCTGAAAAAGTTCATTCCCTCCACCAGCAGGACAGGAATCCTGCAGGCTCGAATAGTCCTGCAGGGCCAACTGCTTTTCACCATCACCTATTATATCTGACATAGTTACCAGCTATTGGTTATAAACATGGTGTAGACATTTCAAGAGAAACAAACAAGAAAGGCCGCTCCAAGAACAACCTTTCTTGTTTATTTGTTGAATCAATGATGTTCTTTCTGATCAAAGATTTTACCAAAAACTCTTTCTCCCATAAGGAAACCAAAGGCAACAACACTTATGCTCCCGATTATTACACCAAACTCAAAGATAGAGGGTACGTAGTCTAAATAGGTAGGGGCATTGTCCCAGCCTAAGGATGAAGGAACAAGCAGACCGCCTGCAACAAGGTCATAGCGGGCAACAAACTGTCCAACGAGGATAAGGAATCCTGCCAGGGCCATCATCCCAACATTTTCAAGACGGGAAAGGATAATAAGCGAGAGGGGGATAAGCAGCCCAACGCATACTTCAAGGACCCAGAAGTTGATGGAGAGCGGCCCGCTGATCAGTGCCCCGGCTGCAATGCGTCCAAGTTCAGCACCACCAACATAGTACATGATCAGGCGCCAGAATGTTGCGACACTGTAGAGGACAAGAACCAGGGTCATGGCCTTGCCAGCACTTTTCACTCCCAGTTTGACAGCCTCGCTCATCTCCTCACCCCGAATCTTATAGGCAAGATGGTTAAAAAGAATAGTGGCAGCTGCTCCAGAAAGAAAGGCAGCAGTAAGGAAATAAATGGGGAGCTGTCCACCGTACCAGTAAGGCCTTCCCGGAAGTGTTGCAAACACGCCGCCAAGACAGCTATTGGCAAGAACTTCAGCAACGGCACCAGCTGTTCCAAGAATAACTGCAATACGGGCGAGTCCGGTGACAATGCCAAAAAACTCCACAATCATGCAGCCCACAGCAAGACCGTAAAGAGTTCCCATCCACCAGATATTAGAAGTTGGGTTGGGAGAAAGGACATTGTAAATGATCATTCTGTGAGGACTTGCAATCTCCACACCAATGGTGGCAAAGGCTCCAAGGATGCAGACAATAGACATCCAGACCATTCTGTTACTGACAATGGCCATTCTGGTGCCACCAAAAAGATGGGAAATAGCTGCATAGATACAAAGACCGGTAGAAGTAATGGCCCAGAAGGCATAGGTGGAAATCAACATCCCCCAGGGTACTTCGCGGGTATTATTGTAGATGGCCTCATGACCAAAGATAAAGGAAGCCACACCGCAGCTGAGACCAGCCACAATGGTAATCAGAAAGAAAATCGTTGCCCGGTTCATCCCGGGTGTAGCCAGACTAACATCCTGTGTCTGAGAAAATATATCTGTTATTGAATTGTTCGCCATTTTCATCTCCTGCACAATTTTTTTATCAGGCTGTTGGCCTGTGCGTTTCAGTTACTTCCAGGTGGATCATCTCATTAACGAAGGTGGAAAACCTCTTTGAAGATCAATGACCGCTCTTTTCGTCAGCGTGAGGATCAGCACCAGTCATCCGATTAAAACCTTTCACTCCAATATGACATGTGTTGCATTGAGTGTTTGAGGCAAAAGCAGTTTCGCCGTCATGACACTTACCGCAGTATTGCCCCTCATATAGGGCTTTCATTGTGAAGTTGGATGAATTTTCCGCTGCGCCCTTTTTCATGGCAAATGCATCATTATGACAGGAGTCACAATCCAGACCGTATTCTTCGGTGTGTACCTGATGATAAAAAACAACTGCCTTGACTGGTTTCGTCCACACTATTGGATCTTCCGGAACAACATGACAGGCAATGCAGTTTGTATCAGAGGCAAAGGCAGTCTCTCCATCATGACATGCGCCGCAAAATTGACCTTCGGCAAGGGAAGCCATGGTCAGCTTTCCCGTTCTGGGAGCAACCCCACGCTGCATGGCAAAGAGTTCTCCATGACAGGCACCACACTCAAGCCCTATGTCATCTGTATGGACTCTGTGGCTAAAGACAACTTTAACCGGTTTTTCCCAGACAATTGGGCTCTTCGGACCAAATGCCTTTACATCGTACTCTTCTGAAGCTGTTGCATGGTTGACAAGCAGAAATGACCCTGCAAGCATGGTGACACCAACAGCACTAACGAAATTCTTATTCATTTTTATAATCTCCTGAAATCTGAGTGATAGACGGTGAGTGAACTGCAGTCTGATGCCACAGTAACTGCGTTTTACAGACAGCTGGTAATCACGGGACCGGGTGACCTATGCATTCATGTAAAAAACATTAGGCAAGGCACCTGTTTCCGGACGCAACACCCAGATTTTATTGTCAGGCTCATGCAGCAGTTGATAGATTTCTGTGCCTTTATCTTTTATATCACCAAAAATTCGTACTTTTGCAGGACAGGCTGCAGCACAGGCAGTATCTTTCTCCCCCTGGGCCAGCCTTGTATCTATACAGAAATTACACTTATCGATGGCATATTTGTCATGACTGAAATATCTGGCATTATAAGGACAGGCTGCCATGCAGGTCTTGCAGCCAATGCATTTTTTATAGTCCATGACAACGATACCGGTTTCCGGATCTTTATAGGTAGCTCTGGTGGGGCAGACTCGAACACAGGGCGGACGGTTGCAATGGTTGCAGAGTATCGGTCGGAATTCTCTTTTCTCGACATCGTCAACAGTGGTCAACCGTTCCTGAATAGTCGTTCTCCAGGCACCGTGGCCAACAGGGACATGATTTGTCTCCCGGCAGGCATCAAGACATTTTTCACAGTCGACACAGTTATTTTGTTTTATTATCATTCCGTAATGCTTGCTGTAAGGATATTGTCCTTCAGCAGGTAGTACAGAATCAACAGCTCTGGCGCTTTTTACAGCAGTCAGTGATAAGACAGAGCCTCCAAGGAAAACACCAGTGACCGCCAGTCCCATTTTCAGGAATTTACGGCGCTCTTCTGAAGGCATTGTATCAACGCCCTCATTTTTTTCCTTTTCCAAGTCCTTAATGTTCATTTTCCCCTCCTTGTACTTGAAACACGTGAATGTGTTCAAACGAGCCGGCAGTTCAGGTGGATAAAAAACCGACAATCATAAATGAGGCCTCATTCATTCCTGAGCGTGGCCCAAAAGTGTGCTCTTTGTAACAAATTGATTTAATAGGATAAAAATCGTAGCATAAGTGTTGCGCTACATTTTTGCAACAGTCACTCAGGGCAAAATACACCTATTCCTGCAAGAGTCAAGATATTTCTAAAAAAAAGAGTGGCCAACTAAATCTTCTGCAGAAGATTTTTTGAAGAAAATAAGCCCCTCCCTCAAGGGCTCTAACTCAGCAGAGACAATATAAAATTGACTTAAATGAACTCCTGAAATTATTTTCTCAGTACCCCTTTCAACTCTTCTTTTTTCTTTCCATCAGTTTTCTGGTCACACAACTCAATTCAGGCACGGGCTATGCAATCTTTCTATTAAACAGACAGAAGTGTCTCTTGTTTCACTACACTTCTGTAGTAAAAGTGTGGTAGTATGTAGTTATTTACCACACAAGTGTGGTAATCATTCACCTATGGCGACTCTCTTGTAACAAAGAAATCATCTTTATTGGACTACCCCCATGAATTCTTCCAGAAGAAACAACCTGCTTCTCGCCATTAATGAACTCGCTGCCTCTGATGCCGAAGAGATCGCTGGAAAAAATACGCTCCTGCAAAAATGCTGCGAAGTGATCATGCAGGATCAGGAATATTGTCTGATTTGGGCAGGAAAACGAGACAGTGACGGCAAGGGTATCACCCCTCTCGTTGCCTTGACATCGGCTGATATTCCTGAAAAAGACTGCATGTATCTGGTTGAACAGGTCATCACCGACATGCACGAGAGCAACCCGGCAGCCAAGGCACTGCTTTCCCGCTCCCATGTGGTATACGGAAATGTTCTCGAGCAAATTGACTCTCCTGCCCTCAAAGAGATTGCCATAAAAACCGGATTCCGATCCTGTTCCGCCTGGCCATTGAACTACAAAGATAAAGAATTTGGTGTTCTCAACATCCATTCCGAAAAAATAGACTGCTTCAGCAAAAACGAGATCTCCTTTCTGCAAACAGTAGTGGCTGATATATCCCTGGCCCTCTATTCCCAGGAGATGACCCGGCAGATGCAGATCGAACGGGATTTTAATCGGGAAATCGTAGACACCATGCAGGCCCTGCTTGTCTCCATTTCCCCCTGCGGGAGAATCCTTTCTTTTAACCAGACTGCCGAGAAAGTAACCGGATACAAGGCAAAAGAGGTCATTGATCTCTACTGGGTTGATGTGCTCATGGCCCCAGAGCATCGAAAAGCAAACCAGCAGCTCCTGAGCAATGTCCTCAAAGGTGAACAGGAACAGATGAACTTTGAGTCTTGTCTCCTTACCAAAGACAAACAGGAACGGACTATTAACTGGCATGGTTCTTTTCGACAGAACATTGAACAGGGCAAGGTTGGACTTGTTCTTTTTGGTATTGACATAACCGGTCAGATACAGGCCGGAGAAGATCTCCATCGAGCGATTGCCCAATGGGAAAACATATTTTCGGCGATTCAGGACCCAGCCTTGCTCGTATCCAGTGACGCTGTTATCCTTGATGCAAATCTTGCAACATTTACCGCGGCAAGAAAAAGCAGATCAGAGGTTATAGGTCACCAGGTATGTGACATCCTTCATCTTGGCCGCACCCAGGGGTCCGCCTGTCCCCTGGAAGGACTCGTCAAGACAAGACAGAGTCGGATTATCGAGACAGAACTGCGCGGTCTCCATGGAAATTATCTGCTGACAGTCAGCCCACTGCAATCTGCCAGCAACAACATGGAGGCTTCACTTCTCGTGGCAAGAGATCTCACTGAAGAAGAGTTGATGAAAGCCGAGGCCCTGCGCTCTGCACAACTTGCCTCAGTGGGGGAACTCGCTGCCGGTGTTGCCCATGAAATCAACAATCCCATCAACGGGATCATCAATTACGCCCAGATTATTCTCGACGATCCCTCTGATTCCGACTCCCCTGACCTGCTCAGACGAATCATTAAAGAAGGAAAACGGGTTGCCACTATTGTTTCCAATCTTCTCGACTTTTCCAGACGCCGGGATGAATCACCGGAAGACGTTTCCATTCACAAGATCGTGCAAAACTGTCTTGAACTGGTGAGCCATCAATTCAGAAAGGATCAGATCCTGTTCGAATTCCACCTCCCTCCCGAATTATCTTCGGTCTACTGTAATGCGCAGCAGATTCAACAGGTGCTGCTGAACATACTCTCCAATGCCCGCTATGCGCTGAACAAACGGTTCCCGATGCAAGATCCTGACAAAAAGATCTTCCTTGCCGGAGAGGAAGTGAAGCACGGGAACAAATGGTACGTCCGTATCACCATAACAGACAACGGAACCGGAATAGAACAGGATATTATTGATCGAATCTACGACCCCTTTTATTCGACTAAACCAGCAGGAGAAGGTACCGGCTTAGGGCTGAGCATCAGCCACGGCCTCATTCAGGACAACAAGGGGTACCTCAGAATAAAGAGTGAGTTTGGTTCATTCACCTCACTCATAGTTGACATACCGATCTCAAAATAATTGACACAGTCAAAAAAGCATACAAACATGCCAAGGAAGAATTTTTGCAGTCTTTAAGTATCTACGACACCATCAATAATGAGGAACATCCATGACCAGAAGATTCCGTTTTTCTCTGCTCCTTTCTTTACTCTTTGTCTTTGCTGCAGCAATTTTATACTTTCTTGACCTCAGAATTGAAACTAAGTCACACGATTCGTCTTTTCCTTACGAGCTCTGGTCAGTTGTGGCACTCTTTTCTCTTTATGGATTGTCCCTGTTCCTCTTTATCGTGGAATCTAACTTCTTTCAAAGTCAGATAAAAACGCTGCACCTGGAACTGACCTCCACCACCGACGCCTTAAACGATGTTCAGTCCAGCCTTGATGAGACAGTGGAAAAAAAGACCTTTGAGATGTCGGTGATCAATGGCTCCTTAAACAGAGAAATAGCCGAACGTATCCAGGCTGAAGCAGAAGGGATTAAGCTGAGAAAACGGTTAGAGGCCATTCTCAACTCTGCCGGGGATGGCATATTTGGCATCGACATTCACGGGAAAGTCACTTTTGTAAATGATAAGGCCACAGAATTACTGGGCTGGAGTGAAGAAGAGTTCATCGGCAAATCCCACCATGACCTGGTTCACCATACTCATCAGGACGGCGCTGACTTCCCTATCCAGGAATGCCCTATCTATATGGCCTACAATGATGGTGAGGTCCACGCTGAATCCGATGATATCTTCTGGAAAAAATCCGGGAAAAGCTTTGCCGTAGAATATATATCAACCCCTCTCCTGGATGAGCAAAAAGTTACTGGTGCTGTGGTGGTGTTTAAAGACATCGGCAAAACAAAAAAGCTGAAAAAACAACTCGAACTCATCGTCAATTCTGCTGGAGAAGGAATCTTCGGCCTGGATATTGATGGAAATGTGACCTTCATGAACAAGGCAGCCTCAATCATGCTTGGCTGGACCCAGGAAGAGTTGACCGGGAAGTCCCATCACAACCTGGTTCACCACAGCCATTCAGACGGTACCCATTACAGAGAAGAAGATTGCCCAATCTACATGGCATACAAAGATGGAAAGGTCCACTTTAAATCCGACGATGTCTTCTGGGCAAAGGATGGGAGTAGCTTCACCGTTGAGTACACCTCCACCCCCATAGTCGAAGGAAATAAACTAAGCGGTGCAGTGGTGGTCTTCAGGGATCTTACTACTTTTTCTTGATTTTCATCTAAAGGAGAGGAAATGACAGACCAAGCAACAACAGAGACCCCAATTCTGGTGGTCGACGATGAGGAAAGCCTGCGTCACACTTTTCAAATTTTTCTCAAACGAGAAGGATATGGACCGGTCGTCATGGCCTCGAGCTTTGAAGAGGCTGTCAGCGAACTTACGACCAGATCTTTTGACTTCATCATCAGTGATATTGTTCTAGGAGGCAGCTCAGGGATTGATTTATTAAAACGAATACGCGAGCTTGGCATCTCCTGCCCTGTCGTTATGGTCACAGGTTATCCAAATATTGATACGGCTTCTGATGCAGTACGTTTTGGTGCCTTTGACTACATCCAGAAACCGGTTGAAAAAGAAGTACTTCTGAAGACCACTCGTCTTGCCCTGCAGCAGCATCGACTGCAGCAGGAAAAACGTCTTGCCGAAGAAGAAAAAGAAAAATACCGCAGCTACCTGGACACACTGTTCAGAAGTGTTTCCGACAGCATCATGACAGTTGATGAGGACCTGAATATCGTCAAGATGAACCAGGCGGCTAAGTCCCTTTTGGGAACAGTCCACCCGGACTTTAAAGAAGGGGCCAATCTCGCCCTGACCTGCACTGACAGGCACTCCTGTTTTTTCAAAGAAGATGTTGAAAAGGTCTTACGCTCTGGTATGGAGATCAAAGAACACAGGATTGAGTGCCTCACGACCTCCGGAAAACAACAGGTGTTCAGCATCTGTATTTCACCGCTGGAAGATGGCAGAGGCGGATTCCATGGTGTTGTCATAGTTCTTCGAGACATGACAACCAAGGAGCAGAATTACTCGGATCAACGAAGTTCGTTCCATCGCATGATTGGTTCCAGTCCTGCGATGCAAACGGTGTACACCATGATTGAACACGTTGGAAAGGTTGATTCCGCTGTTCTCATCACCGGAGAAAGTGGAACCGGTAAAGAACTGGCAACCGAGGCCCTCCATCTGGAAAGCCACAGAAAAAACCGTCCACTGGTAAAAGTAGACTGTACCGCAATCCCTGAAAACCTGCTTGAAAGTGAACTTTTCGGTCATAAAAAAGGTTCTTTTACCGGAGCTGACCAGGACAGGATGGGACGCATTCTCCAGGCAGACGGCGGTACCTTGTTCCTTGACGAAATAGGTGACATCTCGTCCATGATGCAGCTCCGACTCCTTCGTTTTCTTCAGGAAAAAACATTTTACCCTGTGGGAAGAGATACTCCCATTCAGGTAGATGTCCGGGTCATTGCCGCAACCAATGTGAATTTACGTGAAAAGGTGCAGCAGGGAAAATTCCGGGAAGACCTTTATTTTCGCCTCAGAGTCATTGATATCATGCTGCCTTCGCTTCGTGAACGTACCGGTGATGTAGAACTGTTGGCGAACAAGTTTATCCAGCAGTTTTCTAAGAAAATGGGAAAGCCCATTACCGGCATCTCAGATCAGGCCATGACGCTTCTGAGCAAGTATCAATGGCCTGGCAATATCAGGGAACTTGAACATGTAATCGAACGTTCCTGTGTGCTCTGTCACGGTTCAACCATTGCCACTGAACAGCTGCCTCAGGAAATTCAACATCCATACTCGGTTCCCTCCCCCTCTGTTGCCCTTCCTCAAGGGGAAGCTGCCCCTGAATCACCGATTTCTCCTTCGTTTATTGATTCTGCCCAATATCAATCCTTAGAGGGAAAAATTCTTGCCACCCTGAAAAAGACAGGAGGGAATAAAGCCAAGGCCGCGCGACTGCTTTGTATGGACAGATCAACTCTGTACAGAAAAATAAAAGAATTGAAAATCGACCTCAGTAGTCTTGACACCTAGCAGCTCGTTTCTGCAACACTTGTGTGGCAACATAAGTGTTGCAGAAACCACATTTGTGTTGCTTTTCCTCCTCCACTCCCTTCCAGCAAAAAAAAACAGCATAACGCCCTGTTTATGCTAAATATTTGCCCAAAGACACATAAGTATTAGCTTAAATTCCAACATGTCTCTTTCCAGGAACAGTTTCCCCAAGCCACCTTCCCCTTCAAAATAGTTTTGTAATTACAAATTGTTACAAGGAAAAACAAAGACCTTCTCCCTATGGCACCATATGTGCAATAACTCAAATTAAAGTGGATAAGTTCAACAATTTGAGGAGCACACATGCAGGCCACTCCCACTCTCAGAAATCGATTTCCGCAAACGGTAGAGGAATTCCGAAAAGAGTTTCATAGCGAGACCATCAGCCAGCATTTTCTCTTTTATAAACGATGGCCCCAGGGCTTTGAGTGCCCATACTGCAACTGGGTCAACGAGGAGCAGCAACCCGCAAAAACAATAATCTGTAGCCATTGCGGCCATCCCACCTCGATCACCACCAACACCATCATGCATGGAACCAAAAAACCGTTATCAGAATGGCTTGTCTGTATTTGGTGGCTCGCATCCACAGATGGTGGTCACAGCGCCAAAGATTTACAACGGTTGCTGCAGCTCTCGAGCTATCAGACGGCCTGGACCTGGCTGCAAAAACTCCGTATGGCCATGGCAGTTGCCGATAACAAGCCATGTCGCGGGACCGTTGAGCTCTGCGACAACACCATATCATTGGGGGGCGACAACAGGGTAAAAGAGCACATCCTTGCCGCCGCTGAAATCATCATGCCGTCAGGGATTACCGGAAGGATTAAAATGCAACCCTTCGATGAGTTGTCAAGGGATGCAGTGTCCCACTTTCTCGCCAAACATGTCGCCACCGGGGCATCTCTTGTTGTTCCTGAAAACATTGCCTATCAAGGGATAGACAGAAACAGCTATATCACTGTTACCGGATCCGAAAGCGCGACAACTTTTCGCATTGAACAGATCATAAAGAGTTTTGAACTCTGGCTGCATAAAATCCATCGAGGAGGAGTGGCCAACAAACACCTCCACCTCTATCTGGACGAATTTTGTTTTCGAAGTAATTCAGCAATGCTTTCTGATACCGAGTCAGTATTCAACCTCCTCCTGTCCGGAGTTCTTTCCCAGAAATCACTCTCATACAAAAACTTAACATCCCCTTCTTCCACGGAGTGAACTCATGTCCCAAATCCAAATAGGGTTACTCGTGCTCTTTCTCACCTTCTTAGGAGTGGTCGGATACAACGTTTACCTCAATGAAACAACTCCTGAAGAAATATCTTATAGCGATTTTATGGAACAGCTGCAAAACGGTGAAATAAAAACTGTCCACTTAAGGGGCGGAAGCGTTAAAGGCGAAGACCGTATCAACAGATCTTTCAGTTCTTATATTCCGGATGTTGCCTCAATACTGCCACTGCTGAAGGAACAATCGGTCCTGATCACAGCTGAAAAAGAGAGTGAGAACATTGGGAGTTTTCTTAAATCCCTGCTTCCTGTATTGCTCATTCTCGGCGGATACCTCATCTTCAGTCGTACTCAACAGGCAGGTAAATCAGGCTTTGGGAAAAATAAAAGCAGTTCTTTTTTGCCAATCAGCAAGACCAGACTCACCTTTGAGGATGTTGCAGGCATCAGCGAGGCCAGAACAGAGCTGGTGGAGATTGTCGAATCCTTAAAGCATCCTGAAAAGTTTTCCAAACTCGGTGGATACATCCCAAAAGGTGTTCTGCTGCAGGGCCCCCCAGGAACCGGAAAGACCCTCCTGGCCAAAGCCATTGCCGGAGAGGCGTCGGTTCCCTTCTATTCCATAGGCGGCTCAGATTTTGTTGAAATGTTCGTGGGTGTCGGAGCTTCCCGGGTAAGAGAACTCTTCACCGAAGCAAAAAAGAATTCACCATGCATCATTTTTATCGATGAGATTGATGCCATTGGCGGCAAACGGAGTGGCGGCAGTGCAACAGGCTCTAACGATGAACGCGAACAGACCCTGAACGCCCTACTGGTTGAGATGGACGGGTTTGATTCCAATGAGACGGTTATCATCATTGCTGCCACAAATCGTCCAGATATCCTTGATCCTGCACTTCTCCGCCCCGGCCGTTTTGACCGTCAAGTGACCATCACCTTACCTGATGTCAAAGGGAGAAGGAAGATCCTGGAAGTCCATGCCAAAAAGATTGTAATGGCCAAGGGCGTTAATCTTTCCGAGATCGCCAGATCCATTCCAGGATTTAGCGGAGCTGAGATTGCCAACCTGGTAAACGAAGCAGCTTTGATGGCAGCACGTCACAATAAAAACGCTGTTACTCTCCAGGATTTTGAAGAAGCCAAGGACAAAATAAGTCTGGGTCTGGAACGTAAAAGTGCGGTCATCGATGAAAAAGTCAGACGTGTTACAGCCTATCATGAAGCCGGGCACGCCATCATGGCGCAACTTCTCCCGGAAACCGACCCTGTCCACAAGATCACCATCATACCGCGAGGAAGAGCATTGGGCCTCACCCAGCAGCTTCCTTTAGATGACCGATACACCTACTCTCGGGAGTATCTCATAAACAGGATCAAGATCCTCATGGGCGGCCGTGCAGCTGAAGAGATTGTTTTTGGCCATCAAACAACCGGTGCCTCAAATGACATCCTGTCGGCAACTGAAATTGCAAGCCGCCTGGTCTGTGAATTCGGCATGAGCCAAGCTGTAGGACCGGTGGCCTACATGCAGGAAGAAGGTGGTTTTTTAGGCGGAGGATCAACAGCAAAGGCCTACAGCGAAAAAACAGCAGAAAACATAGACAAGGAAATCAAAAAGCTGATTGAACAATGCTACCAGGAAACAAGAGAACTGCTTGCCGAAAACAACAAGTTCTTACACAAACTGTCTGAGGCCTTACTGGTCAATGAAACCGTTGACGCTGAAGAAATGGATATCGTGCATCATTGTTACATAAATGAAAAAGAAATTGAGAAAAAACTATTGAACAAACAAAGGGAGGAATGAGGAAAACGAAACAAAAGGATCACAGGATTACCCTGAAGATTTTTTACAAGGAGGAAACTAAATGCAAACAAGAAAAAAAATATTAAGGACAGCGTTAGCCCTGGCCATAGGAGGTGTATTGACAGCTCCTGCCCAGGTCTGGACCATGGATGCAGGGGATGCCCCGGAGTCAGTGACCATTGACAGCCTGGCAAATCTCTATGGCCCTGTGGAATTTGATCATGCCCTGCATGTTGAAGTAACAAGCTGTGAACAGTGCCACCATCATACCACCGGCGGAGACGTAACTGATAAGAATTGCGCACGTTGTCACTCCACCAGCGGTGAGGCCGATGCAGTCAGTTGCGGCGAATGTCATGAACCCGATCGTTTTCATGAAAAATATCTCGAAAGCCTGGAGGCTCCAGAACTGTATCATATTGACAAACCAGGACTCAAAGGCGCCTACCATCTCAACTGTGTCGGTTGTCACCAGGAGACTGGTGGGCCAACAGGTTGTCTGGACTGTCACACCATGACAGAAGATGGTGAGAAACTGTTTGATACCCATATCAAATTCAGTCCTGCAGAAGGTAATGCGCATTCTGGTCACTGATCAGAGGCAAAGAGACAGTTCTTCAAGAGAGGAAAAAATCATGAAAAAAACAGTAAGCCGGAGAAATTTCCTAAAAGGCGGGCTTGCCACTACTGCAGCTGCTGCAGTACTGAAAAATAAAGAGTCGCAGGCAGCACACGATTTCGAAGGATATCCTGAAGGAATGGGCGTTCTTGTTGATCTCACCCGCTGTGTAGGCTGCAGAAGTTGTGAAGCAGCCTGTAACAAAGAGCAGGGACTCCCGGAACCCGCGAAACCCTTTAATGACTACTCGGTCTTTGACGAAATCCATCATGGCCAGAAAAGGCGTACCGATGAAACTGCCTATACGGTGGTGAATCAGTATGATGTTCCCGAACTCGACCATCCCCTATTCCGCAAGATCCAATGTAATCACTGCGAAGAGCCGGCCTGTCTGACATCCTGTTTTGTCAACGCATACACCAAGACTCCGGAAGGTGCCGTTATCTATAACTCCAAGGTCTGTGTTGGTTGCAGGACCTGTATGATAGCCTGCCCGTTTTACATTCCGACCTTCAAATACTCCAGTGCATTCAGCCCAAAAATAATGAAATGCATATTCTGTTACGATACCCGCCTGAAAGATGGGAAGCCACCTGCCTGTGTAGAAGCATGTCCCCAAGAAGCATTGACCTTTGGCAGGCGAAGCGACCTGATCAACATGGGACGCCAACGTATTCGCAACACATCTGGAAAGTATGTTGACCACATCTACGGAGAAAAAGAAGTCGGCGGCACTGCCTGGATGTACCTGTCCAGTGTCCCCTTTGACAAAGTTGGTTTTGACACCCATGTGCCCAAAGAACCAATCCTCAATTCCGTAAAAGATTTTCTTGCTATTGTCCCCATGGTTCTCACCATCTGGCCTGGCCTCTTTGCAGGATTTCACCTGCTGGCTACAAGAAAAGAAAATATCAAAAAACAAGAACAAGAAAATGATGAGAAGGAGGAGCAGGCATGAGAATTTTTTCAAAGGAAAGACCTGAAATTCCAATCGTCGATCATCTAAAAGCAGACGGGACAGAATGGACCATCAAAGAAAAACTGTGGCTGGGTCTGTCTGTGCCGGAATACAAGAAACAGTTTTTTAGAAATCCTGTAAACTGGCTGATGATCGGCATTTTTGCCATTGGTATTCCGCTTCTTATTCAGCGTTACCTCTTTGGCCTTGGAGCAGTAACCCATTCTTCCAATGACTATCCCTGGGGCCTCTTTCTAGGGTTCGGCCTTTTTGCAATGGTTCCCCTTTCCGCATCAGGATTTATGCTGGGTACCACCGTAGAACTGTTTGGCAGAAAAGATTTTCACCCCATTGAACGTCTTGCACTGCTGAACGGCCTTCTGGGCTATTTCTTTGCTGTCCTCTTTCTCGAAGTGGACCTTGGTATGCCATGGCGCCTCCCCTATCCGATGTTTGTATCACTTGGTCCGGCAGCGGTTCTCTTCCTGGTCGCCTGGCATGTTGCAACGTATCTGTCAGTGCAGATTGCAGAAGTGCTGCCTGCCTTTTTTGAATGGATTGGCTGGCTGAAAGGAAAACGTATCATTAGAAAAATGGTCCTCGGTCTCACCATCGCAGGAATCATTCTTTCCACACTCCACCAGGGAGCCTTGGGTGCCTTGTTCACCTACGCACCGTCCAAGGTCCACCCCCTCTGGCTGTCAATAAACTTTCAATGGATTCATTTTTTCTGTTCATCCATCTTTGCCGGACTCTCCATGGTCATCGTATCTTCTACACTGATCAAGAATTTTATGGCCTGGCGCTGTGATGATGAATTCAAAGACAATCTGGACAAAATAACCATGGGGCTTGCAACAGGTGCCTCATATGCCATGCTCACCTACTTGGTCATCAAAATAGTAGCCGTTGCCCATGATCAGGAATGGTCGTACCTGCTTACCGGATGGGGAAGTTACTACATGCTTGAACTCGGTGTCGCCGTTGTCCTGCCCATGCTCATGTTCGCCTTTGGTATCAGAAATCAGCGTGTCGGACTGATCAGGTTCGCCGCATTTATCGCCGTACTGGGAATCGTCTGGAATAGGCTCAACACAGCTTTGGTTTGTTATAACTGGCAGCTGTACCAGGAAATTCCACACTGGAAGGAAGTATGGATTACTATCACTATCTACTCCCTCTACTTCCTGACCTATCGCTTTATCGTCTATCGTCTGCCCATCGTCTACGGATGGAAGGGTGAGAAATAGAAGACAATCGACAAGAGCCCCTCATCTTTCCCGGGGGCTCTTGTCCTTTTTAGCCATACTCCTTCTATAACTATAGGACCAAAGATGAAGACCATTTTTTCGAAAATTTCATTGAAAAGTGTTTTATATGTCTTTACAGGCTCCACCCTCTGCCTGCTCATGGTCGTCATCTTTCTTGCCGGTAAACAGTATTTTCTCTATCGACATTGCGAACAACTGGTTCATTCCAGTCAGACCCTCCTTTTTCAGTTCACTGGAATGAAAGAACACATCAATGAAACACTGCTAAGCCAAAAATCATTAAATAGTGCTGAACTTATAAAAGAAATCCAGGGCCTGGATAAAGAGATGAGTCTGATCCTGGGTGACATCCTTATTCCAGAAGAATTTAAACTCGCATTTATCAGCCAGGTGGATCTGGTCAATGTGACCGTAATCCTACGCAGTATTCAAAACAGTCCTGACACTCCGACTGCAGCTCAACTAGCTTCACTCTCAAAACAACTACGCTCTATCAACACAAAACTCACAGGTTTTCATCAGCTTATTACCAGATATACCCAGACCCAGCTTCTAGGGCTTCAACAAGCA
>CAYPEU010000002.1:0-106517 GCA_964409855.1 uncultured Desulfocapsa sp.
TGATTCCTATTCAAGCCGGACAGATCATGTGCTACAACTACGGACATTTTACTTGTTCCCTACAGTACCACACTGTTTCCTTGACCTACCTTCCTCTACTAGATATAATTAATTACTTAATGATTATTAAATAAGAAACGCCAAACCAGCCGTAAGACTGGGACGGAAAGCTGCAAATCTTATTTGATGAAATCATCATGTAAAGAAATGCAATCGAATGAACTCGCTGTTCTTTCGGTTCTGGTTCTCCTTGAAACACTATCAAACAAGAGGATGTGCCATGAACTTTACAAAACGCCTTACCCCATCCTTTTCCTCCAAAGACCACCAGCCAACTGTTGTTAAAAATGAAAGCGGCATTGAACAGCTACGAAACCGATGCCAGCAGCTCCTTGCCCAAGCAGATGTCAACATTGATGGATCTCGCCCTTGGGATATCCAGGTCCACAACAACAATTTCTATTCCAGAATCTTTGCCGATGGTTCCCTGGGACTTGGCGAGGCCTATATGGATGGCTGGTGGGATTGTGAAGCTCTAGATCAATTCTTTTTCAGGGTGCTGCGCGTCGAACTTGATACAAAGGTTGCCAACTGGAAAGACGCTTATGCTGCTCTCAAGGCCAGGGTCTTCAATCTACAGAAAATTTCCAGGGCGTTCCAGATCGGGCAACATCATTACGATATAGGCAATGATCTCTACCAGCGCATGCTGGATAAACGTATGATGTACAGCTGTGGTTACTGGAAAAATGTTACCACCCTTGACCAGGCACAAGAAGCCAAACTCGATCTCATCTGCCGCAAACTGGAACTGAAACCCGGTATGCGGCTACTGGATATCGGCTGCGGTTGGGGAGGCATGGCCGCATATGCTGCAGAAAAATACGGGGTCACAGTGATTGGGATCACTGTTTCCAAGGAACAGGTCGGATATGCCCGGGAACATTGCCGGGACTTGCCGGTGACCATTGAACTGCAGGATTACCGGAAACAGGAAGGCACCTTTGACCGTATTGTCTCCATCGGTATGTTTGAACATGTCGGGCATAAGAATTTTCAGACCTTCATGGAGTGCCTGAGAAAACTGCTTTGTCCGGACGGCCTGGCTCTACTACACACCATCGGCAATAACAGGACGGTGACCGTCGTCGATAAATGGATCAGTCGTTATATCTTTCCCAACAGCATGCTGCCTTCGGCCAGACAGATCACCGCTGCCGCGGAAGGATTCTTCGTCATTGAAGACTGGCACAACTTCGGCATTGACTATGATACCACCCTGATGCACTGGTTTCGGAATTTTGACAGCGCCTGGGAAGAACTGCGGGGTGGGAAATATGACCAGCGCTTCTACCGAATGTGGAAATATTATCTGCTTTCCTGCGCCGGTTCATTCAGGGCTCGTCAAAACCAGCTCTGGCAACTGGTTCTCTCTCCCATGGGGTGTGTCAACGGATATTGCGCCCCCCGTTGAACTCGAGACCCGGAAATTGAGGATCAGGACTTTCCTATATTGAACTTCCCTACTGATATGTCTGACAGTGTCAAGTTGAGAAATCGGCAAAGTATTCGCACCTTCGATGTGGCAATATTAACATCGCAATTCACCCGTAGTGGTTCTGACCTGATCTAACCCCTGTTTCGTTTTTTAAAGGGTCATGACTAGAACAGGAACGATTAGTTTCAAAATTATTGTATGATATCAAGCCAATAAGATATCTTTCTTTGTTCCATAATTTTGGAACAAAATTTAAACCTATGCCTCCTGAAGTATAATTTCACTAACCAGTTAATATTACATTGGTTAATGAAATTATACTTCAGGAGGCATAGGAAGATATTCACTTCTCATCTAGTCATGACCCTAAAAAAAATATAGCCCAGCGTGGCACGTCTCAAGGTGCCAAACTGCTACATTCCCCCTCTGCTTTCCAACGGTATCATGATATGTGCATAGGGTGTATTCGGCCACATTACCCAAGGTCCACCGTTCAGGTGATCAGTGGAAAAATTGTTCAGTAACTTATGGTTCGGAACAAGCATCATGAGGTGTGGACCGAGGTCAGTTACCCAATCATTCTTTTTCCCTGTAGGTTCGCCTGCATACGGGTCACTATTACTGACTGGTGTATCCCCCATAAGCATGTATGCTATACCGACTCCTGTATAGCTAGGTTCTTCTTTCTTTACATAGGTCTTGAGGAAATTAAGCCATGGCTCATTGACACACCAGGGATCATTCCCAGGGGTATCGGCTCTGTCAGGCAAACAAGTCCACCCGTTGTTTCCTTCACGAAGTATTTTGAAATTCCAGTCCATCACTGTTGCTTTAGCTGAGATTGAAGTTGGAGCGGCTTTCATTGCGCTTTTGATTAAATCATCAGCAAGAACATTCCCGGCTACCAAAATACTAACCAAAAATAAACCAAATACTAATCTTGTCTGTTTCATAGCAATCTCCTATTGTTAAGGGTTGTTGATATGGTTTGGCACAAGGGTAAGCTGTATGGTTTAATAGTAGTTATTGTATGCCACAACGTGGTATTGTCAAGATTGTGATATTTTAAAAAAGTGACTACCGGAAAAGTTTGGTGAAGTACACCAAATCTTGAATATGGATCGTCTGGTGACTTTGTAAGGAAAGAGGGAACCCGTTAAAGGTCCAATATTTTGCAATAACAACTTGAGAAGTACTCAGGACTGGCAAGTGCAAGATCAAAATTATGGTAGATAAACAGAAACTTGAGCTTCTTCCTGAGCACCACTGAGGCGATCATGATTTTAGCGTTCAGTAACATCTTGAATCCCAAAATTGAGGACGAACAGATGGAACCATAACAACAAGGGAGATAAAAAGGTTTTACCTGACCTTCATGCGAGCAGGTACAAAAATACTCTTCGCAGCAAGAGCATCAGGAGAAGAAACAGGAAAGAACCCAGGAGCATCAGCCTGTTTGTCTGTAGGATATCCCTGGCCTCAACCGCACGGCCAGGATCTCCGATAAAAGGTTTGTCCACTGCCTTGCCAAAATAGTTGGAGACTCCGCCAAGCTGAATGCCAAGCGCTCCGGCCACTGCCGCTTCCGGGTGACCTGCATTAGGGCTTGCATGGTTCAGCCTATGGCATACAAACACCCTGTATGCCCCCTTCCAGTCAAAGCCCAGCAACAGTGCCGCAGGCACCAGAATAAGTCCGCTTATCCTGGCTGGAATAAAGTTGACCAGATCATCGAGTCGGGCTGCACACTTGCCAAACAGGAGGTAGCGATCATTCTTGTACCCGATCATAGAATCCATGGTGTTAACCGCCTTGTAGCCAATGGCTCCCAAGGCTGCCAGGAGTATGGGGTTCATTCCTGTCACCGGGGCAAGCAATGACACAAGGATAGCGAAAAAGAGCGGTGCTGTCACCCCGTCCACCATGTTTTCGGCCACGGTCTCCACGCAGGCCCGAATAATTCCCGACTTGTCAAGTGCAGCGGTATCTCTGCCCACAATACGTGAGACTGCCTTGCGTGCTGAATCAAGGGAGTCGTCTGCCTGTAATGCGGAGTACACTTTCTTGGAGTGGCGTACAAGGTCCTGTGCGGCAACAGAGGTGTAGAGGATAAATATTGCCAGCCCCTGGGCCAGCAATAGGGAAAACAATGAGGCAAAGGCCAGAAGAGATGCTGCCAGACTCAGGGTCAGGGTCAATACCGCAACAACCGTCACTCCGCCTGCAAGAAGCTTGGAGTTTACAAGGTGACGAGAAACGGCCTCACAGCGAGTACAGAAGAGACCAATAAGCCTTACCGGATGGGGAAACCAGCGAGGGTCACCGCAAAGAAGGTCGAAGAGCACTGCAGCCCAGATCAGTAATTCAAAGATAAAGTCCATGCCAGGAATTAGAGACCAAGCAATTGGTAAACCCTGTCCATGTCTATTCCCTTACGCACTACATCTGCCAAGCGGTCAAAGGCTGGTTCCAGGTTATAGGAACAAAGGGGACCACTGTAGGGAGCAAGTCCTTTTCGCTGTCTGACACTCTCTATGAACCAGCGGCGGAAGGGATCTGAATCAAAGATGCCATGGAGATAGCTTCCCCAGATAAGCCAGCTCTCTGAGGCAGTGCCGCAGGAAGAATCATCCTCATAGCTAAAGAGAGGACTCAGGTCGGTGCGGGTGAGTCCATGATGAATCTCGTAGCCGACAACGGTTTGTCCGGAAGGAAGATGGGTCCCCTGCTTTCTCAACAGGGTCTTGTCCGGAGCCAGGTAGGTGTGCATGTTGATAAGACCAAGCCCCTGAATCTCCTTGTCACTGGATTCAATTCCATGCGGATCTTCAATGGCTGTGCCAAGCATCTGATAGCCGCCGCAGATACCGACCACCTCGCAGCCCTGTTCTGCCCTCTTCCGGATCTCGACAGCCAGGCCAGACACCATAAGGGCCTGAAGATCATTAATCACATTTTTGGAGCCGGGCAAGATGATCACATCGGGCGCTCCTAGCTCAGCAGGCTCGGAAACAACACGCAGATGGACATCCGGCTCTTCAACAAAGGGCTCAAGATCGGTGAAATTGGAGATATGAGGCAGGTTGATCAGTGCAATTTCTATATGATCCTGATCCGGACGTGTGGACTGAAACAAGCCATCCTTGAAGGATACAGAGTCCTCTTCCGGGATACCGTGGTTGGCAAGATAGGGAATCACCCCCATGACTTCCTTACCGGTATGTCCGGCAACGTAGTCATGGGCATCCTGGAGCAGCGAACTATTCCCGCGAAAACGATTGACCAGAAATCCTGCCACCAGACTGCGTTCCCACTGGTTCAGAACCTCCATGGTCCCGACAAAGGAGGCATAGACCCCGCCCCTGTCAATGTCACCCACCAGGATCACTGGCGATTCTGCATAACGGGCCATGCGCATGTTGACGATATCATGGCTCTTGAGATTGACCTCGCCTGGTGATCCGGCACCTTCCAGGACAATGGCCTGATAGTCTGCTGCCAGCTCATCGTAACAGCAGCAGGCCTCCTGCATGGCCTGTTCTTTGTACGTCACATACTCCATGACCTTCATATTGCCAATCGGTTTTCCACGAACAATCACCTGGCTGCCGGTGTCGGAATTTGGCTTGAGGAGGACAGGATTCATACGCACATCCGGGTCCAGGCGAGCTGCCTGGGCCTGTACCACCTGGGCCCTGCCCATCTCCAGGCCATCATGGGTGACAAAAGAGTTAAGAGACATGTTCTGGGCCTTAAACGGGGCCACTCGCACCCCGTCCTGGAGCAAAATGCGACAGAGGGCAGCGGTGAGAACCGATTTTCCAGCATTGGAAGAGGTCCCCTGGAACATGATAGCCGGTGTCTTCTTTGTTCTCTTCCACCTTCTTTTCTCTTTGGTGGTTGGAGGGAGAATTTCGGATAAGGCGTGGAGGAGATGTTTATTTTCTTTGATGCTGCGTACCGCCACCCGAAAATAGCCCTTATCCAGGCCTTGATAGTTGGCGCAGTCTCTGATCAGGATATTGCATGCTTCCAGTTGCTCCTGTAACTCCCGGACCGTGCAATGCCCCCTCAGGCGAAGGAGGAGGTAATTGGCCGCAGAAGGGAAAACCTGAATATCAGCAAAGACGGACAAACCTTCCTCCAGGAACTTTCTGCAACGGGCACAATAGTGCCTGGACTGTTCTCTGTACTCTTGGTCCATGAGTCCACGCTGTCCGACTTTCTGGGCCAGGCTGTTTACGGTCCACGGGGGAAGCAGACGCCGGAGTTTATGGGCGACAGGCGCAGGAAAGATGCCAAAGCCCAGGCGCAACCCGGGAATGGCGTAAAATTTGGTCAGAGAATGGAGGGTGAGGATGTTGGGAGCAGCAGCGGCGACACTGCGGCCGCCCTCCACAAAATCGAGAAAGGCCTCGTCAATGAGAAAGAGGACCTGTGGATGGGCCACTGCCAGCCGAACAGTGTCCCCTGCTTCCATACATTGCCCGGTGGGGTTATTTGGTGTTCCCAGGATGAACAGATCTCCAGGCAGAAGCGCTTCGCTGACCTGTTCCGGATCCACCAAAAAATCCTTTTCCGGATCCAAGGTGAGAGGGTGAACCGGGATTCCGGCCAGCTCCATCACCTTGAGATAGTCGATATAACAGGGAACAGGAATGACCGCCCTTTTACAATCAAGGACTCGGGGCAGATGGTAGAGAAGTTCGGTGGAACCGTTTGCCACCAGTACTGTATCAAAGGGAACCTGGTATCTTTCGCTTATCAGTCGCGCAAGTTCCGAGGCAGATGGGTCTGGGTAGTGGAGAATAGAGTCCAGTCCCCGGCTCAGACAGGGGCGAAGCCATTCGGGTGGGCCAAGTGGATTGATATTTGCACTGAAATCAAGAATGGACTCAATATCTATGTTTTTGGCCCTTGCCGTGGCGTGGACATTGCCTCCATGCCCGTATGAGAGTTCTTCTCTACTCATTTTTTCAGCCTGCTTGAAAAGTGGCAGTGAGGGCCACGGCCGTGGCAAGTTCTGTGAGTTCACAGACCGCACCCAGGGTGTCTCCGGTGGCCCCGCCTATTTTGCGAAAACAGAAGAGAGAAAAGAATCCAGTGGTGACAAGAGTCGTGGGCAGGAGCAAGAGAGTCATTTTCCAGGAAAAGAAGCTAGTGATCAACGCAAAAAAAACGAGGCCAAGCAGAGCAAGTCTGCGGCTGTCAGCCGAGTAAAAGAGGCGGCCAAGCCCCTCACCTGTACGTGCATAGGGGAGCACTGCCATGGTGAGCAAAATAGCGGTGCGGCCTGCCAGGGGCATGAGAAAGACAGCCATGACCATGGTGGAGAGGGACATGCCGGACAGTGCCCCATATTTCCCCAGGAGCACAAGAATAAGGACAATCACGCCCATGGCTCCACTGCGACTGTCGCGCATGATCTCCAGGGCCTGTTCCCTGGGCCGTGCGCTGAGAAGGCCGTCTCCGCTGTCTGCCAGGCCATCCAGATGCAGACAGCCGGAAATCCCGGCGAGCAGGACAATGGCAAGGACGGCAACCACTGAAGGAGGCAGAACAAAACCCGTTAAAAAGGTGACTGCTGCTGCTCCTGTCCCGATGAGCATCCCCAGCAGGGGAAACCAGGTCAGGCTGGCCTGAAAAAAACGGCTGTCTTGCTCGCTTTTCCAGGAAACAGGGAGGATGGTGAGAAAACGCAGGCCGGCCAGCAGGGAAAGGTGAGGAAAGCGAAGTGCGAGCCTCAGCCCGCTGCCCCCCTGGTCTGTACCAGCTCCCATCTTATTTGTCGGATCCGGCAACAGCTGCCTCTTCAAAGGTTGCAACTTCTGTGAGTATGGCAACAGCAGCTTCCACCAGATTCATGGCCAGCGCTGCCCCGGTCCCTTCTCCCAGACGCATATTCAGATCAAGCAGCGGTCTGCTGCCGATCTTCTCCAGCATGTGACGATGGCCCGGTTCCATGGAGCAGTGGGCGCAGATGATATAATCACGGACAAAGGGTTCGATGGCGATGGCGATAA
Source organism: uncultured Desulfocapsa sp. (assembly GCA_964409855.1). GTDB lineage: Bacteria > Desulfobacterota > Desulfobulbia > Desulfobulbales > Desulfocapsaceae > Desulfocapsa. The sequence continues at coordinate 7,522 of CAYPEU010000002.1, forward strand.
GGGCTCCAGCCGTGGAGATAAAGCCGTCTACCACCACAGGTTTGCGCAAGGCCGCAGCACCCAGAATCAGGCCTGCAATGCCTCCGATTTCAAAGCCGCCGACCTTGGACAGGGTATCGATACCGTTTTTGGGATCCGGTTGATTACAGGCAATGATCTTTTTGACTACTTCCTGCTTGTGGGCAAGCTGCTCATCGTCCAGGCCGGTCCCCCTGCCTGTCAGCTCCTCCACAGATTTCCCGGTAATGACAGCTGCAATTGCAGTAGATGGCGTGGTATTACCGATACCCATATCACCAGTACCAAAGACATCCACCCGATCAGCAAGATCATTGGCAATATCGATTCCAGACTCAATGGAACGGATGGCCATGGCAAGACTCATGGCAGGCCCCTGGGCGATATTGTCGGTACCCAGGCCCACTTTTTTGTTGATGATCTTTCCCTGGTTGGCAAGGTCATTCAGGTCTGCGGCCACTCCCATGTCCACCACCACCACCTCTGCTCCGGCCTGCCTGGCCAGAGCATTGATCCCTGCCCCGCCATTGACGAAATTATAGACCATCTGAGGAGTGACTTCCTGGGGAAACTTGGACACCCCCTCGGCAACCACCCCATGGTCTCCTGCCATGGTAACCACAGCCTTGTTTCCAACCGGCGGGGTCATGGAGCGAGTCATCCCGGCAAGGTCAATGGCCAGATCCATCAGATCTCCCAAGGCCCAGTGCGGCAAGGCAAGCTGATCCAGCCGCTCTTTAGCGCGATCTCGAGAGTCACTATCCTGGGGGTAAATATTTTTCAGTGTTCGTTCAAGCAGGCTCATGCAGACCTCGTTCAATGGAATTATTAATTATTGGTGATGTGATGCCAGGTTTCTGTTTATATGGTTGTCAGATGTTGTCTGTCTGAACTGAGAAAAAAACAGTGGATATTATCCGTTCTTTTCAGACCCTTTTAGAAAGAGTGGAAGACCGCAGCTGACCAGAACCACTTCATCGGCCGCCGTAGCCATCATCCTGTTGCAGCGGCCAACCAGGTCTCGATAGAGCCTGGCCGAAGCATTGTCTGGAACAACAGCCATACCCACCTCATTGGAGACGCAGATCAGAGTTCCCTGATATTGGGCAGCAACGTGAATCAGTTCCTCACACCTTGCCTGCATCTCGTTATCACCAAACGACAAATTTGATTTTTCAGCAAGATACATGAGATTGTTCACCCAAAGGGTTAAACAATCCAGCAAGCACACCGAATCAGGTTTCAGGGAATCGAGGGTAGCGGCCAGCTCAAGCTCTTCCTCTATGGTCTGCCACATTCCGTTCTGACGATCAGCCTTGTGACGGGCTATGCGTTCCTCCATCTCAGGATCAATAACCGGACAGGTGGCCAGAAAGAAATGAGGCCCTGCAATGGCCTGGGCACGGCTCAAGGCATAATCACTTTTCCCGCTCCTGGCCCCTCCTGTTACAAGGATCAATTTTCCCATACAGTTGTCTCCAAGTTAAGACCGGTGAGGATTCCTCCCTCACTAAAGAGATCAAGGGTAGCAAACCTGCCCTTGTCCACCTGAAAGAGGAGGAAGTTGCTGGGAGCAAGTTTTAGAAGATAACAGATAAGTCCACGAATGACACCGCCATGGGCAATCAGGACAATGGTCTTTTCCTGAGAGTCCAGCAATCTTTTGCCGACCCTCTCCATCCGGTCGAGAAAATGGTTGATTTGTTCCCCCTGTGGAAAACAAAATTCAGGTGACCAGGCTGCCCACTGCTCCACGAGATCCGGATCACTCTGTTCTATTTCAGAAAAGCTTAAGCCCTCCCAGCGGCCGAAATCGATCTCCCGCAACTCCTCATCAAAATAGACACTCCTCTCAGGAAACAAAATTTCTGCGCTTTGCCTGCAGCGTTTCATGGGGCTGGAGATGACCAGATCGATATCCCGATCCTGGAAAATCGACTGGAGGAGAGATATCTGGGAAACCCCTTCCGGAGAAAGTGAAACGTCACTGGAACCGATATATCTTCCAGGAAGGCCAGTTTCACCATGCCTCAGCAAGATAAGCCGGCGCTTCATCCCTCTTTGCCCGTCTTGTCAGCGCTTCCCAATTCGTATTTATCGCGATAGCCCCTGGGAGTTATCATATACCCATTCCAGGAGAAGGTACTGGTGTTGCCTATAATGACAGTGGACTGCATATTGATCTCGGCATCAAGCATCTGATCAAGAGTGGTCAGGCAAATTGTTTCATTTTCCCTGCTTGCTGCCGTAACAATTCCCACCGGTGTGTTCCCATCCCGATAGCGAAGCATGATCTCTCTGGCCTTGACGATATGCTCGGTACGTTTTTTAGACTTGGGATTATAGAGTGCAATTACGAAATCGGCAGATGCTGCTGCGTCGAGCCGTTTTTCTATCATCTCCCAGGGAGTGAGGAGGTTGGAAAGGCTGATGGCGGCAAAATCATGCATAAGGGGAGCGCCCAGCCGGGCTGCACAGCCGTTCACTGCAGCAATGCCGGGGATGACCTCTATTCTGACGCGGCTGTCTGTCTTGGCAGCGATCTCAAACACCAGTCCTGCCATGGCATAGATCCCAGGATCTCCGCCTGAGACCAAAGTGACACGCTTGCCTTCATTGGCCAGCTCAAAAGATGCGTTACAGCGATCCACCTCCTGCATCATGGCAGAGGAGAGCACCTCTTTTCCTGCAAGCAGTTCCGGAATAAGATCGAGGTAGGTTTTGTAACCGATGATGACGTCTGCTTTTTTCAGGGCCTTGACCGCCTGAGGCGTCATATTTTCCGCACTGCCGATTCCGGTCCCGACCACAGAGATTAGGCCGAGAGCCGGATCTGCTTCATGGCTACTGCTGCTGTTACATCCTTCCATTTTCTTTTCCTTACTATCAGTTGGCCTGGGCCAAGGTCTGTTGCTGCGGCCAGAATTGCAGCCGGTTCAGCCACCCCTTTCGCGCCGGTAGTTGCAAGAACCACTGTAGAGGTGGAAACGCCCTGCACTGTGTTCAACTCTTTTTTACCATAAAACTGCATGGTTGCCCCCTCTTCCGAGACAAAATCAAGCAGGCCCTGTTCATCATTTTTCAAATCGATAGAGGCAAACCCGCAAATTGCCTCCCGCGCCAGTCCTTCTTCTTGACATAGCTCATGGAGTGCAATCTCAAAGTCCTCTTTCCCGGTCCCTCTGTTGCATCCCAACCCTACAGTGAGTGCACAGGGGCGCAGGAAAAGAGCACTGCAGTTCGGGTAATCCCTGTCAGAGACAACAATATCAGCACTATCCGGGGTAGAGACACATTGAAAATCTTGAGGCAGGGAATCTGTTTCATAGTCTGTAAAGAGGTGCAGCCGCCCTTCGTTGACCAGTTTTGCCGACATCTCAGTCATTTTTTTTCTATTCTCGACGACAAGGCCGTTTTTTTCCGCCCAAAGATCAAGCGCGGTATGACCGGTCACATCAGATCCGGTGGTGATAACGGCCTCTCCTCCAACTTTTGGGGCAAGCTCGGTGGCCAGCCTGTTCCCTCCTCCAAGATGGCCTGAAAGCAAACTGATTACAAAACGTCCTTTTTCGTCAAGGACCACCACGCAGGGATCCTTTTTTTTGTCCTGACAGAGTGGGGCAAGCCCCCGCACCACAATTCCTGCAGCCATAACACAGATGAGACCATCCACCTCTTGCCAGAGTTCGGCCATCTTGGTGAAGACCGGCATATCCCGCGTATCGACGAAGCAATCGGGCTGCAGGCGGGCTATCTTTTCCGCCAGCTCTCTCCCGCCTCTGGTCAATGCAATAACGGCTGTTTTCATGGCAGGCTGGACCATAAGGAATAATGTAAAAAACCTCTCCGGATACAGGGTTGGAGAAAATAGCATATAGAATGAATGAATGCAAGGATGAGCTATGGGAGAATCCCTGAAAGGGTCACCTGCAAGATCCTGTTTTATTTCAGTGGAAATTGGTGTTTCTCAAAAAGAGAAAAAAATCCAGTTTTTTCTAAAAGAGTACAAAAAAAATTTACAATTCCCGCAGTTATCGCTATGATAGCGATACATTTACTTGTTTAACTTTGTTCAATGAAGCCTCAACAATACCTGACGACCCACGTGTATTTACCCGGCTCACCTGCAGCGGAGTGTTTCTATGGCGACCAAGGTCCTCATCGTTGATGATGAACCTATTAATGTTAAGCTGATTGAAGAGATTCTCGAATATGAAGATGACTTCACCTGCAGAACTGTTGCCAACGGTGAAGAAGCCCTGTCCATCCTCAGGGAGTATCACCCGGATATTATCCTTCTTGATATCATGATGCCGGGAATGAGCGGCTATGATGTATGCCGCAGGGTAAAGAACGACCCAAAACATAAGTTTGCCAAGGTACTGATGGTCAGCGGCAAGGCCATGGTGGAAGAACGGCTCGAAGGATACGAAGCCGGGGCCGATGATTATATAACCAAACCCTTTGTAGACGATGAACTGCTCGCCAAGCTGAAGGTCTTTTCCAAATTGAAAAAAACTGAAGAGATCGATGAGCTGAAGACCTCCATCCTCCAACTTTTTTCCCACGAAACAAAGACCCCCCTCAATGGTATCCTCCTTGGCAGCCAACTCATCTTAGATAGCCCCGCACTCCCGGAAAAAATCACAGAATACGCCAAGCTGATCAAGATTTCCGGTGAAAGGATCCACGACCTGGTTCGCAAGATCCTTCTTCTCAGCACTCTGAGAAACAGCAAGAAACTGAATTTGGGGAGCAAATCCGTTCCAGAATATCTCCAGGGACTTACAGAACAGGCAAGCCATGACAACAGCAAAAGATGCACCATAAGCGTTGACTGTCCTGTACCCTTTAATATGGAGGTGGACTGGAAGCTCTTCCATGAGGCCTTTTATTCTGTAGTGGAAAATGCAATGAAACATTCACCTGAGCAAGGAAGTGTTGAGATCGGGGCCTATTGTGACGAGACAGGTGCCTCCTTTTGCGTCACTGACCATGGTCCCGGCTTAGATCCTTCCATCAAGGACAAAATATTCGATGAGTTTTACTCTCCGCATATCGAAAACCACTCCAGGGGAACAGCACTCAGCCTCGCCATTGCCAGGGAAATAATGGCCCTCCATCTTGGCGAATTACGCGTGGAAAGCGAACCCGGCCAGGGAGCCAGGTTTCTCTTTACCCTCCCCCCGGCATTTATTTCTGTTTGAGCCCCACTCTATGTTTTTTCTCCATGAACTAGAGCGTTACCGACACACCCTGGCAAAAGAATTCAATGCCGAAGAGCGTGCGGCAATGACCATCCATGCAATAAGCGACCTGCGAAACCGTGCCATTGCCGGGCTCGTTATTGTTCCCTTTGCCTATCTTCTTGGCGGGTTTGCCACAGGTTTCGCCTCCGAGCATAGGGTTCTCTACTCGTCCCTTGGAATTCTGCTCTTCATCTCCCTTGCCTTTCGTTTCCTGTCAATCATTGCCTTTGGCAGAGAAAAAGGCAGGGAGACCCCTCTCTGGCAACCGATTTTTTTCTTTTCCAATCTCTCCATGGGGGTCATCTTTGGCTGCTTTGCCGCAAGTGGAGTCCTTTTGTATCATGATTCGCTATCTATCACTCTTATCATCATCCTCCTCGCCGGAATCAGCGGCGGCTCCATGGCAAGTTACTCTATCTGGAGACTGCTCTCATATGCCTACCTGCTGATTATTCTTGCCCCAGTCATTGCAGCCGAATTTTATATCGGAAACAGTGTGACCGTTCCCATTGCTCTGGCCATCTCAATTTTCTTGATCTTTAACCTTGTCCAGGCAAAGCATTGGAACGAAAACTACTGGACCTCTCTAATCAACACCTTTCTGATAGAGAAGAATGCGCAAGAACTTGAGAAAGTCAACACCCAGCTGGCCGATGAAGTTTTGGATCACAAGCATACTGCGAAAAATATTGCTATCAGCCGTCAAAAACTTCAGGACATCTACAATTCAGCCCATGATGCCACCTTTATCTTCAATCTTGATGGACAGGTCATCGATGTCAACCAGACCATGCTCAGGATGTTTGAAACAGAACGACAGGAGGCCCTGAACTTTGAAATCTCCAGCAGTTTCCATTCATCAGTGAACACCGAGGTGAACCTGGAAGAGATCTGGCAGGAGACCCTGAAGGGACACGATCAGGAATTTGAATGGCAGGCCAAAAAACAGAAACAGGGGGAGCTGTTCTATGTCCAGGTAAATATGCGAAAAACATTGTGGGGTAACGAACCGGTAGTCATTGCCACAGTCCGGGACATCAACGACAGAAAAAATTCAGAAGAGCGGGAACGACAGGCACGTCAATCCCTTGCCGAGACAAAAGGCTACCTGCACTCCATTCTGGAAAACGCAAATCTACCCATCTACTGCAAAGACTCTTCTTTCAACTATATCCTTGCCAATAAAGAGTTTAAACGACTGGCAGGGACAGAGGGACAGGATCTGCAATCCAGATCCGATTATGACATCTTTCCAAAGTCCTGGGCAGACGATTTCAGAAAACAGGATGAAAAAGTTAAGGAAAATGGCATTCCCATGGAATTCCAGTCAAAACTTCTTTTTCCTGACGGTGAACATATCTTCACCACTTCCAAATTTCCCCTCTGTGATAAAGAAGATAATGTATATGGTATTGGCGGGATCTGTACCGACATTACCCCCACGATACACGCAATGCAGGAAGCTCAGGCTGCCAGTCGCGCCAAATCCGAATTCCTTGCCAACATGTCCCATGAACTGCGTACCCCCATGCACGGGATCCTGGGCTATGCCCGGTTGGGACAGAAACGGACAGACATTGTTTCCAGGGCAAAGCTGAATGAATATTTTTCAGTGATCACAGAATCCGGATCAAGGCTCATGCAGTTGCTCAACAATCTTCTTGATTTCTCCAAGCTGGAAGTGGGGAAAATGCAATATGTGATGAATAAAAACAACCTGCTCCCCCGGATCCACCAGGTGGCAACCGAATTGACTCCCCTGGCCGCTGAAAAAGGGCTCACCTTTCAGGTAAAAAATTCTGATGAGCAGGTCCCTGTATTTTGCGACCAGGAAAAGATTGTTCAGGTCCTTCGCAACCTTTTATCCAATGCTATAAAATTCAGTTTCCCGGAAAATATGATCACCGTCACTTGCAGGGAGGTTTCCGATAAAAACGGGTTCCCCCTGCAGCAAATCAGTGTGAGCAATATTGGCGTCGCCATTCCTGATGATGAACTGACATCCATTTTTGAAAAGTTCACCCAGTCTTCGGCCACCAAAAACGGGGCCGGCGGAACAGGACTGGGCCTGGCTATCTGCAAACAGATTCTGAACAATCATAACAGCAGGATATGGGCGGAGAAGGGAGAGGAAGGGGTGACCATCTTTCGTTTCCTCCTTCCTGTGCATGAGGAACAACTTTGCAAAAACCCGTCCTAATTCTTGAGCAACGGGAGCATGGCGACCAACATTGCAAAGCCCTTCAACGATGACCATCGCACTCACATTGCTGAGTTGCGCTGCCTCAAGAGAAGAGCGAAAAAATTGTTTTGGGCATCAACCCTGTCGTCTGAAAATTTGGCTGGAGAGCTGCCCATCCTGTTTGACTTCAAAAACCAATAATGCTATATAATGTAACTTAATAGAAAAATATCAGTAAAGTCAATCCTTCTCACAAAACAGACATCTTTTATCATGAAAAAAACCAGAGCTCACTCCCCTATGCATAAAGCTATTTTTTCCATCCTCACCCTTTTCCTTCTCCTGCCGGGCCTGGCAATTGCTGCTCAGGTGGTGAGTGTGAAAAAGGATGGCGTCAATGTCCGTACCGGCCCGGGAACGAATTTTCCTGTCTACATGGAACTCTTCCAGGGCTATCCATTGAAAGTGGTAGAAAAAAAAGGTGACTGGCTGAAGGTTTCCGACTTTGAAAACGACAGCGGCTGGATCTTTTCATCCTTGGTCACTCCCGGTACAACAGTGATCGTTAATGCAAAAAAAACGATCAACATGCGATCAAAACCCAACACCTCTGCCCAGATCGTTGCCACAGTCGATCGCGGGGTGGTGCTCACCAAACTTTCCACCCAGGGGAAATGGGTAAAAGTCCGGCACAGCCAGGGAACTGTGGGCTGGATATACTCTCCACTGCTCTGGCCGTAGCCACCGGTTCACCAGGCAGCAATCAGTTGCTGCCTGAACTTCACTTCCCAAGGGCCTTGGAAATAGCCTTCCCAAGGTCTATGGGGAGGCGCACCAACTTTCCCGCCTTATTCTGAAATAGGAAAAAACCATTTTCCAGGCCGTACAAGAGAAGGTCACGGGTAATGGCAACGTCCTTTTGACAGTAGTGACATATTTTTTCAATCTTCCCCTCACGATACCATTTCAGCGCCTGAAGTCCATCAGCCGACTTTTTTGTCCCCAGTGTATGTTGGGCGAGCCGGTCCAGGCTCAGACGATATCCCAGCCTCTTCTGCACCACTTCCAGAAGATCAAGAACTGGCATTTGCGAAAGATCAGTTGAGGTGTAGGCCCCAAGGACACTGTTGTCGAAGCGTCGATTATTGAAGCCGATGACCAGATCCAGACGGTTCAGATGTTCGAGCAGACGGTCTGTCTCATCTTCCAGATAGGTCACGAAATCATCCAGCTGAGAGTCATACACTACAGCCACAGAAATTCCCATTTTATGGGCCTGATGCCACCCTCCCACCTCCTGGGCCGATCTTTTTGTTTCCAGGTCAAACACCCCGAAGTGTGGCGGTAAAGCTGGAATCACCCCTTGATCCCTTTCCGGATCCTTCATGCGCTGAGGCGTCCCGCTCTCCTTTGCCAGGAACTCTTTGAATCCCTGCCCGAGAAAGCGATCCTGCCCCGGTGAACGCAGGAGCCTGGCAAGAACAAGACAGGCTGCCTTATCAATTGGACGGTTGCCTGAACCGCATTTCGGTGAATGGACGCAGGATGGACATCCAGTTTCACAACTGCAGGCAGCCACTGTTTTTTGCGTTTGTTCAAGGAGTTCTTCAATACGTAAAAAGGCCTCTGTGCAGAGACCTATGCCACCGGGATAGCCATCGTATACAAATACTGCCGCCCCTGCTGTCTGATAATGGACAGGACAGGAAATTCCTCCGATATCATTTCGATCACAGAGAATAAGGAGGGGGAACATCCCTATCATGGCATGTTCCAGGGCATGGATAGCTCCCATAAAATGGTGCTGCTGGTCCTCCATCTCCTTCTGGCTGACTGCCGGGACCTCCAGCCAGAGCCCCACTGTCTCAAAACTCTGTTCAGGCAGAGTGAGGGGGAGTGTTGCAATGAGCTTATTGCTGCCGTTATTTTTTTTCTGATAGCCGGTAACCTGCTCCCGCACCAGCAGTCGCCCCAATGAAACGCCGTAGCCACGAAAGGTTTTTCTCTCAAAAACATCTAAAATTTCCGTATGCTTTTCACTCATTGGACGGGTGTAGTAGTTTCCGGAAAAAGCAGAAACAATGATCTCCTGACTCTCCAGATCAGCCTTTTTCACAAGCCAGGTTACAGCAGAATGGAGATACACTGCTCCCGGATGACACTCTTTCAAGGCCCGCTGACTGTCAATTTCCCCAAGGACTTCACCACTCTCTTCCCTGATAATCTGCAGCTGTTTCCCGCCCCCACGCAGGTTAACAAGCCGTTGTGGAAACTTTCGTGTGGCAAACCATTCTTCTCCGGTGCTTGACTGGAGCAGAGTCCCCTTGCTGGTCAGGGATTCAACGGCCTGCTGTTCCCGGCGTTGCCAGGTATTGACCTCCTTTGCGGTCAACGTCAGTTCTGCAGCAGCACAGTGCAGGTGCCTTTCCATAATTTCAGGATTGAGGGGGTTGAGTACAGCCGACTCCATATCCCGATTAAAAAAATCATCGGGATTTCGCATAAAATATTGATCAAGGGCATCTTGCTGTCCAATGAGGATAACAGCAGATTCCTTCATTCCTCTGCCAACACGCCCTCCCCGCTGCCAGGAAGCCATGATGGAGCCTGGATAGCCAACCAGGAGGCAGAGATCCAGATCACCGATATCTATCCCCAGTTCCAGAGCCGAGGTGGAAATCACTGCCAACAGATCTCCAGAGGAGAGTCTTTGCTCAACATCCCGTCGCTCTTCAGGTAGAAAACCGGAGCGATAGGAACGCACCTTTTCTGCAAGATCACCAAGTTGAGGCCTGGTCCACATGGTGATCAATTCCGTCATCTTTCGTGACTGGGTATAGACGATGGTCCTGAGCCCTCGCTTCATTGCAGCTTCGAGAAGCTGACTGGCTGTATGGGCGGCACTGTCCCACGGGTTTAAAAAGAGCATATGGCGCCTGGCCCGCGGGGCCCCGCTGTTGGTGAGAGTAGCCACGGATCTACCAATGAGCATCTCTCCCAACTCCTTTGGATTACCAATGGTTGCGGAAAGAAGAATAAATACAGGCCTGGCCCCGTAATGGGCAAGTATGCGCTGCAGGCGGCGCAGTACCCAGGCCATATGTGAGCCGAATACTCCCCGATAGGTGTGCACCTCATCGATAACAATGTAGCGAAGCTCTTTAAAAAACTGTCTCCAGTTTGCATGATAAGGAAGGAGGGAGAGGTGGAGCATATCCGGATTGCTGATCAGGATATGGGGCAGATTGGTACGGATTTTTTTCCTGTGCCAGGCCGTGGTGTCGCCATCATAGAGGGCTGCCAGAGGAGAATGGGGCACCTTTTTTTCCATGTCCATGAGAGACTCAAACTGCTGCAATACCCGAAACTGGTCCTGGGCAAGGGCCTTTAATGGAAAAAGATAGAGCCCCCTGGCCTGGTTATCTGTTAAAATGGTTTCCAGCACAGGCAGATTATAGATCATACTCTTCCCGGATGCCGTGGGAGTTGCCGCCAGAAGATCCCTGCCCTCTCGCACCAGCTCCAGAGCTTTCACCTGATGATCATACAGCTCGTCGATCCCGAGCTGCTGCAGACAGGTGCTGAGTCTTGGAGAAAGATTTGGCGACGAAGACGGCCAGTGAGCCTCCTGTTCCGGAAAAGATCTGTGGCAGACCACCTGCGGCCCATATTTTCTGGAACCTTTCAGGGCCTGCAGATATTCTGAGATAGAGGCTTGTTGAGTAGTTAACGAGAGGCGATTCATTATAAACGGCAGTTATGAGCAGCCACCTGCATTCAAGGAAATAAAAACGCTGCATAACGCTTTTACTAATTTTTTGATGGGATGGCTTGCCTAATCAGAGTAGAGTGTATATTTTCCCACACAGAAAATATCCAGGTACCTTAACGCAAGCCACTCCAATAGACAATGATCAGTATAGCAACAGTAGGGCCCCATGGTTCGGATGGATACAGGGCAGCAGTTCAGTATGCACCGGATGCGGACCTCCACTTATATAACCGCATTCCAGACATCATCAATGCCTTTCTCCGAGAGGAGGTAGACTTTGCCTTTGTTCCCATCTACAATACTCGTGAAGGGGAAATAAAGGAATATTTCCGCCTCATGGAGCTGCTTCGCCAGGGCTATTGGGTGGATAACCTGGTACTCCCTATCCATCTCTCTTTCGGCTGTCTGCAGCAGGAAGAGGAACCCGTCACCCCAAAAGTCATTGTCGGCCGTGGTTCGGTATTTAAACAGTGCCAAGACTATATCAGCGAGCATTACCCCCATGCCACACTCATGACCGTTCCCGACATTGGGACGGCCATGGATGAGATCAAAGAGGAAAAGCGACTGGACTATGCCATAGTTGACTCTGAAGAACTGCTCCTGGAACAGGGTTTTGAAATCAGAGATCGGGAAATTGCAGCGCACAACCGTACCCGTTTTGCCATCATCGGCGCAAATCTGAGCGGGGAAACCGGTTACGATGCCACAGCCGTTATCACCAAGCCTTTGAAAGACCGGGTAGGGATGCTTGTGGACATCCTCGGCGAATTCACCAGGCGGGGGATCAACATCCTTGATCTGCGCTCCGAAAACGACATCAAGTCCCAGAAGCTGCAGATCTACCTTGAGATTGAAGGACATATCGGGAACGACCTGTTGCAGGAGGCCCTGAAATGCGTTGAAAAGGATGTTATCCAGGAAGAGGACTGTTTACGCCTTCTGGGATCCTTTCCCCGTGTTGACATGCGGGTCAAGAAGATACGTTCTTTCGGCTTTATAGGTTCTGGAGACATGAGCGGCTGGTTTGCCGAGCGCCTGGAAAATGAAGGCTACCAGACCATGATGACCGGAAGATCTTCCATCCTCCGACCCGAAGAGATGATTCCTCAAGTGGATGTGGTGATCATCTGTGTGCCTATCTCGGTTACTGCAGAAACCATCCGTCAATATGCTCCCCTGCTGCAGGACGGTCAGGCATTGATCCTTCTGGCCGGTGAATCCGAAGAGACCCTGCGCACAGCAACGACCGTGACCAGCCATGGAGTTGAGCTGATGCTGGTCCATAATCTCTGGGGTCCGCAGGCCCTTACCATGAAGGATAAGAATGCCACCGTGGTACGTACTCCACGCAGCGGCAGCTTTTGTTCAGAGTTTGAGGCCTTTCTCTATAAACATGGTGCAGATATCTCCCAGGACAGTCCCAGTCAGCACGACCTGCTCATGGGTGTGGGGCAGAAACTCCCCACAACCATCTCTGTGGCCCTGGCCATGACTCTGAAACAGCATGCAATTGACTGTGATGATATCACCACCCACTCCACCCTTACCTCTCTTTACGGGATCATTGCCATGGCCAGGATTCATAATCAAAATCCTAGAACCTATGCAGAGATCATGGCAACAGGCGGAGACGGACGAAAAATAGTACGCAGCTTTGCCGAGAATCTTCTCAAGGTTGTGGAGATGGCTGAGGCACAAAAGATCCCTGAACTCTGTGATCTCATGGAAAACAACCGTTCTTCTCTCACCCAGGATTTTTTAAATGTTCGCATGAAACAATCCAGGGCCGTTGATGCGGTGTTGAGCAAATCAGTAAAGTAGAGCGAAATGGAACAGGACAACAGTCACAACCAGGCCGGGCAAAAGAAAGGCTTATCAGGAAACAGCATGTTAGTGGTTATTATGGCATGCTGGTTGCTTTTCTATCTCTATATGGGTTTTCAGGGGACCAGTGCTTGAGGCCCCTCGCCCTTCCGGTCGGAAGGTACCCAATGTGCAGTGCCGGAAAGCTTTCAAAAAAAATGATGATGGTGTTGCCAATGAGTCATCGCTGTAGAATCCAGCACCCTGATTTCCAGTTTTCAGGGTGTTTGAAAAAATAAATAAAAAGAGAATTGCTGTCCAGGATCATGGCCTGCAGCCCAACAAAGGAGTTTTATAATGTTTATCCATAACCTCACTGTTCTCGATGAAGAACACATTTGTCCCAAATGCAAGGCCAGAATGTCCTGCTGTGAAGCACCGCCTGTTCATGTTGGTGACGGCCTTGGCTGGGGATCCGAGGTTCTCTTTATTTGTCTGAATGATGACTGCCCCACCTTTACCGGCGGATGGGAAAAGGTTGAAGTCAACTACGGCCACAAGGCCACGTTCAGGAACATGCAGCTTCCCGGCAGTACCGAACCAAATGTGATGATGGTCGCCAGCAAGATTGCCTTCACCGGGTCCATTATTGACCCGGAATCGATGCGGGAACAGAACGAACGGTATAGAAAAGAGAGAGAGGCTGTTGCCGCTCTCGACACCTGCCTCCAGGACAAAGACATGAGTCCTGTCATGACCCTCATTCTCGATGAGTCTGCTCGTAAGGAGGGGCGCTTAAGAGCCATTGCCCTGCTCAAGGAATTCAACGATCTTTCCTGCATCGACCCCATCAGAAACCACAGCTTCAGTAACACAGAATACGAAGAGGCATGTAATTTGGCGATAAACCAGTTGCTGAAAGATAATTTTAAGAAGGAATGCCCTTACTGTGCAGAACTTATCAAGGCCCAGGCCAAAAAGTGTATGCACTGCAGCGCAGATCTCTAGGCTACCTTGAAAAATTGCTTTTTTTTTCCAATCTCTGCGTTATGCTCAAAATTCTATCCTCGGAATATTAATTATATGCCTGCGGTAAAATTTCGAGCATGCCTTGATATTGAGAGAAAAATCTAATTTTTCAAAGCACCCTATAATAACTTTATCCTTGCCAAACAAATTGGTAAGGGGTATATAAACAGCGGAATTTTTCGGCGGTGGGTGTAGCTCAGTTGGTGGTAGCACCTGGTTGTGGCCCAGGAGGTCGTGGGTTCAAGTCCCATCACTCACCCCAAATTCAAAAGAGTTTCAGACCTGAAGGTCTGGAACTCTTTTTTTGTTCTCTTAGAAACACCTTATGAAAAAAATACTGCACTTCTCTCTCCTGCTGATCTTCAGCACTCTGTTCACCTCTTGTTCTGCAAACAGACTGCTCTCCAGTTGGAAAGACACTTCTCTGGATGAGTACCGTTTGCAAAATCTTCTGGTCGTTGGCGTGAGTCAGGACGAGACCAAGCGACGAATATACGAAGACACTTTTGTCACAAGTTTCAAAAAAGTCAATGTTCAGGCAGTTCCCAGTTACACGGTATGTAAAGAGGCCATTAAACCAAGCGAGAAAGCCTTGCGCGAAGTGATCGACAAGACTGGTGCAGGAGCAGTACTGATCACCCATCTTGTCGGTAAAAATGAAACGAATTATTTTCAACCTGACAGACGTCTCAACCTCAAGGGCAGCAGTACGTTCTCAGGCCTTTATGGCTATTACCCCTTAATCTACCATTCGGTCTACACTCCCGGAGGTTCTACGAGCACGACCAAGATAATTCTTGAAACGAATCTCTATGATGTGCAGTCAGAAAAACTGCTCTGGTCCGCCCGTTCACAATCCATTGATCCGGTAATGACAAGAAAATACTACCAGGAACTGATCAACCTGTTCCTGGATGAGCTGAAAAAGAACGATTTTATTTAACATAAGAGTGCCATAAAACATTCACATGACCTTTCACTGCAAAAATTACGATATCGTCAAGGACAGATGTAAACGGCTCCACGGAGAATGCGTACCCGGCAGGCGAGGTTGTGTGGTGGAGGGCCGTGTGGCACTGAGTGAAGAATTAGAGGAAAAAATAAAAGCCTTGGACAAGACTCTCTCCCAGGAGCTCCTTGATTCTCTTGAAGAGAAAAAAGTCTAGATAACTAGTGTTTGTCCAGAAATGAGATATTTTGTTCTAAATCGAGGCACCCACAAAATTTAACCATAGGCATATGTTTGATATTCCGAGGATTAAATTTTGTGGGTAACGAAGAGTTAGGATTAAATAGCCATTTATGGACAGGCACTAACTAAAAAGGAAGGCACCTTTCCAGAATTAAAAATGAACGTTCAACAGGAGGAGCTTCTCTTCAAAATTCGCTATTGAACGTTCAATGTTCGCTGTTCAGTTCACGCCTCTTTCCGTTTCTGTTTTTTGGCAAAATTGGCGGCTTCCATACCTGCTATACACCCCTCTCCCACAGCCTTGGCCATCTGATACGGATGACCAGTGATGTCACCTGCTGCATACACTCCAGCCACATTGGTCTCTGTTTTTTTATTGGTTTCGATGTGACTCATGGTATCGAGGTCGAGCTGTATACCGATTTCCAAGGCCAGTTCCATTGCCCCTTTTGCCCCGAGCTCAACAAAAACTCCATCCAGAGTCAACTGATTACCGTCTTCCAGCAGCAGCGTCTGCACCGCATCTTCACCCTGTATTTCTTCCACCCAGGTACCGGTGACAGACTCAACTGAAGACTCCTCGAGTTTGTTTACCAGGTCTGGAGAGGCAACGAGCTCCCTGCTCACCAGGTACACCTTTGAGGCATAACCGGTGAGGGTCAGTGCCCCGTCAATGGCCGCACTTGCATTGCCGACAACCGCCACTGTGGCATTTCTGTAAAAGTTGGCATCACAATCCACACAGTAGGAAACCCCTCTGCCGAAGAACTCTTTTTCTCCAGGAACCTTGAGTTTTTTACGAGCAGTGCCGTTGGCAAAGATTATGGTCCTGGTGGCAATGGTCGACCCCCCTTCAAGATCCAGAGCAAACCCCCTTTCATTCTGGTGAACCTTGAGGACATCGTCTTCCATCAAGGCTCCACCAAAACCTTGTACCTGGGAAATCCCGGCTTCGAGGAGTTCCTGTCCCGTTTTCACGCCCTCCACACAGGCATAATTTTCCACATGGGCAGAATAGAGGGCACTTCTTTCAATTCTTCCCAATAGCAGGACGTCACATTTTTTACGAACAGCATGGATGGCGGCCTGGATGCCTGCAGGACCAGCACCGATAATCACTACATCTTTTCTATCACTCATTCTCTTCCTCCGTTCATGGATCTTTTCCTGTAAAAAATTTTCATTTCGAATAAAAGGTGTATTCCTCTTGAATTTTCCGATGATTTGTCATAAAGCTAAAGTCTTTGCTGTGCATTCCACAAAGGATATAGTTACAGTCGCAGGGAATCTTGAAAAATCAATCTTTCACGATAGTTCCCGAAGACAGTTCATTATAATAAGCCCCTCTCATTCCGTCAATCTACCACTATGGATAACCAACAGCCCAGAATTGTAATTACAGGTGTGGGACTTGCCGCACCAAATGCGGACAACCTTGCAGATTTTCGTCAAAAACTCCTCTCTGGGACCAGTGAAATAACTGAACTGGACCTCCGCTATTTTGGCAAGGCTCCGGCAGGCGTCTGCACTTTCCCCGAGACCAAATACCGGAAGAAAAAAGAGAATAAACGGGGAACCCGTGCCGGCTGCCTGGGTGTCTACTGCGCCAACGAGGCCCTGGCAGACGGAAACCTTTCCATTGACCATTACGATCGCTCACGTATCGGTGTCTATGTCGGACTCACTGAACATGGAACAGTGGAGACGGAAAACGAGGTCTATAACATCAGTCAGTACGACTATAACGTGGACTACTGGACCCATCATCACAATCCAAGGACCGTGCTCAACAACCCGGCCGGAGAGATTACCATGAATCTCGGGATTACCGGGCCCCATTATGCCATTGGCGCAGCGTGCGCGGCCGGCAATGCCTCTCTCATCCAGGGGGTACAGATGCTGCGCTTAGGCGAGGTGGATATGGCCCTTGCCGGTGGCATTTCAGAATCAACCGGTTCATTTGGTATCTTTGCCAGTTTCCAGGCCCAGGGTGCTCTCGGTGCAGCAAAAGACCCCAGAAAGGCCTGCAGACCATTTGATCTTTCCCGCAACGGTATCGTCGTTTCAGAAGGCGCCTGCATCTATGTCCTTGAACGCTTGGAAGACGCCCTGGAACGAGGGGCGAAAATTTATGCTGAAATCGTTGGCTATGCAATGAACTCCGACGCCCGTGATTTTGTCCTGCCCTATGATGTGCGTCAGGCAGAATGCATGGAACTGGCCCTGGAGCGTGCAGACCTCCGACCAGAGGATATCGACATCATCAATACCCATGCCACTGGTACAAAACAGGGTGATATTGAGGAGTGCAAGGCCATCCGTAAACTCTTTGCAGATGCACCGGAGACCTATATCAACAACACTAAAAGTATCATTGGTCATGCCATGGGGGCGGCAGGTGTCCTTGAACTTGCCGGAAACCTTCCTGCCTTTAGTGACAACCTTGTCCATCCAACCATTAACGTGAACGATCTCGATCCTGAATGCAGCTTGCAGAATATGGTACTTGATGAACCTGTTGAGCTTGATTCTGTACAAACCATTCTCAATAACTCCTTTGGCATGGTGGGAATTAACTCAGTGATCATTGTGAAAAAGATACAATAAACAGTTAGTTGCACAAAAAATAGCCCTTTTGAAAAATAGTTGTTAAAAAGTCATACGAGGTATGGTATAAAAAGCAGTTTTCCTGACGCAACAGTACTTGCTACTGTCTTATTTTATACCTGATATATTGAAACGAACCTCTCAGGATACTTTGAAAAGCAGGCCATGGCCGGAGAATGATATGACACGTGATGGAATAAAAGATCTTATCCTGGAAATCATAGAAGACATTGATGAAGATGCGGATTTTGATGCCCTTCAGGCAGACAAACCCCTACGCGACCAACTCGACCTCGACTCTATGGATTTCCTGGACATCGTAATGGAATTACGCAAACGCCACAAGCTGCAGATCCCTGAAGAAGACTACCCCCAGCTTGCCACCCTGGACTCCTGTGTAAATTACCTGGAACCCCTGCTTGCTGACGCGTAACACGTGCATGTCCCCCTTCTGATTATCGGCGGCGGTCTTTCCGGACTTGCCGCTGCTCTTCGTTTTGCCCGCTTTCTTCCCGACGTCCTTCTCCTGGAAAAACATTCCCGCCTGGGAGGCCTCAACTCCTATTACTACCGGAACAACAGGCTGTTTGAGACAGGGCTGCATGCCATTACCAATTACGCTCCAGCCAAGACAAAAAATGCGCCCTTAAACCGCTTGCTCCGCCAGCTGAAGATCAAACGCAGCGAACTTGACCTGCACCAGCAGATACAGAGTGAGATCCGATTCCTGGACCGGGAATCTCTGCTCTTTTCCAACGATTTTTCCAAACTCGACGCAGAAATAGCTGCCAAATTTCCCAGCGCCCACAACTCATTCCAGCACCTGCTCGAGCTGATCCAGAATTACGAACCCTTTCGCCCGGCGCCCTTTGTGTCAGCTAGAAAAGTCCTTGAAGAAACCCTGGGTGACACACTGCTGGTGGACATGCTGCTCTGTCCGCTTATGTACTATGGCTCTTCTCTTGAAAACGATATGGATCTGGGTCAGTTTGTCATCATGTTCCAGGCCATCTTTCTAGAAGGCATGTTTCGCCCCGGCGGCACCATCAAAGATCTCCTCGACCTGCTCATTGCCCATTACCACGCACATGGCGGAGCCATCAGGACCAAGGCCCCGGTCTCCCGCATCATTCACTCTGGACAGCAGGTGAAGGGCGTCGAACTCACCAGCGGCGAGGAGATCAGTTGCGACTATATGCTTTCCACCATAGGATCAGAGGAGACCTTTGCTCTCCTGGATAAACCATCCCCCCTGGAACGCCTGCCGCGTCTTGGTTTTGTGGAAACCATCTTTGAACTTCCTCCACAAACTCCTTTACCCGGCTCTGATGAGCGTACCATTATCTTCTATAACAGTGGTGAAACATTCTCTTATCAGCAGCCGCAACAGCTGGTGGATTTTAACAGTGGTGTTATCTGCATGCCGCAGAACTTTCAGGACCTTCCCCCTTCTCCTTTCAAGGAAATTCGCACCACCCATCTGGCAAGCTATGATAACTGGTACAAGCTGAAAGAAGATAAAGCCTCCTACAAGACAGCAAAAGAAGAAACAGCCCTTGCATCGCGCAGGGTTGCCGAGAAAATCGTTGGTAATTTCGCGGAAAACATTGTATATCGTGATACCTTCACCCCACTGACCATTGAACGGTTTACCGCTAAAAAGAAAGGGGCCATCTATGGCAACCCGGTGAAGGTTAAAGATGGGGATATTGGATACGACAATCTCTTTTTAGCAGGGACTGATCAAGGATTTTTAGGTATTGTAGGCTCCATGCTCAGTGGGGTCTCCATTGTCAACCAACATATCCTCCCCCGTCTCTGAGCCCCAAAACATACTATTCATTTCAGCCACCTTTCCATTATGCCTGTACCATTTTCACAAGCAGACGATCAATATGATGTAATTGTTATCGGCTCCGGTCTTGGCGGTCTCACCTCTGCCAACCGTCTTGCTTACTGCGGTTATAAAGTTCTGTTACTTGAGTTCCACAGCCAGCTTGGCGGACTTGCCACCTGGTTCAAACGAAAGGGTCACATCTTTGACGTCTCCCTGCATGGCTTTCCTTACGGCATGGTAAAGACCTGTAAGAAATACTGGAACAGGGAAATCATGAACTCAATAGTTCAGCTCAAAAATATCGTTTTTGATAACCCGCAGTTCCACCTGAAAACCACCTTTGATCGGAAAAATTTTACTGAGAAGCTCATCTCCCACTTCAAGATCCCGCAAGCAACCATTGATGCCTTTTTCACCCGAGTGGCAGGGATGAATTTCTATGATGATCAGTCAATGACCACCAGGGAACTCTTTGATGAATACTTCCCGGGCCGCAGTGACGTGCATCGTTTACTCATGGAACCCATCAGTTATGCCAATGGTTCCACCCTTGATGACCCGGCCATTACCTATGGCATTGTCTTTTCCAATTTCATGAATAAGGGTGTCTTCACCTTTGAGGGCGGGACCGACAAGCTGATCGGCATGATGGCAGACGAACTGGAAAAGAACGGGGTCACAATCTGTACCAACTGCAAAGTTGACCGCATCGTGGTCGATAAGGGGAAGGTACGGGGCGTTGAGTGCAGAGGGAGAATGATCTCAGCCCCAAGTGTGGTTTCCAATTCCGGGATCACCAACACCATCTACAACCTTGCCGGCAAAGATGCCTTCTCTGACGATTTCATTGAAAAAGCTGACAAGATACGGGTGAACAACTCCTCCTGCCAGGTGTACATCGGCATCAAAAAGGAAGAGAGCTTTGATGATATCGGCGACCTGCTCTTCACCTCCACTGCCCCGGAATTCGATTCTACAGAACTCTGCGACCTGCATACTCGCTCCAAGACCTTTTCCGTCTACTATCCCAAGACTCGGCCGGGACATGATCGCTACACCATAGTGGCCTCCATGAATGCAAATTATGAAGACTGGAAAAATTTCGACGAGGAGCAGTATAAGACAGAGAAAGAATCCCTGGTGGAACGTACCCTTGCAGACCTTGAACGCTATCTTCCCGGAGTCAAAGAAAAGATCGACTGGATCGAGGCTGCCACCCCCCGAACCTTTAAACGCTATACCCTGCACACCCGAGGGACATCTTTCGGCACAAAGTTTGAGGGACTTGACGTCTCCCGCTCAATATTCAAAGAGGTGGACGGCCTCTTTCATGTGGGCTCGGTGGGAATTATCATGTCCGGGTGGCTGGGAGCCATCAATTACGGGGTCATCGCCTCCAACGATGTAGACGCATTCATGCGCAGCAGGGAAAAATAGGGTATGCAGGATTTCACAGGACAAAAAGTTGTGGTGAGCGGGGCGAGCCGGGGCATTGGCAAAGGGATCACCCTCGCCTTCCTTGAGCAGGGTGCCACTGTCATCGGGATCTATGGCGGCAACAGTGAAGCAGCAGAGAAATTTCAAGAGGAATGCAGTGACTTTGGTGACCGGCTGCAGCTTCACCAGTGTGATGTCTCCGACTTCTCCCAGGTTGAAGCCTTTTTTGACCATGTGGAAAATGAATTCGACACCATAGATATCCTGGTAAACAATGCCGGTATTCGCCGTGACAAGCTCCTGGCGCTCATGGACCAGGAAAGCTGGCAGCAGGTGATCGACATCAACCTGACCGGGACCTTTTCCATGTCGCAAAAGGCTGTTCTGTTGATGCTTAAACAGAAATATGGGCGTATCATCAATATCACCTCTCCCGTGGCCAGCATCGGCTTTGGCGGGCAGACCAATTATGGGGCATCCAAAGCGGGCCAGGTCGGTCTGACCAGGAGTCTCTGCAAGGAAACTGCCAGAAAAAAGATCACCGTAAACTGTATCTCTCCAGGATTCATCGACACCGATCTTCTGGATGACCTTTCTGACGAGCAGGTCAAGACCTATAAAAAAATGGTGCCCATGCGCAGATTTGGCAGGATTGAGGAAGTGGCTGCCGCGGTGCTCTTTCTTGCCTCAAAAAATGCCTCCTACATCACCGGCTCAGTGCTTGAGATAAACGGAGGGCTCTGAGCAGTGCTTGAAGATATTGCAGTCACCGATCTTATTCCCCACCGCCCCCCCTTTCTCTGGGTCGATACGCTCCTTGAGTATGACTCCACCTCACTGGTTACAGAAAAACATATCCCGGAAGACCTGGACATCTTCAAGGGACACTACCCGGACCATCCCATCCTTCCTGGCGTCCTTCTCTGTGAGGCCCTTTTCCAGACTGGAGCCATGCTCATTGCCCTGCTCCTGAAAGAGACCCAGGACACCCGTTCAGGAGTTCCTGTGCTGACCCGTATTGAGGGCGCCAGGTTCAAACGTCCTGTGGGTCCTGGAGACACCATTCGCATGGAAGTGCGAATCAAGGAAAACCTTGGTGGTGCCTGGTTCTTGAAGGGAACACTGCGGGTCAAAGGAAAGGTTGCGGTGAACGTGAGTTTTTCCTGTACCCTTGCACAACTGCTGTGAAACACGCACTAGAGCCGGAAGAGGATCTCGAACCCCTTTTCACCTGTATTTTCTGCGGCGAGCAAAGTGCACGGCTGCATGGACGTTGACACAGCGCCACGGTACTCTGCACGGTGTGCGGAATGGGTGGAGCAGCTTCACTCTACGAAGACCAGCTCCAGGCTCACATCGATCACCTCTGTCGACTGGCCAAAGATTGACCTTTTGTAAAAAAACATTTATACAATAAGAACCATTCTATCAGCGTTCATCCAGCCCAGGAAAACGGAACAACTTTTACAGGGAACTCAAGCCAGTGCAGCTCTCCATTTCCAATATGATCATGCATGCCGGTCCCATGGGACAGATGGTCATGCTCACCCTTCTCATCTTTTCTCTTGCCTCCTGGTCCATCGTCTTTATGAAGGCGAGACTCTTTAAAAGGGCAGGAAGCGAAACCAGTGATTTCCTTGATGCCTTCTGGTCATCAAACACCTTAAACGATGCAGCAGCAGCAGCTGACCGCTATCCTTTGAGTCCGGAGGCGGCAGTCTTCACCTCAGGCTTTACCGAACTGCAGAAAATCAACAAAATCCGCAACCGCAAGGATCCCAAACAGGGGGATGAGACCCTGGAGATGCAGTTGGCCACCATGGACAACCTGAAACGAGCCATACGCCGTGCTGAATCCCATGAAATAAATGACCTTGGCAAATCCCTGTCCTTTCTTGCAACCACAGGCTCTGCCGCTCCCTTCATTGGACTTTTTGGCACGGTCTGGGGAATAATGGCCTCATTTCATGACATTGGCCTACGCGGTTCAGCATCCCTGGCAGTTGTTGCACCGGGTATCTCTGAGGCCCTTGTTGCAACTGCAGCAGGCCTTGCTGTGGCCATACCTGCAGTCATTGCCTACAACTTTTTTTCCAACAGACTGGGCGAGATCGAGAATGAAATGGAGAACTTTGCCACTGATTTTCTCAACCTGGTGGAAAGAGACCTGCTCAGCAAGGTATAACCATGGGAATGAGTTCAGGAAAAGACCGTCGAAGCCTGGTGTCAGAGATTAATGTCACCCCCATGGTGGATGTGATGCTGGTTCTGCTCATCATCTTCATGGTTACTGCTCCAATGATGACCCAGGGCCTAGAGGTTGATCTGCCTGAGACCACAGCCCGTTCCCTGAGACAAAAGGAAGAACCCCTTGTCGTTACCTTGGATAAAGAGGGGAAGATCATGCTCGGCAAGACAGAAGTTGTCCTGGCCCTGTTACGCCAGCAACTTGAAAAAGATTATTCCAACAATAAGGAACAACCGATCTTTCTCAAGGCTGACAAACAGGTCCCTTATGGCCTGGTGGTCTCCATCATGGCTGAAATAAAGGCTGCAGGATTTGATAAACTGGGGATGATCACCCAGGCAAAAGAAGAACCACGCTGATTGTGTCTACGGAATACCGAGTGATAGCTGCAACAACCACAGGCTGGAAACTGCCTTTTAACCTGGCTGTTCTCCTCCATGTTTTCCTCCTCTCCTCCGCCATCATACTGCCCAAATACATCCACAAAAGACCCATACTCCCCGAGGCGTATACGGTTGAGCTGATCTCCCTTGCCGAGCCTGTTGCTGCACCAGCCAAGGCCCCTGCTCCTAGCCCACCCCCAACCCAAACTCCTGTCAAAATCCAGAAGCTCAAGGCAATGGAAGCGAGAAAGACCGCCCCCATTGCTTCACCAGTAGCTGAAGCGGTCCAGCCTGCACCGGTTAAAGCCATTTCCCTCAAACCGTTGAAACGAAAAATCAAGAACAAGAACGCCCCTGACCTCCATGCCCAGCAGGCCAGGAAAAAAAGGGCAGCGGAACAGAGGCGGCAGCAACGTGCCATGGAGGCACAGCGCCAGCAATATCTGCAGGAGGCCAGACGTCAGCAGGCCCTGGCCGCTGCCGAGGCAAGATCTGCTGCCAGCGACGCAGTCAATGCCCTGAAACACTCGCTGCAGGCCGATGCAGCAGCAAGTACTGCAAAAACAGGGCAGCGATCCTCTGCAAAACGTTCAGGAGGTGCATCCAGTGCCCTGGAATCCCAGTATTATGCCTCAATATTTGCCCACCTCCATCAATACTGGGCCTTGCCGGATATCAAACCCTGGGACCCAGAACTCACTGCCGTGGTGGTAATCGTTATTTCCAAGGATGGGCGCATCATCAACCACAGTTTTGAAAAACGCTCCGGGGACAAGGTCTTTGACCAGTTTGTCAGCAGGACCATTCAGGAAGCCAATCCACTGCCTTCTATCCCAGCTGCCTTGAAACAACAAAAATACACCCTGGGCCTCCGCTTTAAACCCGGAGAGATCCATTAACCCAGGTACCTTCCTTTTTAGTGACTGCTTCAGATTTACCCTAAAAAGGTTGACTGGTTTCCTGAAACTCTTATAATCAGGAAAACATAACTTTTTCTTTTCCCTCCACTCAGGAGATAAAACACCAGTGTCTTAACTGGTGGCGATAGTCATTGGAATCGTTATGTTTTTTAATTTTTTACAATAATAGCAGAAATAATTTCTTCCTCTATACTCCAATGCAAACTGTGAAAACACCCTTGCTTCTTTTGCTCCTTCTCTTTTTTGTTCTTGTCCCCTGCCACATCTCGGCACAGGAGATGGTATACCTTGACATTACCTCTCCTGATGCACGTAAGATAAACATCGCTGTTCCCGGGTTTATCAACAAGGGACAACCTGCGGAACTGCAGACACGAGGTCAAGATCTTGCAGATATTCTTTCCAGCACCCTCACCTTCCATGGAATCTTCAACCTCATCGATGAAGAGCAGTATGGAAACCGCCAGGATGCTGACTGGAAGGGACTTGGTGCCGACTTTGTTGTACTTGGCAACTACAACCTCTCTGCCCAAGGACTACAGCTTGAGATCCGCCTCCTCGATGTTTCAGGTGGCAATATGCTCATGGGCAAACGCTATAACGGGACGAAAAAACAGCAGCAGGACATGTTGTTTAAATTTTGTAATGCAGTGATTAAGGATCTCACCGGCCAGACCGGTATTGCAAACTCCAAAATTGCCTTTGTCTCTGACCGTAGCGGCCATAAAGAGGTCTACCTTACAGATATCCTTGGCAAGAAAGAACGACAGGTTACCCGTCATAAAAATCTGACCGTCTCTCCTCGTTTCATCCCTGGCGGAAGATATCTGACTTACACCTCCTATCACTCAGGGAACCAGAACCTGTACATCACCGATCTTCAGCAAAGCAAAACCACCCGTCCCCTGTCACGAAGAAAAGGGATGAATCTCGCCCCTGCCTGGTCACCTGATGGGAAAAAGATGATTCTTACCTTGAGTAAGGATGGAAACCCTGACCTCTTCCTCATGAACAGAAAGGGAAAGATTCTGAAACAGTTGACCCGCCGCTCCGGAATCAATGTTTCTCCCACCTGGTCACCAGACGGGAAGAGAGTGGCCTTTGTCTCGGACAGAAGCGGGCGTCCACAGATCTATCTCATGGAGCTTGATAGTGCCAAGGTGCAGCGCCTCACTTTCAAAGGATCTGAAAATGCAGAGCCGTGCTGGTCTCCCAAAGGCGACTTGATCGCCTTTTCCAGTCTGGTCAATGGTTCCTACCAGATCTTTACCATTGCTCCCAATCCCGGTGCCACACCGAGGCAGATTACCGAAGGCCCTGGACAGCATGAATCACCATCCTGGTCGCCGGATGGGAAACAGATCCTCTTTTCTCTCCGTAAGGGGAGGAGTCAGAAGGTTTATGGCGTTCTGAAAAACGGCAGCCACCTGAGACAGCTCTTTGATTTCCCCGGGAATCAAACCTATCCTCGCTGGACCGATAGACAATAATTTTTTTACGATAAACACAGAGGCAGTCCCCATGAAAAAACGATATCTCACCTCACTCTTCCTCCTTGGTCTCATGCCATTCCTGACCCATTGCGCTTCTCAGGATGATGTGAATGCCCTGAACTACCATATCAGGACACTGAACAAAAAAGTCGAGACCATGAAGGAGGATACCACAGTAGACCAGATGCAGAAGCGGCAGGCGAGCTCTTCAGGGATGATCGACCAGCTGCACAGCGATATCCTTCAGCTCAGGAGTCAGCTGGAGGAAAATGGGCACATGACTCGTATGCTCCAGGAACAGAACAAGGAACTGCAGCAGGCTGTCTCGAGTCTGAAAGAACAGCAGGAACAGCAGCTGAACACCCGGCTGGCCGAGCTTGACAACAGAATCAAAGTGCAGGAAGAGTCTCTGGCTGCCCTCAGGCAGGCAAGAATTGACGACGCGGAAAGACGTTCCAGGGCAGCAGCCAGGGCAGCAGAAGATGCCATGCGCAAGGCAAGAGCGGCAAGTGTTGCCCAGGCATCAGCACAGCAAAGCGGCAGCCGCCATATCAGAGCAAGGGCCACAAAAATAGTGTATTCCCAGGCTGCTTCAAGATCTGCCGGCAAACCAGAGGAAAGGGTCGCTGCCCCTGCCCCTGCCTGGAAACCTGTCGTCAAGCAAGCTGCTCCAGTTGCTGAAGCAGGAAGCGCTGTTGATCATTTTTCCGATGGCCAGAAGATGTATAACAAGGGCCAATATAAAGAGGCCTTTACTCTTTTTGAAAAGCACATAAACAAAAATGGAGCGAAGCAATCCACCATTCCTGCCCGCTACATGATGGGAGAGTGTCTCTTTAAACAGGGTGAATATGATCAGGCCATTATTCAATATCAGCAGATCATTTCCAATTTCCCAGGAAATCCCCAGGCAGCCAAGGCGTTACTGAGACAGGGAGAGGCATTTGAACAACTCTCTGACAATGATACCGCAAGAATCATCTATAAAAAGGTGACGGCCTCTTACGGCTCCACACCAGAAGCGGAAATTGCCAGAAAAAGAATGTCTTCCCTCTGATTACTGATAGTATCTGCAATGAAAAAGATACGCCTGGATGAGTTTCTCGTCCGCCAGGGACTGAGCAGTGACCTTCAGCAGGCGCGAGGCCTTATCGGGGCCGGTGAAGTCTTTGTAGCCGGTCAGCGGGTTGATAAGGCAGGAAGGCAATTCAGGGAGGATGTACAACCTGAAATTCGAGAAAAATGCCTCTACGTCTCACGGGGTGGCTTTAAACTCAAGGGCGGTCTGGATGCCTTTTCTTTTGATCCTTCGGGGATGATCTGTGCCGACATCGGCGCCTCCAGCGGTGGCTTCACCGACTGCCTGCTCCAGCATGGGGCCAAAAAAGTCTACGCTGTGGACGTGGCTTACGGTCAACTGGACTGGAAACTGCGCCAGGACAAGCGCGTCATAGTCATTGAACGATTCAATGCCAGGAAGATCAGCGGGGAGCAGATCCCGGAAGCCCTGGACCTGGCAGTCATTGATGCGGCCTTTATTTCACTTAGCAAACTGATCCCGCCCCTCATCCCTCTGTTTGGTGAACGCATCGCCATCATCTGCCTGATCAAACCACAATTTGAACTCCCGCGAGACCTTATTCCCAAGGGGGGAGTGGTACAGAACCCGGAACATCACCAACAGGCCATCGATTCGGTTGTCCACTTTGTGGAAAAGATTGGCTTACAGGCCAAAAAGGTCGTTCCAAGCCCCATCCTCGGACCGAAGGGAAATAGAGAATTTCTCCTCCTGATCAGCAAGGGGTAACTGGAGCCGCTTGCCGCTCTGTGCAACGCTCATGACCCAGAGTTTCTGTCACTCCTTTTTCTGCAGTCGCTTAATAATCTTCTCCATATCTTCGATATCCTTCCTCAGCTCTTCATCGAGTGCAGGGTCGCTCAGGGCAGCATGGATACTCTGTTTGGCAAGCTTCAACCGCCCTTCGTAAAGGTAATATTTTCCCAGGTAGTATGAAGCTGCGCCATTCTCCCCCTTGGCTGCCTTAAGTTTTCCAAGCTCAAAATAGACCTTTGAATAGAGGGGCATGCTGCTCTCTACTTCCTGGAGATACTTCTCAGCCTGATCCGTGTTTCCAAGCTCCAGCCAGATCCTTGCCAGCTGGAAAGTAGCCCACATATCGTTACGATCACGATCATAGGCGGAGCGTATCAACTCCAGGGCCTGTTCTTTGTTGCCGTCCTCAATTTCAACCAGGCCCAGGTCAACCAGTAAAATTGACCTGTCAGGGTAATGAGCAATAACCTTGCGCAAGAGTTGGCGACTGGAATCATAATTGTTTTCCACCCGGTCCAGTTGCGACAAGCCATATTGAAGCATGACCTTATCCTCTTGTGATCGGGACTCATCGCTCAGCATGTTCAGCAGGAGATTTCTTAATGTTTTCCCGTCCTTTATCTGGGAAAGGATTCGGTATTTCATACGAAGAAAGGAAAAATTGTCGGTCTTCTCATAGGTGGAGAGCTCTTGTTCATCATAGGCGAGCAGGGACTGGACATATTCGAGCCTGGACTCCGGGTGTGGGTGGGTGAGCAGATACTGAGGAATATTGCCCATGGAATAGCGAGTGATACGACGCATGGTTCGCAGCATCTCCTCCTCTCCCTCTGGATGGCGGCCCATTTTTTTCATCCAGCCATAGGCAAGCATATCTGCCTCCTCCTCGTGCTGCCTGCTGAAGCTGAGAGAAGCGGCCTGGCCGGCAGCCAAAGACCCGGCAATAAGGGCCTGGCTGAGTGCTCCTGCTCCCAAGGCCAGACCTGCCACGGCAAGGAGAGCAGTAGCGATACCGACTTTACTCCCCTGATCCATTCCCTTGGCAATATGGCGGGAAACCACATGACCAATCTCATGGGCAAGAACCGCGACCAGTTCGTTTTCCTGTTTCATCTGTTCGATGAGTCCAGAGTAGAAAAACACCAGGCCTGAAGGAGCGGCAAAGGCATTGAACTGGGTGGAGTTAACGATATAGAAATGATAGTCGAAGTATTGAATACCGGCTACATCAAGCACCTCTTCACCAAGCTCATTGATGTATTGAGAAATATCCGGATCATCCAGGAGGGGAAAGGCAAGACGAATCTGAAAGAGCAGCTGCTCGCCCAGCTCTCTTTCTTCTCCCACGGTGAGGGCCACACTCCTGCTGACAGTAGCTGCCTGGAGCAGGGCAACAACGAGGAAAGAGATAAAAAATTTATAACAGTAGCGGCTCATAAAGTGGTGTTGATTTGATTTGTATTCATTTTGTTAATAGAAGTTTAACAGATTAAAGGTTGAATAAAAAGTATCCTCCATCCATCAAGAGACAAACAAATCAATCTTTTCCCCCCTTATACTCTCGACACAATCGCTGCATCCCCTCTTCTGTACTGATCCGTACCTTGTACCCCAGATCGCGCTGGGCC
This sequence comes from uncultured Desulfocapsa sp., assembly GCA_964409855.1. GTDB lineage: Bacteria > Desulfobacterota > Desulfobulbia > Desulfobulbales > Desulfocapsaceae > Desulfocapsa. The sequence goes on from CAYPEU010000002.1 coordinate 37,157, forward strand.
GCGGCAATGGAAAAGCAGTGGGATTTTGCCAGTTGTTCGGCAAGAAACCGTGTCATCCTCGGCTCTTTTGCAGGTTTGAAGAGTCGGTGCAGCCCTTCAAGGACTGTTCCTGCCGCGTAGGCAAGGGAAAAGGGTACACAGCTGTCAATCCTGGGGATATCCAGACGCTGAAACAGCTCATCAATCCAGTCCCACAGGTTTACCGGCTCTCCCTGGCTGATAAAATAGGACTGTCCTGAGGCAGTACCCTTGGTCTCCAGATTTTTTGCCGCCAGGATATGGGCCTCGGCAACATTTTCCACATAGCTGATATCGACCAGGTTTGTGCAGTCACCCACTTTTTTCAGTTGCTTTTGTCTTCCACGCTCGAGAAGTCGGGGAATAAGGTGGGGGTCACCTGGCCCCCATACCAGATGGGGACGGATGGCACAGCTCAACAACTCTTTTCCTGATCGTTTCAGGACTATTTTCTCGGCCATGACCTTGCTCCTGGCATAATGACAGAGAAAACGATCGGCATAGGGAAGCTGTTCATCACCGTTCACAATATCCCGGCCATTAAAGACCACTGAAGGAGTTGAGGTGTAGACCAGATGTCGGACCTTGTTTTTGGTGCAGGCAGCAAGAACATTTTCAGTACCCTGCACATTGATTCGATAATAGTCTTCCCACCTGCCCCAGATCCCTGCCAATGCGGCCACATGGAAAACAGTATCCACATCCCGGCAGCAGTCAAGGAGAAATGCCGGATCACAGATATCTCCCTGCAGGCAACGCACTCCCAAGGCCTCGATTTCAGGATAACGGCTCCGACCAAGGACAAGACATTCAATACCTTGCTGACAGAGCTGTCTGACAATGTTGCTGCCGACAAAACCGCCGCCGCCTGTCACCAGAACACGTTTCACAGTGCCCCTTCCAGTTCGGCAGCAGCCCAGACGCTAAGTTTTTCCCTGAATATCTTGGCATTGTGGCGGATATCAACTGGGAAGTCAGGATGGATAAGATAATGGTGTATCTCACTGGTTAATTGACTTTTTCCACCAAGTTCCCTAGCGTCGGCCAGGAGCTGTTCCGCAGATAGGTTTGAGTCTTTTTCCGGTTCGATAATGATAACAGGTAAAACCTGCTCCCCTTCAGAGGTGGCTATTCCCACCAGTGCCGTACGATAGATATCAGGATGCACATTAAAAATGGCCTCACAGGGAATGGTATAAAAAGTCTTTTCACCAGCCACAACCCGGTGTGCCCGTCTGCCGCAGAACCAGAGCCGACCCTCCTTATCCAGATAGCCCACATCTCCCATTCGATGCCAGAAGCTGTTGTTATCCGATATCTTGGCCAGGCAATTTTCCTCCGGGTTATTTTCATAACTCCTGGTCACCACATCACCACGGACAATGATCTCGCCTATTTCACCAGGGGGAAGAAACGTCTTGTGGTCCAGATGACCTATGGCTTCATCACTGATGGGCAGAATAGCGATCTCAATTCCAGGCAGCGGCCGCCCCACACAGGTACCTTTTCCCTCCATGGTCCTGGGCCAGGTCTCATGAACTATTTCTCCACCCTCTAAAGAGACTATGGGAAGGCTTTCCGTGGCCCCATAAGGTGTATGAATCTCTGCATCAGGAGGCAGTATTTTCTGCATCCGAGAGATCAACTCACCCGATACCGGAGCACCGGCCATAAGCACCTTCGTGAGTGTCTCCAATTTGAGAGCGCGTGGTTCACAATAGGCTGCTATCACCTTCCAAATGGCTGGAGAACCAAAAGAATAGGTCACCCTGTTTTTTTTTAGGGATGCGATAAAGAGTTCAGGGTCAACCTTGGCAGGCCGAGTGGGGTCCATGTCGGGAATCACTGCCTTTGCCCCTAAAGCTGTGGAAAAAAGGGCAAAGAGAGGAAAGGCAGGCAGATCGGTCTGGCCGGGTCCGATCCCGTAGTAGTCACCGATCAGGCTGAGTTGGGCATGAAAGATCCCGTGCTCGTAGCGCACCCCCTTGGGGGGACCGGTGGAGCCAGTGGTAAAGATGATGGCTGCCAGTTCATCACGTTGTGCATTATAGACGGGAAAGGGAGCAACATCCTGATTTGCCTCTTTGCAGATGTCAGGACCGAAAAGGCCAAATGAAGGGCCGCAGCAGAAGCGATGTTCCACACTCTGGAAGGGCTTGCGAAACAATATGCGGAAGAGATGGGCCTTGGGAATAGCGACAAACCCCTTGGGACGCACACCTTCTATGCAGCGGAGCAGGTTTCGATATCCCATTCCCGGATCAATGAGGATGACGGGCGATCCGATTTTAAACAGGGCAAAGGTGAGACAGATAAAATCAGCAGAGGGCTGGACCATGAGCATCACTCGCTCTCCTGCCTTGATCCCGTTTCTACTCAGGATATGGGCAAAGGAGTCGGCGCGTCGGTTCAATTGCTCAAAGGTAAGGGATTTCCCGGTGGCAGCCTCCACCAGTCCGATATCACTTGCCTGGTCCCTTGCTCTTTCTGCCAGGGTCCCGGCAATATTGATGGCGTGGTAAGAATTCTCCATCTACTTTATTGCTGCGGTGAATGGTGAAAAAATTGTTGTGCAAGGGGTGCAATTTCAGAGAACGCATCTTCCAGGACATAGTGGCCTGAACTGCTGAAATAATGCGCTTCAGCCTCTGGAAAACGGCGGCACCATTCATCATAGAAATGCTTGTTAAAGCAGAAATCCTTCCCTCCCCAGCAGATCATCATGGGAACTCGTCTTTCCTGTAGTTTTTCAAGACCCTGTTCCACATTGACAAGGGCCTGATAGGATGGATCTGTTTCAGAAAGAGGAATATCTTTTACAAAGGCAGCCACTGCCACCCGATTTTTCCATGAATCATAGGGGGCAAGATAGCTAGCTGCCACCTCCCTCTCCATTTTCCTGGTCACCGCCATAGAAACAGCAGGTCCGGCAAAGCCGTTCAGCCCGCGCACCAGCAATTCACCAATGAGTGGCCAGCGGCAGACACTGATACGAAAGGGGATACGCTGTGAGCGAAAGGCAGCGGTGTTAAGCACCATCATTTTCTCAACTGCCCCTGGATCTTCACCGGCGACCCCCATGCCAATGGCCCCTCCCCAGTCATGGACGACAAGAGAAAATGACTCTATGTCCAAATGATGGACAAGAGAGCTCAGGTTGTCTATATGGTTTTGCAGACAGTAGTTGTAGTCCTGGGGTTTGTCGGACAGGCCACAGCCTAAATGGTCTATGGCAATCACCCTGTTCTCCCTGGACAGGAGCGCAATCAACCTTCGGTAATAGAAGGACCAGGTGGGGTTTCCATGCACCATAACAATAACCGGTCCCTGACCTTCGTCCACATAATGGAGCCGATGGGTGCCAATGGTATGAAAATGTGATTGAAAGGGATATTCTGGATACACAACTCTAGTCACAGGTAAAGAAAAATGAGCAAACGGAAAGCAGAGGTACTTCCTATAATAAAGGGACAGACCGACCACGGCAAAAACAGTTCAGCCTCAAGTCTTCATACATAGGCCGACCACGAAAAAGTGTCAACTCTTTTCCCCAAACTCTCCTTGCCCGGTGAAAAAAATCCTGTATACTACTGCTATTCACAATTTTTCATTTGTTCCGGCAACCTGGTGTATCTTTATGCTTCTTGAAATCGACAGGCTCAATCTCAGCTTTCATCTCGACACGGGTCAGGCCCAGCCAGATGAAAAACAGGTTCTCTTTGACGTTTCCTTAAACGTTGACCAGCAAGAGACGGTTGCACTCGTCGGTGAATCAGGTTCAGGAAAATCTGTGATGGCCCTGTCTGTCATGCGTCTCCTCGAAGAATCAAGCGAGGTGAGCTGCAGCGGAAAAATCCGTTTTGAGAACAAAGACATCTTTGGCCTCAACCCTCAGGGAATCCGGGCACTGAGGGGAAACCGGATTGCCATGATCTTCCAGGAACCCATGACATCCCTCAACCCTGTCTACTCAATTGGCAATCAGCTCATGGAACCTCTGCTCCTTCACCAGGGCCTGAACAAGACAGAGGCTGAGCAGGAGGCAATCAAGCTCCTGGAGCGCACAGGTATCAAAGAGCCGGTTTCCCGAATGAAGGTCTTTCCGCACCAGCTCTCCGGTGGACAACGACAGAGAGTGATGATTGCCATGGCCCTTGCCTGCAGGCCATCACTGCTCATCGCCGATGAACCAACTACGGCCCTTGATGTGACCATCCAGGCCCAGATCCTTGAACTGATTCAGGACCTGCAGAAAGAATTCGGTATGGCCCTGCTGCTCATCACCCATGACCTGAACATGGTGAAAAGCATAGCCGATCAGGTCCATATCATGAAAGATGGCAGGATTGTGGAGCAGGGAAAGACCAAGGATATTTTCACTCATCCCACTGATCCCTACACCATCCACCTCATGAACTCAATCCCCAAGGGACAGCACAGACCGAAAAAGGCTGACAAACTCCTGTTCGACATCCGCGACCTGAACTGCCATTTTCACCTGAAGGATGGCTGGAAAGGCTTCCTGCGTCGCAGACACAAGACCATCCGGGCCGTGGACCAGGTGAGCCTCACCATCCACCAGGGAACAACATGCGGCCTGGTTGGCGAATCCGGATCCGGTAAATCCACTCTGGCCATGGCCTTACTGAAACTTGTAAAAAGCTCGGGAGAAATTGTTTTTGCAGGTCAAGACCTTCAAACTCTCTCTCAAAGAGAGATGAAACCCCTGCGCAAGAAGTTGCAGGTCGTTTTCCAAGACCCCTTCTCCTCCCTCTCTCCCCGGCTCACCATTGGCCAGATTATTTCCGAAGGAATGGACGTCCACTCCATTGGTTCCACTCGTGCCGAACGACAAAGAATTGTTCAGGAAACGCTGGTCGAGGTCGGACTGTCAGCAGACATGATTTATCGTTATCCCCACGAATTTTCCGGCGGCCAGCGTCAGCGGATCGCCATTGCCCGCTCCATTGTCCTGCGGCCCGACTTCCTCATCCTGGATGAACCCACCTCGGCCCTGGATATGACCATCCAAAAACAGGTCATCGACCTGCTCAAAGAACTGCAGCAGCGCTACACTATCACCTACCTCTTCATCTCCCACGACTTACGCGTGATCAGGGCCATAGCTGACCAGGTGGCCGTAATGCAGAACGGATGCATTGTGGAAGCAGGACCCGCTGACAAGATTTTTCAATCCCCCAGACATCATTACACCCGACGCCTCTTTGATGCTGCCTTGTAAGAGCATTAAACATCTCCAGTCGGCTCAATACAAAGAAGCCCTGACAACTGAACGAATGGATGAGGGAGCAACAGAATAAAACCGGCACCACTGTTCGAAGTTCACTCTCAACGCTCAACTCCCCTCTTATCGCCCTTGATATCCTCTGCAAAGAGTGAAATCCCCCGCTCCATTGCACAAAAGTCACCACACATGGTACAGGTCTTGCTGTTTTCAGGACTTCTGGATTTGCGCACAGCCTCTGCCTTTTCCGGAAACATCAGGAGCTTGAAATGCTCTTCCCAGTTGGTATCCCGACGGCTGAGCGCCACCTTTTTCTCCAACTCTCTGCGCTCAGGATATTTGGCAATGTCACCAATACGCGCCGCCAGTCTTGTTGCCCGGACGCCTTCCCGCACATCATCTTCATTGGGCAGGGCCAGGTGTTCAGCAGGGGTGATGTAACAGATGAGATCCGCTCCGTAGCGTGCTGAATTTGCAGCTCCGATGGCAGAGGTGATGTGATCGTAGCCTGCCCCTGAATCTGCAGGCAGTGGACCAAGCACATAGTAAGGTGCTCCGCCGCTCATCCGTTTCTCGAGCATGATATTACCCTCAATCTCATCTAAGGGGACATGGCCGGGTCCTTCCACCATCATCTGACATCCCATATCACGACCCAGTTCAGCCAGTTCACAGTTTATCACCATCTCTGCCATCTGGGCCCGGTCGTGGCTGTCATGGATAGCGCCTGCCCTGATGCCGTTGCCTAAGGAGAGGACCGCGTCATATTTTTTCATCAGAGCGCATACCCGATCAAACTGTTCATAAAGTGGATTTTCACAATTATTATACTCCATCCAGGAGACCATGAACGTGCCGCCCTTTGACACCAGCCCGCCGTAGCGATATCCCTGTTTCCTGAGGCGTTCTATGGAAAAACGATTGATACCGCAGTGGATGGCCATAAATGATATACCATCATCGAGCTGACGTTCGATGAGTTCAAAGAGGTACTCACTGTCCAGCTTATTAGGATTGTGATACTTCCTGCTGGCCTCGGAAAATGCCTGGTAGAGGGGCACATTTCCCACCGGCAGGGAGCAACTGTCCAGGATCTTCCGCCGTACACTGTCCAGGTTGCCGCCGGTGGAGAGCTCCATCAGGGTATCTGCCTGCTCCTCTTCTGCTGCCCTTGCCTTTCGCACTTCAAGCTCAAAATCTGTGATGTCGGATGAGGTACCGATGGAGGCATTGACCTTGGTTCGCAAACCGTATCCTATGCCTACAACTTTTTGCTGCCTGCGCTTCGGGTTCACCGGGATCACTATCCTGCCCTCGGCCACCCGTTCGCAGATCCACTCCGCAGCAAGTCCTTCCTGCCTGGCCACCTCTTTCATCTGCTCAGTAATCATTCCTTTACGTGCCAACTCTAACTGTGTTTCCATGTTTCTTTCCTCTTCACGTCTCTCCCGCCTGGGCATAAAAAAAGTCCGTACTGCAGTTTTCATGCAATACGGACTTGTGCGGACAACTTAATCCTTTTTCTCCAGGCAGGTCTTCTGACTCTGCGGATCTGCCCCTGGTCACGCCTTCCCACCAAAACAATCGGCAGTGGCATCCTGTGACCCGAGTCCCCGCTAACAGCGTTGGCCCAACGTTACGGATTTACACCGTATTCCCTTTTCACCACAAAAATGCGGCACCTGAAAAAAGTATATAAATGAACCTCTCTTTACTCCAAAAATCCACTTCTGTAAAGTCTCTCCTCTACCATTCCTTGCCAAGGCTCCTTCTCATGGCTATTATACAATCTGCAAGGCAAAGACCGCGAAATTCATATTTCCCTGTTCGTTTTTCGAAACCAAACCCTTATGTTCCCCCTAGACTTCCTGCAAACCGTCCCCCACTCCCCCGGTGTCTACCAGATGCTCGACAGACAGTCTCGGGTTCTCTATGTGGGCAAGGCCAAGGACCTGAGAAAACGACTGACCTCCTACACCCGCTTTGCCGGTTCAGAACACAACAAGACCACGGTGATGCTGGCAAAAGTCTGCAAGGTTGCCACCCTGCTCACAAACACCGAAAAAGAGGCCCTTATTCTCGAGGCTTCGCTCATAAAAAAACACAAACCTCGCTATAACATCATCCTGCGCGATGACAAAAATTACCCTTTGATCAAGGTCACAGTGCAGGAGACCTGGCCCCGAGTCTTTATGACCCGCAGACGAAAAAAAGATGGGGCACGATATTTTGGCCCCTATGCCTCAAGCTCTTCCATGTGGGCGACCCTGCGATTACTGGCCAACCTCTTTTCTTTACGAAAGTGCAAAGGAAGTAAGCTGAAACCACGCAAACGGCCCTGCCTCAATCTGCAGATGGGAAAATGCCAGGGCCCCTGTGTGGACCTTGCTGACCCGCAACTCTATCAGGATCAGGTAAAAAAAGTGCTGATGGTGCTTGAGGGACGCAACAGAAGCCTGCTTCGTGACCTCCAAAGGGAGATGAAGGCAGCTGCTGAGCAACTCCACTTTGAACGTGCAGCTGAGATCCGGGATCAGATAACAGCCCTTTCCAAGACCCTGGAAAAACAGATTGTTGCCTCTGGGCATCTTCAAGACCTGGATGTCTTTGGCTACTGCCGCCAGGGGACCTCCGTCGGGATTGCCATACTCTTTGTCCGTGACGGCCTGATTTCCGGAAGTCGTAGCTTTTTTCTCTCCGACCCCTTAGAAACCAACAAAAACATTCTGGCCCAGGCCGTGAACCAGTTCTATGATGACTCCACTCATCCTCCAAAGGAGATCATGCTCCCCTTTGCTATTCACGACGCAGACCTTCTCAGCGAACGATTTTCAGAAATGGTTGGGTCAACTGTACGACTGATGGTGCCCAGGCGGGGAGATCGGGTTCAGTTGCTGCAGATGGCTAATGCCAATGCCGCTCACCTCTTTGATGAAAAGGAAAAACAGGTGCAGGCCTGGCAGGGTCTCTCGGCCTCCATGAGAAAACTCCTCCACCTGGATCACAGCCCGGAGCGTGTCGAATGTCTCGACATCTCCAATACCAGCGGCAAACAGGCAGTGGGATCGCTTGTCTGCTTTGAAAAAGGGAGCCCTGCACCAGCACAGTTCAGGCATTACAAGATCAAAACTGTTCCTGGCCCGGACGACTATGCCATGATGGAGGAGGTCCTGCGCAGGCGTCTCAGCCGAGGCATAGAGGAAGACAATCTCCCTGCCCTCTTTGTGGTGGATGGAGGACGAGGGCAACTGGGTGTGGCCATGCGTGTTGCTGACGAACTGGGTATCCGTGGCAATCTTGACTGGATTGGTATCGCCAAGGAAAAAGAGAGCGAAGGAGAAAAACTCTACAAGCCGGGCCGGAAAAATGCCATCCTTCTGCAACCACATAATCCAGTTCTTCTCTATCTCATGCGTATCCGTGATGAATCACATCGCTTCGGAGTGACATTTCATCGTAAGTTGCGAAACAAGGCCACCATGGCCTCTACCCTGGACCGGATTCCGGGAATCGGGCCGGACAGAAAAAAAAGATTGCTGAAAGAACTGGGCAGCGTCAAACGCATCCGCAATGCCGGAGTCGAAGAACTCTCTTCTGTCAGCGGTATCGGGCCGGAGCTGGCAGCTTCCATCCATAACTATTTCCGATAATAAAAAAACATAGGTTAACCATGCGCAACCTTGCAAAAACTCATACTATCAGGAGTTGACATGGCCACAGAAGAAGAGATCCTGGCCCGCGTAAAACCTGGATGCATCTGCAAAGGCATTAAACTCTATGTCATCCTCCAGGCCATAGAAGACGGGGCTGATACGTTTGAGGAAATATCCACAACAACCGGTATCGGCGGCGGTTCCTGTAAATCCAGACGCTGTCGGGAAAAGGTTGCCCTTCTCCTTGAAAAAAAGAGGCAGCAGGCCTGAACCTTTTCTCTTTCAGGTCATCTTTTTTTTGACCGGACTGGCACGTTGTGGCACCCGTGCTTATACTTGCTCTTACAAACCATTTGTTTCCCAATGCAGCTTGTCTGCAACTGCGCCTGAAAGCGATTTACAAAAAATGGATCAACAGATCAAGGGAGTATAGTATGAAAACAGGGAACCACATCACAGCTTATCTGCTAGTTTTACTCTTCTTCCTATTTTCCCTTACCGTCCCTGCACTTTCCTTGGCAAAAGATGATGCCAGCGGTGTCACAACAAACCAAGCCATCCAGCTCACAGAGGGGAAAGTAAAAAAGTTTGACCCAAAGAAACAGGTTGTCACGATACAGGTGAAGAAAAGGGAAAAAGTTAAAATTTCGGTGAACTGGAATACAGCACTCGTCGGATATTCTTCCCTGGAAGAGATTAAAAAGGGGGAGCGGGTCAAGGTCTGGCATGCAGTGAAAGAGGAGACTCCCACTGCCGTAAAGATGGAAAAGAAACTTGAAGGCGGATGTTAGTTCGCCTTCGGCTTTCCCTCAAAAAATAGGTCCTGGTGACAGGTGATATCTTTTTCTTGGCAGATCACCGGGCAGTTAACTCACAGAAGGTATGCTATGGATACTCAAAAGCGCACCCTGTTCTGGCTTCCAATTTTTCTGTTTCTTTCCTTTGGTGTCTCCCAGGGCCAGGAATACAAGCAGAGTCGCTCGCTACCAGGACTCACAGCCGCAAAGGTCTATTTTGATGTCAACATGGGCATTCCCCAAAAACTGCTTGTCCGCCTCTCCCTGATAGACAAGACTCTTTCTCAACTGCAGTCTGCCGGTATTCAACCGGAAATTGTCATCGCCTTTCGCGGCAAGGCCAGTAAGTTTGTTACCAGGGGAAAGAGTCACTACGTTGTAGAGGAGGAACAGACAGCCAAGGCTGAAGTCCACAAATGGCTGAAGACTTTTGCCGAAAAAGGTGTTCTCATGGAGCAGTGTCTCATCGCAGCCCAACTCCATGGAATAGCCCCTGAAGATTTTCGTCCGGAACTGGAAATTGTCCAAAACGGATATATCTCAATGTTAGCCCATCAAAACAGGGGCTTTGCTCAGATCCCCATGGACTGAAAGAAAGGGGGGCTCTTTTGCCCTATTTTCTTGGGAGCTGCACAATAAATGCCGCTCCCTGACCGGGTGTGGACTCAACAGACAGCTTTCCGTTATGCTGATCCACAACAATAAAGAATGAAACAGCAAGGCCGAGCCCGGTCCCCTCTCCGACCTTTTTCGTGGTAAAAAATGGCTCAAAAATACGTTTTTTGACATCTTCCTCAATGCCTGGTCCCTTATCAACGACCTCCACGGTCACATATTCTTCATCCTGATAGCTGTTAATTATAATCTCAGGGCGGTGTGAACCACCTACCTCAAATGGCCCATAGGCCTGAGCCGCATTTTTGAGGAGATTTATAAAGACCTGTTCCATTTCCGTCCTGCTGCAGACCACCTCTATATCCGGCCGATAGTTCCGAATTATGCGAAAATTTTTGAAATCATATTTGCGTTTCAGATCGTAATCATTGCTGGCAAGTTCTATCACCCGGTCAAGGATTTCAGCGAGAACGCAAGGCTCCATGACCGAATCATTATGCCGAGAAAACTGCAGCATATTCTGTACAATCTGTGCGGCGCGCTGGCCTGACTCACGTATTCCCGTAAGCATTTTATCTATCTGGCGATCTTGAAGATAGGTCTGCAGGGCCTGTAATTCAAAACCGCACTGCTGGGCCACTTCCCTGTTTTTCTCAAGCTCAGGAGAAAGTCTTCGTTCAATATTCTGGGCTGCCTGGAGTATACCACTCAGGGGATTGTTGATCTCATGGGCCATCCCTGCTCCCAGCCCACCCACAGACAACATCTTCTCAGTCTGAACCATCACCTCCTGCAGGCGTACCCTGGCAGTGATATCATCTATACGGATAACCGCACCATCCAGGCCTTTGCCATATAGGGGGTAAACTGTCACCTCACTGGACTTTTTTCTCCCCAGGACAGGACTGTTTTTCTTCTCTATAGTTAGCGGCAAGCCTTCAGCAATGGACCTTTTTATGATTGCGATGCCATCTCCCGCCAAACCGGGGAAAACGTCTGTAATCGGTTTCCCCAGACATTCTTCACCGCTCCTCATGGTAGTGCCAATGGCAGCCCGATTCATGTGGGTGATGCAACTGTCACGATCGATACCAATAATGATAGAGGGCATAGCATCAAGGACGTTCTGGAGAAAATCACGGGTCAGACTGAGTTCGCCCACAACACGTTCAATATGGCCTGCCAGGCTGTTTACCGCCTCAACGGAACTGTTCAAATCCCTATGCTGCACAGGTTCAAGGCGGAAGGAGTAATTCCCCTCTGCAATTTCCAATAACCCCTTGTTAAATCGAGACAAAGGTTTAATCAGGATGTAATGCATGATGATATTAATGCCGGCCACCATGGCACAGATCAATGCCAGGCCCATGAAAAAGATGGTAACCAGGGTCTGTTTCCTGTTCTGCTGAGAGTGGAAGTCAGCCAGCATCAGCGTAACGTGACCGAGATACAAATCATCCTGCCGAACATCCATTTCCCTGAAGAAACGGGTGGTTTTCTGTTCAGTGGAATCAAACAGTGTGTTGTTCTGTTCATCATCAATGCGTATTCCCTGGAGGTAGGGAATTTGCGTATAGATCCTGCCGATATGATGCACACTCTGGAGATCTATATTATACAAGGGGATAGAAAGCATTGAGGAGAGTTCCTCAATGAGGGTGTCGGCCTGTTGATTCAATTCTTCTTCAACAAGGCGTTCAGAGTAGATGTAATACGCCACCTCAGCAATTCCGCCTATGAGAAAGACAAGAAGTACCAGCCACAGGATAAGATCCCGGACAATGCTCTTTGAGGAATAGGAGGAACTTTGGTAAAATTTATTAATCACTTTTACGAGCAATTGACCTGAAATTAATAAACATATTGTTTGAACTTATCTGATCATAGCACAGGCAATATAATTAGTACCATTTTTTTTGGGTGGCTAGCAATCAAGCGGCCAGCAGGTTTACTCAAAAAAAAAGAGATTGATATTTGCGGAACTTTGGGGCATGAATGACAGCCCTACTGGAAACTTTTCAGCAGCAAAACCATTGCTCAGGACATGGCATAGAGACTGCTCTTCACAAAACTTTATTTTCAATAAACAGATGATGACTTTTTCCCAAGAACCCCTTCTTATCTTTGACGGCGCCTGCGGCACCACCCTGCAGACAATGAAGATAGACCCTGCTGCCTGGGACGGACTTGACGGCTGCAACGAATACCTCAACCTCTCCAGTCCGGAGAGTATCGTCAATCTGCACCGAAGTTTTCTGGCTGCAGGTGCCATGGTAGTGGAGACCAACACCTTTGGCGCATCATCTGTGGTCCTTTCTGAATATGGCCTGGAAAACAAAGTGGATGAGATTAACAGGGCGGCAGTGGCCAATGCAAGAAAGGCGGTCTCCGAATACTCCACGGAAGAACGTCCGCGCTACATTGCCGGATCCATTGGTCCCACAACCAAACTTCCGGTACTCGGCCATATCTCGCCCCAGGATCTGGCCGCAACGGTGACCGAACAGATGCGCTCCCTCATCGACGCCGGAGTCGATGCCCTGATCGTAGAGACCTGCCAGGACCTTCTCCAGATCAAGACCGTGCTTGTCGCCTGTTTTGAGCTTTTAGAAGAACTAAAGGTTGACCTGCCAGTGCTTTCCTCGGTAACCTTTGAAAAACAGGGGACCATGCTGGTGGGAACCGATATAGCCGCAGTCTGCGCCACCATTGCCCCGTTTCCTGTGTTTTCCTTAGGCTTGAACTGTGCCACCGGGCCCACTGACATGGAACCGCATATCGATTATCTGAGTAAACACTGGCAAAAAAGAATCTCCTGCATCCCCAACCAGGGAATGCCTGAAGTGGTAAACGGCAAGACCCATTATCCCTTATCGCCTGAAGAGTATGGTCGACACATGTTCGACTTTGTCACCAAAAAAGGGGTCTCCATAGTCGGCGGTTGCTGCGGCACCTCACCTGACCATATCAGGGGTCTAGTGAAAGCTCTGACATCAGCTGTCCCTGCCAAACGCACGGAGGTACTGAGATGAGCAGAGAAGACAACCAGGGTGCACTGGTGCAGGTGGCAAGCCTCTATCAGGCCGTAGACATCAGGCAGCAGCCAGCCCCACTCATTATTGGAGAACGCTCAAATCCCACCGGATCAAAACGTTTCCGTGAGCTGCTCATTGCAAACGATTTTGAAGGTTGTCTGCAGGTGGGGGTGGAACAGGAGCGAATTGGCGCCCATGTGATCGACCTCAATGCAGCCTGGGCCGGACGGGATGAAGAAAGTGATCTTATCCGCCTGGTGCAGATGTATGGCCGCACCCTGAAGGCACCGCTGATGATCGACTCCACCTCACCGACCGTGATAGCCAAGGCCCTTGCTGCCTACCCGGGCAGGCCCATTGTCAACTCCATAAATCTTGAAGATGGGGGCAAGACCCTTGATAAGATCTGTCGTCTGGTCAAAAAATACGGGGCCTGTGTCACCGCACTCACCATTGATGAGCAGGGCATGGCCATGGACTGTGACTCCAAGTTCAGTGTGGCCAAACGCATCTACCAACTGGTAACCGAAAAATATGGCATCAGCCCTGATTCCCTCTTTTTCGACCCGCTCACCTTCACCATTGGTTCCGGGGATGAAAATCTCTGTCAGGCAGCCATTGAGACCCTGAATGCCATCAAGCGGATCAAGGCAGAACTGCCCGGCTGCCATACCCTGCTCGGCCTCTCCAATATCTCTTTTGGTTTACCGGTTCCTGCCAGGAAGGTGCTGAACGCCATTTTTCTGCATGAGGCAGTAGAGGCTGGACTGGATGCAGTTATCATTGACCCAAGCAACTGTATCAGCCTGGAGTCCATTGATGAGACTGCCAGAGACCTGGCCCTGGACCTGCTCTATGATCATAGTGTGGGTGAGCTCTCACCGCTTATGGCCTATATCAAATACTTTGAAAAGCATCAGGACACTGAGGACAAAGAGAAGGACGAAGACACAACTCCTGAACAGCTCATTCGCGATCAGATCCTGCTTGGCAGCCAACAGGATCTGGCGGATATCCTGCGTATGCTCCTTGATCGCTACTCAGCCCTTGAAATCGTTAACCAGCACCTTGTCCCTGCCATGCGTGAAGTGGGCGAGCTCTTTGGCGCCGGCGAGATGCTCCTCCCCTTTGTCCTCCAGTCTGCCGAGGTCATGCGTAACTCGGTGAATATCCTGGAACCCTTCATGGATAAAAGCGATCGCGGTGATGCCCCCTGTATCCTGCTGGCCACGGTGCAGGGAGATGTCCACGATATTGGCAAGAACCTGGTCAATATCATCCTCTCCAACAATGGATATCGAGTCATAGACCTGGGAATCAAGGTCTCTGCTGAGACCATCATTGAGACCGTCTTGAACGATCCTGACATCGATATAATCTGCCTCAGCGGGCTGCTGGTAAAATCGGCCATGATCATGCAGGAGAGTATGGAGAAATACCGCGCAGCTGGGATAAAACATCCTATTCTTCTTGGCGGAGCTGCATTGACCCGTAAATTTGTGGCCCTTGACTGCGCCCCGCTCTATGACGGTCCTGTTGTCTATTGCCGAGATGCATTCGCCGGGCTGCAGGCCATCCAGGATTTTGAAAAGAGAAGCTTACAGTCGACGTCATGGGCAGGAAAGGCAAAGAACACATCCGGGAAGACGAGTGGCAAAGAAAAGAACGATATTCAAATGATGGAGGCCATCCCAGAACCACCATTTTTGGGAAAAAAGACACTTGCTGTCTCCTCTTCCGAATTTCTTCCCCTGCTCAACCGCCAGATCCTCTTTCGTGGCCGCTGGGGATACAGGCGTGCAAAACTTGAAGAATCAGCATATCAGGAGTTGTTGAACAACACTGTTATCCCGGAATTTGAAGCCATCCAGGAGCGGGTTGTGTCGGAAAAGCTGCTGGAGGCCAAAATCCGCTATGGCTGGTTCCCCTGTTATCGCGATGGAGAAGACCTGGTCGTAGAGCATGAAAAGACAGCGTACAGTTTTACCTTTCCTAGGCAAAGACGTGAACCAAGAAGAAGTCTGGTGGATTTCTTCCGTACAGAGCAGGAAGGGAAAGACTGCGCAGGCTTCTTTGTCGTCACCCTTGGGGACAAGCTTGCTCAAATCTGCCAGGAACTCTATGCAGCAGACAAGTACCATGAATACCTGCTCCTCCACGGTTTTGGGGTAGAGGCAGCCGAGGCCCTTGCCCAGTATACCCACAATCTTATGCGTGAGGAATTGCAGCTTGGTAAATCCGGTCAGCGATACAGCTTCGGCTACTCAGCCTGCCCGGACCTGGAACTCCAGAAACCACTCCTCTCTCTCCTGCAAGCTGAAGAAATAGGCGTAAAACTGAGCTCATCCCTGGAGATGGTTCCAGAGTTAAGTGTGTCCGCCCTGGTTGTGCATCATTCGCAGGCAAACTACTTTGCCATGTAGTATTATTGCAGCAGGTGCAATGAAAAAATAACGAACAGGGAATGTGAAAGTATACGGAGTTATTTAGAATCAACCAGACAATCTTGGCAGACGAGGAGCCACCAAGCATGTCATGCCTGCTGTGCATGTCATGCTTGGTAATTATATGGAATTATTGGCTTAGATATGAGAATCTCAATCGCTGAGTAATTGAGAGCTGCCACCTTAGACGTCACATCCTGTTCATTTCATAAAGAGGATAATGCTTCACTACCTGCCTGGCGGTCTATTTGTTGGTAGCTAATATCGCTAGTGGTTGTACTGGTTGATGAAACATATTGACAACTCAAATCTTACCTTTGGTCAATGGCCATCAACAAAGTTATCAACAAAAGATTACTTGTTATGGTTCTTTCCTTTTTTCCCTTTTCCTTTCGCTTTCCCTTTGCCCTTATTGGGTTTCCCTATCTGTTCGCCACCCAAGGTAAAATTCCCGCGTTTAAGGGCATGAAATTCAGCTGATCCTGGTTTTATTCCCAGTTCTTTGGCAATAGTACCCCACCCTTTCCCCTTATGGTCTTGATATACTTTCAAAACTCTATCAGGATGCTGGTTTGTCATCTGGCCAAGCTGAAGACACATGAAGGCATCAGCAGGACGCACTACCTTGTCGGTGATTGCCTGGACATGAGGCAATGGAATACCAAATTGAGAACTCAGGGTAGCATTAAATCTATTCTTATCAACCTTGACTTTAAGATTGAGATCGGAAAGAAAACTATCCAAATCTGCATAGGTATTACCGGATATGACTGTGATAAGAAAAAAAATGGCTATGCCGGTGAATACTTTCTTCATAGTTGCTCCTGCTGTTAAAATGTTCTGTTATTGGACTTCTCAACTATTTCATATCAAATTAATCTTAAAAAAGATCACAGGAATGACCTGTACCACCTCATTAGCCCTTGTAGTATTGTTTAAATTCATCTGACGGTTCACAGTCAGAATATATGTAAACAGAATTTCCGATAAGGTCGATTACGGAGAATCCTCTATCTCCCCAAGAGTGATCGTCCAGTGGCATTGCAGTTTGCAACCTGCGGTTGCATAAACTGGATAACCGGCCAATCTCCACCGATGCATGGATTGACATACCAGCCACAGTCGAAAACAGGCTTTGCGAAGAAATAATGTTGACAAAATTCAAGGCATGAATCTACAGAGAAAATGCTTGTTACGCCCCTATCATGTTCTGTATTTTTATATGTCGGATATATGCACATGTCCATGTATATTTTTAGAAATATTTTTAGAGGATACCATTGGCAACATTAACCAGTTAAGAGAAATTGGAAGTTACAATGTTTCCTGAGAATTGAATCGCTACCCGGAAAAACCTCCTTACCAATCGTTCATCCATTTCCTCCCCCTCCTCATTCGGCAGAAGATCTGCCTCAAAAAATCAGAAGGTTAATGCCAAACCAACAGGCCAAATTGAGGAAAAACATAATGACGAATCAAACTCTGTTTTTCACTTCCAATGAAAAGCATCTTTTTTTTTTGACTAGATCGATATATTAAAAATATATTTGCTCAGAGGTTACGCTTTGCGATAAAATAAAAGGAAAAAGATGAGGTTGTTAAGATAATGGCCAGATCTTCTATCAACGAAATGCTGCGGGTCATTGAGTCTGAATGCCGGTTTACCAAAGGGCTTACTGGGAGAGCGGTCTTGCAGCAGAAAGTTCTGGAAGCCATGGGCCAGGTACCTCGGGATGCGTTTGTACCTGGCCCCCTGAAATCAATCGCTTATGACAACACCCCCCTTCCCATCGGCAGCGGGCAGACTATCTCCCAACCCTTCATCGTCGCTCTTATGACAGATCTGCTCAACCCAGGCAAGGACGATGTGATCCTGGAGGTGGGCGCTGGATCGGGATACCAGTCTGCGATACTCTCTCTACTGGTCAACAAAGTCTACGCCATCGAGATCATCGCCACTCTCGCAGCACAGGCTGCCGAAAGACTTGCAAGGCTGGGCTACGAAAATGTCGAGGTGCGCCACGGTGACGGCTACAGGGGCTGGCCGGAACATGCCCCGTTTGACGGCATCATTGTCACGGCCGCTATTGATCATGTGCCGCCGCTCCTGAAGGAGCAGCTCAAGCCGGGAGGCAGACTGGTCCTCCCTGTCGGGTACTCACATATGAACCAGGAACTTTTGCTGCTGGAAAAGGACGAGACAGGCCAGTTCACCACCCGTAACGTTCTGCCGGTTGCCTTTGTACCGCTTACCGGTGAAGCACGGCTGGTCTGAACAGAAAAGAGCGGCCGAGATTAAACTGACCTTTCATAATTTATGGGAGAAAATCCATGCAAGTACCCTTACAGATTACTTTTCGCAATATGGAGAGTTCAGAGGCTGTGGAGACCAA
Organism: uncultured Desulfocapsa sp.; assembly: GCA_964409855.1. GTDB lineage: Bacteria > Desulfobacterota > Desulfobulbia > Desulfobulbales > Desulfocapsaceae > Desulfocapsa. Next base: position 55,357 of record CAYPEU010000002.1, read on the forward strand.
TATCAGAAAACGGATCGACAAAATGAACAGACACCATGCAGAGATGATCAGTTGCCGTGTCGTTGTCGAAGCCCCTCTTCAACATCACCGCAAGGGAGGTCTCTTTAAGGTGCGAATTGACATAAGCTGTCCTGAGGGCAAACTGGAAATCAACCGAGAACCATCTTCCAGGCATCACGCCCATGAAGATGTCTATGTGGCCCTGCGTGACGCCTTTAATGCCGCTGACCGCAAGCTGGAGGAATATACATGCCGTCGCAAGGGCCATGTCAAGGCCCATGAGGAGGCGCTTCATGGCAGAATAACCCACCTCTCTCCCATTGAGGATTACGGTCTGATAACCACTATGGACGAAAGGGAGATCTACTTCCACCGCAACAGCCTCCTGTATGCGGATTTCGATTCACTGGTAATCGGGCAGGAGGTTCGCTTTCGTGAGGAAGAAGGAGAACAGGGACCCCAAGCAAGCAGCGTGACGGTCGTAAAGGAATGAGCGAATCCGAAGACGTATTCACTATCAGGGTCGAATGCCATGCAGGGTATCGGGATGAGGAGTTGCCGCGCCGGTTTTTCCTGAACAACAGAGAAATCAAGGTGGTCGAGATCCTTGATCGCTGGCTAGCCCCTGACCATCGCTACTTCAAGGTCAGAGGCGACGACGGGGATCTTTACATTATCCGTCACGACGTGACCGATGGTCATTGGGAGCTGACCATGTTTGACCACACTCGCTGAGGGTAAATGACCTGGAAGGAGCGTTGCATATAACTTGACTTTCAAATTGCTGTTGTGGGATTATGATTATAATGGTTTTCTGGAACCTGGAGCTATGCAGGGCGCTCACAAAGGATTGACAGATCTTATCTCCTTTTTTGCAGAGATGGTCTAGACCCGCGACAAGCACCTGGAATAAAATCCGGAGTAGCCTGAGGTAAGGATTCGAATTTAAGAACAAGGAAAGGAGCAATGAACTGATCTCGTCAGGGAATAAACATTCTGAGCAAAATATTTAACAGGAGGTAACGCATATGGGATTTAATGATGAAATCATTAATGCAGTGGATTGGGATGCACCGAGTGTTGACATGGATGCCAACCTCAGGACTGTTATCCGGGTGATGGTGGAAACCCAAAGCTCGGCCCTTACTGTCATGATGGGGGAAGAGGTGATGGGAGTGGTTACCGATATGGACATCCTCGAGAGTTTTGGCAGAAATGATGATCTTGACGAGACAAAGGTGGCCGAATTCATGACCAGTTGCGAGCTTATCGGCAATAAAGAGATATTCTCGCCATGTGCGCAACTGGACTCTGCCGAGAGTGTGGAGAATGCACTTGCAGTGATGAACAGCGCCGGCGTTCATCACCTGCTTGTCTCTGGTGATGAAAAGAAAAAGGCCGGAATCGTCTCCATCCTGGACCTCTTGAAACTGGTGAATTCATAGGACCGGCTCCTTTCTGTTGGGTTTTGCCAACCGGCAGAGGAGAAAAGGGATTGGGTCTTGGTTTGACCTTTTTAGGGCATGTAGAGATTGTTTAATTTTATCGATCCGATTCCCAAGCTGCCTATCCCTCGACAGTGTCTCTTTTACTCGTTCAACAGTACTGTCAGCAGAGCTGTCGCCGGTTATAGCAAAAGCCTCGCCGAGTTCCAAGAGGGGATTGTTTCGTAAAATCCTGTAGAGAGAGATTACACTATTTTTAGCCGCTCTTTCACTATTAGAGTATTATTTAAACACTAACTTTTTGTTATCAGGCTATTTTTTGAGATAAAAATAGCCTGATAAGGGTGAAAAGAGGGTATCCCCTTAATCTCTTCGTCATCAAATCAGTATGTTATCGCCCCCATTGTCCCACTTGTCAAAGGAAAATCTCTGAGAAAAAAACACTCATTTGACATAATTCAAGAGAAAAAGATAATGGGCAAATAACAGCGTGGCTACGTTCTGACTCCCTGGCCTGGATCACGTGGAATGACCGGCTGGATATCATGGAACAGGAAATGAAAATTTAAATCAGTGAACAGGAAGGTACATGAAGCGCATTGGAGTGATAGGGTGCGGAAACATTGCGGGACTGATCACCGAGTTTTCGCTTGTAGACGAAATTATTGCGGTATTTGACCGCCATAGTGATCGTTCGGATCGGATAGCAAAAAAAAGTTCAGCTCAAGCATTCACGCAATTTGATCGATTTATCAACGAACCCTTTGATCTCGTCATCGAGATCGCTTCCATCGGGGCGGTTAGGGAATATGCAGAAGCGGTATTGCAAAAGCAGTGCGACCTACTGATCTTGAGTGCCGGTGCGTTGGCCGATGAGGATCTGAAGCAGCGGCTGCTTAGTATCGCGAAGAAGAGAAGCAGACGCATACTGGTACCGAGCGGTGCACTTTTTGGGTTGGACAATGCAAAGATCGCCAGATATGGCGGAGTGGATAAACTTACGATGCGAACCACCAAGCATCCGAAATCTTTCGGTATACAAACAGATAAACGCGAGTGCCTCTTTCAAGGCAGCGCCAACGAGTGCATCAGATACTATCCCCGCAATGTCAATGCAGCCGTGGCCCTGGGGATAGCGGCGCAAAAAGATGTGCAAATTGAACTCTGGGCAGACCCAGCAGTTGTGACGAATACGCATGAGGTACACATCAGCGGATCATTTGGGGAGGCCGTTTTAAAAATCGACAACAAACCCAGCCCCAAAAACCCTTCCACCAGTTACCTGGCCGCACTCTCGGTTGTCACGATGATCAATACACTGGACAGTACCATTGTTGTCGGAACATAAACGTAAAACCGGGATACAACCACACCGCTCCTTCTTCCTCCATACTGTGCTGCGTTCTTGCCCAGGGACAAGACGGATATCCGGACCATGCAGAAGCGCCTTGATGACCCTTGATTTTGACGGGCAGTGGCTCAGTTCAACTTCTGTTAGGAAAACAGCAGATTAAACACATTTCTGACAATATTTTCGACCAGCCCACCTGACCGACCGCAGGACGTTAATCCTCGTCTCACCTTCTCCAACCCGACAAAACTTGATGATTCTGTTTATCTTTGATCAACAAAAATCATCGACAGTGCCGCAAACACACTCAAATACCAGAATCATTATTCCATACTCTCCCCAGCCCCAAAACATTTGCTAACGTTCCTCCACTGCCACACCTATCCGCAAATCCAGCAACACTATCGTTGGAAAAAACGACACTTTTTCAATCCAATGCCACACACCTGATCGCCGCCACCCCTGTGTACCGCAGAAGTGTGCTTGCAAGGCACGGCGCAACATTACAGAAAACATCCAACCATATCAACCAGACACAGACAAAAACAACATTAATCCAGCAAAATTTTCAAAATGGCACCATTGATGCAAGCAAAAAGATAAGAAAACGAAAAATGATACAATATCAGTGAAATAAGGAGGAGACCATGACCACTAACACACAAACCACAACTCTAAATCAAGTCGAAGCCGGATATGAAACCTCTAAGTTCGCACTCGGTGTTGGAATGACCATGGCTGCTTTCGTTGGCCTCTGGGGAGCCACATGCCTCGCAAGCGCACTGGTTAGTGCTGGGCCTCTGAATGTACTGAAAGGTTATGTTACCGCAATGCTAGGCTAATTGAAAAAAACAAATACTTACCCGAATAAAATTCCACAGGAGAACACCATGGCCGCAAATACTTCAAAAACAGCAAGTAGAATAATCTTGGCAGCAGGTTCAATGATGTGTCTCTGGGTAGCAGCTGCCCTTACTGGCGCCCTGTACCAGGCCAACTGGTCTGTAGCTGAACTGGCCAGTCAGTACATGGTTGCAATCGGGATGGTTAAGCCTCTGCATACCCTGGTTGATTACTACACCCACATCAAGGGCATCGAGTATCTGATCTGTGTTGCCTTCTTCGTCGCCTTCCCAGTCTTCTTTAAATATGTAAACAAGGCTCCCAAGAAGGTTGCTGCAATCAAATAACAAGAACATCCTCTTCCCTTTCGACCTCCTGTTCCTCAAACGATATAATTGACGAACAGGAGGTTGTACTTTGTTGTCGTGCTTTCAAACCACAATTTCACCGTTACCTGGCCAAATGCGAAACAGGATAGAGAAGGACATTGACCATAAAAAACGAGTCATTTGCATGGGACGCGGCATCTCCACAATGCTGGCTATTGGCACCCTACCCATCCTGTTCATCAATCCGGCTCAATACCTCTTCGGCCTCGTTGTCTGTTGCGGCATCGCCTTTGGCCTGGCCAATATACTGGTGTGAAGGTTCCAGCTTACTGTCGCTCCTGCTCCTCATCTCAACCAGCAGCAACTCCATGCTGCAAGCTGATGTTTTACAAAAAAAGCACACTTTTTTTCTCATCCCTAACCTGCAGCTACTGAACAACTCCCCTGCCATCTAAGAGTCCCCTGTAAGGCAAGAGAAAAAAACAAAAACTGTCTCCCACCTGACAGTTTTCTGCTTCCCATTCTGCTATCATTTCACATACAATAGAAGGGTGTCTCACCTTTTGTTCATATCATTTTAGCGTCAGCAGGAGGACTGTCATGGCAGAAAAGAAACTGAATATTGATGAGTTATCGATCTGGGACGATGCGAAACAGATGTTACGTAAGGCTGAAAAGGATGGAGTGGAAACAGCTTGGGATCGGCTGCAGCATCAGTCTCCTCATTGTCCATTCGGTGAAAGCGGTGCCTGCTGTCGGATATGCACCATGGGGCCATGCCGGATCAGTAAAAAGGCTCCCAGGGGGGTATGCGGAGCTGATGCAGACGTTATTGTGGCCCGCAACTTTGGCCGTTTTGTAACCGGTGGAGCTGCCGGGCATTCGGATCACGGGCGTGATTGTATTGAGGCCCTGCATGCGGTAGCCCACAATGAAACTGCTGATTATTCAATAAAGGACACAGAAAAACTCCTCCGCATAGCCGAAGAAATAGGCATCAGTACAGAGAATCGCGAACCATTAGAGGTGGCCAAGGATCTGGCAGCCGATTTTTTTGAAAACTACGGTTCGACCAAGGGTGAACTATCGTTTATTGGCAGGGTACCTGAAAAAAGACAAAAACTCTGGGCAGAACTCGGTATCACCCCACGTGGGGTTGACCGTGAGATTGCAGAAATGATGCATCGCACCCATATGGGTTGCGATAACGATGCAGCCAACACCATGCTCCATGCAGCCCGTACTTGTCTGGCAGATGGTTGGGCAGGATCAATGATTGCCACTGAAGTTTCAGATATCCTGTTCGGTACCCCCACACCGAGAAAGGCCCAGGTAAATCTCGGCGTCATCAAAAAAGATCAGGTGAATATCCTGGTCCATGGTCATAACCCAATTGTTTCCGAAAAAATCCTGGAGGCAGTAAACCATCCAGAATTCATTGCCCTGGCCAAGGAGAAAGGGGCTGCTGGAATCAACCTGGCTGGTCTCTGCTGCACGGGTAACGAGTTGATGATGCGCCAGGGGATACCAATGGCCGGCAACCATCTCATGACGGAATTGGCCATCGTAACCGGAGCCGTCGAGCTCATTGTTGTAGATTATCAATGCATTATGCCCAGCCTGATCCAGATCGGATCCTGCTACCACACCAAAATGATTACAACAGCGGACAAGGCCCGCTTCACCGGGGCCGAACATGTTAAATTTGAAATGCATAACGGCATGGAACAGGCGAGAAAGGTCGTTCGGATAGCCATAGAACGCTATGGTATGCGTGATCAGGCACGGGTGGAAATTCCAGGTGAACCGGTGGATATAGTCACCGGATTTTCTAACGAAGCCATTCTTCAGGCCCTTGGAGGTTCCCTGGATCCCCTGATTGAGGCCATCAAGGCTGGCAAAATACGCGGGGTGGTTGGCATCGTGGGATGCAACAACCCGAAATACAAACACGATCATTGCAACGTAAATCTGGCCAGGGAGTTGATCAAAAAAGACATTCTGGTCATTGTGACCGGATGTGTGACTACAGCAGCAGGCAAGGCTGGACTCCTCGTGCCAGAGGCTATCGATCAGGCCGGGCCAGGTCTACAGGAAATATGCGGTGCCTTAGGTATTCCACCAGTCATACACATGGGCAGCTGTGTAGATAATGCACGCATACTGCAATTATGTGCACTACTGGCCAATGAGCTGGGAGTGGACATTTCCGATCTGCCGGTGGCTGCCTCTTCACCTGAATGGTATTCGGAAAAAGCTGCAGCAATCGGCACCTACGCAGTTGCATCCGGTATCTATACCCATCTGGGACACCCGCCAAATATCACAGGCTCGGAGGTCGTTGCCAACCTGGCACTTTCCGGACTTGATGGTCTCGTCGGCGCCTGTTTTTTGATCGAACCTGATCCATTCAAGGCTGGAGATATTCTTGATGAAAGGATTAAAAGTAAGAGAACGGCTCTGGGATTAGGTGCCTGAATCGCGCCATGAAACGACCGCGACCTGCTCCCTGTAACTATGGTGCAACAGCGATAGTCAGAGTTTCTCTAATCTTTCAACAGAACAGTGTCCGTTACGCTCTCCACCTTCCTCATTATGAGGGAGGTGGAGAGTCCTTCCAGACCTCATGCTCTGCCATAATCCAACTACACACCCCACCGGATATCTAGAATTAACATCCTTTCTTCCGTTAAAATACCGGGTTGTAATCAAAAAAGTGTCTGGTGGTCAGATTACGATAGGTGCGGGTCTCGCTCCTGGCGACAAAGGAGTGGGTCACGGCTCCGGTTGCGGTGAATCTCACACCCTCTAAAAACTCACCATCTGTGACTCCGGTGGCCGCAAACGAGATCCTGCGGGAATTGATGAGATCTTCCACTCTGAAAACCTTGTCGGAATCATGGATTCCATGACTTCTGGCCTCTTGAAGATCCGCGTCATTGTCGTAGGATATCTTCCCTTCCATGTAGCCGCCCAGACAACTTATGGCGGCAGCGACCACGGTTCCTTCCGGGGCATAACCGTACCCCATATAGATATCAGCCTTTTCTCCGTTGATTGCAGCAAGACAGCCTGAGATTTCCCCTTCTCCTATCAGCTTTATTCTTGCGCCACAGCTTCTCACCTCATTTATCAGATCCTGATGCCGCTTCCGGTTTAAGATACAGACGGTCACATTTTCCGTGTATTTTTTTAAAACCCTGGCCACCCGTTTGACATTAGCAGCAGGTGACTGGTTGATATCAATGACCTCACCCACTTCTGGACCGACAACCATTTTATACATCCGCAGATTAGGAACGGACTGAATTGAGCCATCTTCGGTAATGACCGTATAGGAGGTGGCATTGTTCCGACCGTCTGCTGCTGCATGTTGGGCCTCAAGAGCAACAATCATCAGGTCCATATCCGGCCCGCCTTTGCCGAGGGTGACTGGCAGCCTACAGATTTCCTCACGGTTGGCAAAGCGATCATTCACAACAGAGCCGTTGATCATCAGCCTGTTAAGGGTCTTGATAATGGCCTTTCTGGCCTGGTTCAGGATGTCATCATGATTTCCAAGTCCCTGAATCCTGGCAGCCGTGAGTGCCGCCATTTCAGTGGCCCTGACAATTTCCATTCCATAGTTAATATTCATGGTTCAATCCGCTTTAACATTTTTTATTTTTACAAGACAACAAAGCAGAGGAGTAGGAAAGGCCTCCCCTCAAGATCATATCCTACGGGACATCTGAAGAGCTTGGAAGACAAATTTTTACAAGCTTCCCGGTTCACAAGTCAACTCTCTAATCCTGAGTAACAGTGCGTTGCTCTGTCGTTTCAACAGGGCACCCTTTGCCGTGTCCTTAATCTTCATCGGCTGCCTGAATTCATCGATGAGCTCAATGTCAAGGGGAGCAGATTCCAGTTTTTTGGCGGCCTCCTCCATCTCTTCCGGGGTGGGCAGGATAATACCAAAAAGCTGATAGGGGGTATGAACCAAAGCATGCCCGCGATTATAATAGGCTGCGGCAAAGCCGCCATCCACATTGATCGCCACACCGTCTGTGGAAGCCATCTGCTTGCCTTTCAAATAGTCAACAGGGGTATGGCCATAGACCACCCGCTGAATACCGAACTCCTCCTGCAATTTTTGTTTGAATGCATCGGTCTGCAGATTTTTCTTCCAATAGAGAGACTTCTCGGTATGGCTTGCCTTATCAAGGAGAAAGTAGCGTTCAAAGGTCTTCATCGCATGTTTGCCGAAAAAGGGAGATTTAGGCCCGCACCAGAGATAGAAAAACAGGGCCTGGTCTTCTCTTTCCTGTACCTCTTCCTTGAGATATCTCTCGCCAACCCGCTCTATGGTTTCCTGGATAAAATCCAGTAGAGCCCGTCCTTGTCGTCCCAGGAACTCTTCAAACTCGCCATCCTCCCTTGAGGGAAGCAGAGCATGAATATTGAGGCTGTTATTATGGATGTGGTAGGTCTTCCCTTTTTTGAAAAAATAGCTGAGCAGCCTTTTGACCTTCCTGTTAGTGGTGAACTGCAGGGTGAGATCATTAATAATATCCTGTTCTTCCACGGTGAGTTTTGTCGGGTCATCCAGGTCGATGGTGGGAAAATGGGTATCATTCAGGCCTTCCGTATCACCTGTTTTCAGCATTGCAGCCAGACGATCAAGCCAGAGTCTGGATTCCATCTCATATTCCGGAAACCTTTTTATGGTCTGCTCTTCAAGCTTAAACTGGATAATTGCCAGGGCTTTCTCCATGGACCTGCCCTTTCCGGTTTTTGCCTTGAATTTTCCTGTGATCTTCGCAACAGGATAGGTTTTCTCGGCAAATGCTGCCAGTTTTGAGCTGTCGAATTTGAGGCGTTCCATCAGTTCAAAATGATCATAGCGACAGGTAATGCGCATGGCCTCAGCCACCAGCGACTGGTTACCGGAGGCTGCTCCCATCCACAGAATATCATGGTTGCCAAAGACATAATCAACCATATCCCGGTAAGCTGGGGAGGAAAGGATACGGATAATTTTGTCAGGTTGCGGACCTCGGTCAAAAACATCCCCCAAGACAAGAATACGATCCAGCAAGATCTGCCTGATACTATGGGCCAGGTGACTGATCAATCTTTGTGAAAGTATCTTTTCTTCAAACACCTGATCCGGCACTGGAAGTCCTGAAATCAAACGTTTTATAGTATTACGAAATTCTGGCGGAAAGATGTTTTTGGTTCGATGCCTAATATTGGCCAGGCGGTATTTGAGGATCTGCACCAGACAGAAGATCACATCCTGGGTGTCCATCAGGATATGTTCTTCTTCAAAATAGTGTTTCTTACGAATAATCTGAGTGAGGTATTGGATTTTATCCACACTGAAGGTGTTGGGAAGGGCTTCACGACAGGTCTGATATAACATCCCGAAACGGCCGCGAAGGATGGCCATGAAGCGATCCCCCTCACCATGCAGATCACTGATCCAGAGAGTTACCGGTATGTTGGAGTTAAGCTCATTTTCAAGATGCAGCAACTGCTGAGCCAATTGATCCAGCTCACTGGTTTGCAGGCGAAAACTGTTCTCCTTCATTCTACTCTCTCCCCCTCATGCTGAAATTTGAAAGTAAAGGTAAGAGTCTGCCGGTGTCCACTCAACGGACTTATCCCCTGTTGCGACACCCAGGCTTCTCTCAATCCCTTCCCTACAGTAAAGGAGTGAGAGAAATCATACAAGGTTTTGTTTTTAGATAGCAGGCAATTAGAAGACCTTTTTTATAAAACAGCAAGAGACAAATCTTCCATATTCCGCCTGAACATGAAAAAGAAGGCAGAATGATGAGTATATTGCCGAACCGTTTTATGGCAAAAAAGCAATGGAACGAGAGACCGTCTTAGAATTTCTTCCAGCTCCGCACCAACTCCACCAGGGTCCTTACCCCGGTACCTGATGGCCCTTTGGGCACATAGGATTTCTCGGTGAAATCCCATGCCGTTCCTGCAATGTCCATATGGGCCCATGGAGTGTCTCCCACAAATTTCTGCAGATAGGCCGCCGCGGTTATGGTACCGGCTGGACGCCCACCGGTGTTCTTGATGTCAGCCACAACAGACTTGATCTGTTTGGCATACTCTTCATCCAGGGGGAGCTGCCAGAGGAGTTCGCCTGAACGCTCACCGGCTGCAAGCAGACGATCGATCAAATTCTGGTTATTACCAAGGAGTCCGGTCCGGTGATGGCCGAGACCGAGGATCACGGCCCCGGTCAGTGTGGCAATATCAACCACACAGTCGGGTTGGTATTTTTCAATACCGTAGGCCAGGGCATCTGCAAGGATGAGCCGCCCTTCGGCATCGGTGTTGATGATCTCTGAGGTTGTTCCACCGTAATGGCATATGATATCACCGGGTTTGAGCGCTGAACCGCCTGGCATGTTATCCGTGGCGGGAATAATGGCCACCACATTGACATTGGGTTTCTCCGCACCCACGACCTGCATCATAGAGAGCACTGCTGCCCCGCCGCACATATCATACTTCATGTCTTCCATGCCTGCCCCGGGCTTCAGGCTGACCCCGCCGGAATCAAAGGTGAGCCCCTTGCCGACAAGGAGTAGGGTCTGGGCCTTTCCCGATGCCCGGTATTCCAAAATGACCATCTTCGGAGCTTCTGAAGACCCTTGGTTGACACCAATGAGGCCACCCATCTTCAGAGCCTTCATGTCACGCTTATCCAGAATAGTACAGCGCATCTTATGTTTTTTGGCAAGGGTGCGCGCATATCTGGCAAAACTTGTTGGAGTCCATCCGTTTCCAGGTTCGTTGGCCATATCTCTTGCTGCACGTGCTGCCTCGGCTGCCCGCCTGCCGCGGAGCAGGCCACGGCGCAATCCCTTTCCACTGCCTGCCGGACTGATCCATATCTCTTTTATAGACTGAAAAGGGGGGTCTTTCTTGTCAGGTTTTTTATATTTCAGGAAACGATAATCGCCCAACAGTATGCCCTCAACAAGACATTCCAACACCTCTTCTTCCTTCAACCCTTCCACTTCAGGAAGACAAAGAAAAAGTTTTTCCGCCTTCAGTTCAGCTGCCTTTCCAGCAATGCTTCCCCCACAGCAGCGACATCGCTCACGCGCACCACTGCTATCATCAGCCTCTTCTTTTCCAAGACCGGCAAAGAGCAGTCGTTTTGCAGACAGGCTCTGTTTTCCTGAACCCTGCGGATAGAGGAGTAATACATCGCCATCACTACCCTTGAAATCACCTAGAGCCATTGCCTGTTTCAACTCTTTTTTAACTCCTATCCGGGTCTCTTTTACTCGTTCCTTCCTGTCCTGTTCAAAACAGTACACAAGCAGGTCACCGGAAAACGAATCAGGCTTTTTTCGAGTCAAAATCAGTTCAGGTACTATCATCAGGCTCCTCCGACATGTGTGCGATACTTTCAGTAAATTACTCCAGATAACATTATAGCCGCTCACATCTGTTTGGCAAAGAAGTAAAAGAGCGGTATAGTTGTTCTTATTATAAACAATTAGGTAGCTGTTCAGAGAGTCAGGATCCAGAAGACAGCATTCAGCATAATTTTACCCAACTTCGCCGGAATGAAAGAGGATACTATCCAGCCTCTTGCTATGCGCCGAAGCTATCTGTTTTGATTCTAATCCCTGAATTCTAAATTCTGAATACCTCAATGGTTACACTTGCCGCATTGATGGTCATCTATCACGTCAGGCGGATATTTCCATAATCCTGCACAAAGGAGAAGCTCTTGACCTCCACACTTATCCTTTCCATAGTCCTTGCCGTGGCCTTTTCCGCTTTCTGCTCCGTACTGGAAGCTGTTCTCTACTCAGTGTCGAACTCTCAAGTAGAGATGATGAAAAAGTCAGGCCATGCATCTGCTGCCAGACTACAGGAACTGCGTGAAGACATTGATGAACCAATCACCGCCATCCTAACCCTTAACACCATTGCCCACACCGTTGGGGCAGCAGTGGCCGGAGCATCTGCTGCAGTGGTTCTGGGTGAAGAAAATCTCTTCCTCTTTTCAGCAGTTTTCACCCTGATCATCCTCATCTTTTCAGAAATCCTGCCAAAGACCATCGGCATCAGTTATGCGGTTTCACTGGCCCCCTACATTGCCGTCCCCCTGCATTGGATGATCATCATCCTGAGGCCCATAGTCTGGCTCTGCCAGGTGGTAACCAGGTTAATCCCTCAGCCCAAAGATACAGACAGCATTTCCGCAGAAGAGCTCCAGACTATTGCTGCCCTCTCCAGGCAATCAGGTCATATCGAAGCGGACCAGGAACGGGTAATCAGCAACATTCTGGAACTGGGTACCAGAAGTGTTCGCGATGTGATGACACCTAGGACCGTAACCTTTTCACTTGATGAGGCGCTGACCGTTGCAGAGGTCATGGAAAAAGACCCCCTCCTTTCCAGTCACAGCCGGATACCAGTATACAACAATGAACCGGATAACGTGACCGGCATCATCCTGCGAAAGGATGTCCTGTTGGCTGCTGCCGAACAGAAGTCTTCCCTGCCCCTGACTCAGCTCTTGTCCCCGGTGCACTTTGTGGCAGAAACCTCCCCCTTAAATCGTGTTTTGATTGAATTCTTTGACCTTCAGCAACACCTCTTTGTCGTGGTCGATGAATATGGTGCGGTGACCGGTGTCATTTCCATGGAAGATATTATCGAAGAAATCGTGGGCAGGGAGATTGTGGATGAATCTGACAAGACAAAGGATATGAGAGAACTGGCCAGAAAGATGAACAGACAGATCTGGACTAAAGGCCGAGGAAAATAGGAGACAAAGAGGAACGTTCAATGTCCAATATTTGACGTTCGGAACCTTTTATCATAAAGAGACAAAATCAACATCCACCCACAAGAGAGGTTTGTCAGTTGTTAAGGGCGGCCAGGCGAAGTGGAACAACCATACTTACTCCATCCCGGAGTATGGTGAACTCGACCTCGTCTCCCACTTTAAAGTGCTCAAGTTCCGTGCGCACGTCGTCATAGGAACGCACCTCTTTGCCGGCTATCCTGGTTATAATATCACCGAGAACGATCTCGTTGCCAAACTGTTTTGTGGGTCTCAAACCTGCTTTGTGGGCTGGGCCTCCAGATTCCACCCCAAGTATCAGAACGCCTTCTATTCCCAGACGTTTGACCAGTCGTGCATCAGCAAGGGATGCGGCGATGCCAGGCTTAACCAGTTTCCCTTGTCGGATCAGCTGGGGGACAACCCGATTTATTTCCTGCACCGGCACGGCAAAACCGATTCCTGCATAGGCCCCGGAAGGACTGAATATGGCGGTGTTCACCCCAATCAGTCGTCCGGCACTGTCCAGGAGCGGGCCGCCGGAATTCCCTGGATTGATTGCCGCATCGGTTTGGATCATATTACGTATCATCCGTCCGGTAATGGACTTGATCTCTCGGCCAAGGGCAGAGATAATCCCTGAGGTAATTGTCTGATCAAGCCCGAAAGGATTGCCAATGGCAAACACCTTCTGTCCCACCAGCAGTTGTTCCGATTCTCCCACAGGAATAGGCTTGAGCATTCTGGCCGGCGCATCGATCTGCAGTACGGCCAGATCCTTATCAGGAGCAGCTCCGATCAAAGCAGCCTTCCAGGTCGAGTGATCCGCCATGGTCACCTCTATTCGGTTTGCATCGCTGATTACATGATAGTTGGTGACTATACGGCCGTTACCGTCCCAGATAAAGCCTGACCCGGTACCCTGAGGAATTTCCACGGCATTGAGAGAAAACAGGTCCCTGCGCAGACCAATACTGGTGATATAGACCACCGAGGGAGAAACATTTTTAAAAAGCTCGATGGTATTTTGTTCGTCTGCGGCCAGATCGCCACGGGCGGTGACTGCCCTGGGTATTGCATTTGGATCAAGCCCCCTCTCCTCCAGAGGATTAAACAGCAGCCAGAACCCTAGAAAGAGCAGGACAAGGATGGCAAGGGGAGAGATTTGACTAGGCGTTGTTGGAGACATGATTACAAAAGAATGACTTAGAGACCAAGAAAGAACTTGGCGATCATAAAATAGGCCAACACCCCGAGTATATCGATGGCAGTGGTGACAAAGGGGCCGGTGGCTATTGCCGCATCTATTTCAAAACGTTTCAGGACCAGGGGGATCATGGTGCCAACCGTGGCAGCCATGGCCATGGAAAAAAAGATGGAAAGGCCAACGACCACCCCAAGGAGTTTGGGCTCTGCATAGCCAAAGAAGGCCAGAACACCCAGGAACCCTCCATACAATATTCCCAGTATCACTCCCACCCGCATCTCTTTAAAGACCAGCTTGAAGAAATCGTCCATATTGATGCGACCGGTGGCAATTCCCCGGACAACGATGGTGGAGGATTGCGTTGCGATATTGCCGCCCATTCCCATGACAATGGGGATAAAAGCAGCCAGGGCCAGGACCTTACCCAGTTCCTCTTCAAAAGAACCGATAATCAGGAGTGCCATAACTCCGCCAAGCCACGAGGCAAAGAGCCAGGGAGCACGGAGCATGGCATTTTCCGTGGTGGACTTCAGCAGGATTTCCCTGTCCTTACCGGCACCGGCCATCTGCAGGAAATCCTCGGTGGCCTCCTCACGGATAACGTCAATGATATCGTCTACCGTAACGATACCTATAAGTTTATAACTGGAATCAACAACAGGGACCGCCAGGATGTTGTACTGGGAAATGACATGAGCGACCTCTTCCTGATCCATATCAGTGGTCACTGCGATCACATTGGAGCGCATGATGTTTTTCAGCTGTCTGTGCGGCGGATTGGTTAACAGTTCACGTAGGGAAACGACCCCTGCCAGCTTGCCGTCACTATAGGTAATATAGAGATAGAAGACCATCTCCTTTTCTTCACTGCGTTTCTGTACCTTGGCAATGGCCTCACCGACACTTAACTCTTCATCAAGATACATGAAATCCGGGGACATAAGTCCACCGGCTGTTTCCGGATGATATTGCAGGAGTTCATCAACTTCTTCCCGATCAGCCTTTTCCATGTGCTTGCGGATTTCGGCGGCAAGCTCTTCGGGAAGGGCCTCAATGAGATCGACCGCATCATCGGAGGCCATCTTACTCACCACACCCGCCATGAACTCAGGCGAAAGATTCTCCACCAAAGGAACCATGATGGACTCGTCAAGTTCACTGAGGACTTCACCCACCTGATCAGTCTGGGCCAGAATGTTGAAGACCTCTGTCCTGTCCTGCTCGGAAAGATGTCTAAAGACCCAGGCTATGTCGGCCGAATGGGTTTTGGCTATAAGCTTAAGGAGGTTATCTGTGGCATTACGACGGTTCAACCGGCGAATCATATCGAGGAGAACCATCCCTTCGTTACCGATAAGTTCCTTTTTTCCTGTAGTTCCCATGGCCTTCCACCAGTTTAACGACGCTGCTTCAAAGTCCATCAGTTAGAGAGAGGGACTTGATTTACTAAACGATTAACAGTATATGATACAACCTGTAACCTGATTTCGTCAATTTGAATTAATCCCTATCCTGCTTTTCCAAGATTTTTTTCTTTCCATGACCAATCAAGCACCCCCGTCAACGGTCTCTCCTGCAGAACTGGACAAACGCTTTTCCCAGGCCTGCCTGCTCCATGAAAGTGGTGCCACCCACGAGGCAGTCAAAGAATACAAAAATCTCCTCTCCATCCTGCCCAACTTCCCCCAGCTCCTTTTCAACTGTGGACTTGCGCTGTATGAGCAGGAGCAGTTTGCCGAAGCAGAGGTCCACTATGCCAGGGCAATTGGTCTCTGCCCAGAGGACCCGGACATCCATTTCAATAGAGGGCTGAACTTCCGGCGCCTGCAACAGATTGAGGCAGCTGCAGAATCCTTTGAACGTGCTTTTCAGTTAGGCGATCATGACATAGAGACCCTGTATAACCTTGGCCTCTGCTACCAGGATCTCGCTGAATTTTCTCAGGCTGCTATTATCTATGAATCTATCCTGAGCAGAGAGGCAAATCACGTCTCCACACTCAACAATTACGCCTATCTTTTACATAAAACAGGTGATACCCGGAAAGCGGAAGAACTCTATGGACGGCTCCTCGATCTGGATCCGGAGCACCAGGCAGCCAGGCATATGCTGGATTCCCTTTCCGGAATGACTCCTGACACAGCCCCACTGGAATACGTTGAAGCGGTTTTTGATAACTATGCCCAGGACTTTGAACATAGTCTGGTTGAACAACTGAGCTACCAGACGCCCGACATTCTTTGGCAAAGGTACAGTTCCCTGTTTCCTGGAGACCGAAGAAAACTTTGTCTTGACCTGGGGTGCGGAACTGGACTTGCCGGAGAACAATTTACATCATACTGCAAGCAATTAGTGGGCGTGGATATCTCTGAAAAAATGCTCGCTGTCGCAGAAGAAAAAAAACTCTATGACCAGCTGATAAAAAGTGACATCGCCACCTGCCTCAGCGAGACACTTCTCTCTCCTGACCTGCTGGTGGCTGCCGATGTCTTCACCTATATGGGTGACCTTGAAACTCTGTTTACCCAATGCTTCCTGAAAACTGAAAAGGGAGGACTCTTTCTTTTTTCCGTGGAAGATTCAGACAGCAGCACTTTTGAGCTGAAAAAGACAGGTCGTTTTGGTCATTCTCCTGAATATATCCAGAACCTGTGTCAGAAGACAGGCTGGACCATACGCGACCAGCAGTTTTCAAAATTACGCCAGGACAAAGGAACATGGATTGAGGGACATCTCTTTATCTTGGAAAAATGATGGCGTCCTGTTTACCCACCCCTTAAGGGGGGACCAAAAAATAGCCTTGAGGATGTTTATCCCTCTCAAGGGGGACTAGAAAGAGTATCCTTTAGGATGAAAATCTTCCCCTGCGATGTTGGTGCGAATTTACAGGAATGAGAAAAATCTTTACTGGAAAAATCCGCTGCGCTGGACAAACCAGCAAATCATCAGACCGGAGGACATGGCAAGGAGGCCAACCATCCGCAAATGCTCCGCCTTCATCTCACTGAGCTTTTTCAGCCATTCACGCATGGATTCTGGAAATGCCACATAGGGCATGCCCTCAAGTATCAGGACCATGCCTACCAACAGAAATAATATTTTCATAACCCTTTCTCCAGCAATCTGCTATCATACGAATAAGTGTGGTATAAGTAAGAAAACAGCTTTTGTCCCTCTTGCTATTTTTTAAGACACTTACTAGTATAGTGTTAATTTTTTTTAACCTTTCTCGTTTAGCAAATACAATAAGAAAATGAGTCCAGCAAAACAATCAAAATATAGTGAAGCCGGGGTCGATATCGATAAGGGCAACATTTTTGTCCAGAGAATCAAAGATATCGTCAGTTCAACCCACCAGCGTGGAGTTTTAAACGATATTGGCGGATTTTCCAGCCTCTTTGCCATAAATACCGACACCTACAAGAACCCTGTCTTGGTGACATCCACTGACGGTGTCGGCACAAAGCTTGTCATTGCCCAAATGTGCAACAAACATGATACCATTGGTATCGATCTTGTTGCCATGTGCGTCAATGACATCATTGTGGGAGGAGCCAAGCCCCTCTGTTTCCTCGATTATTTTTCCGTCGGCAAACTGGAACTGGATGTGGCCACCGAAGTGGTGAAAGGTATTGCCGAAGGATGCCGACAATCCAAATGCTCCCTGGTAGGTGGAGAGACCGCAGAAATGCCGGGACTTTACAAGTCCGGTGATTACGACCTTGCCGGTTTTGTGGTTGGCATCGGTAATCGCGATAATATCATCGACGGCTCAGAGATTAAAGTTGGAAATAAAATTATTGGCCTCAAGTCTTCAGGTCTTCACTCCAATGGATTCTCCCTGGTTCGCAAGATCTGTTTTCAGGACCATGGCTTGAGCGTTGACCAATACATAGATGAACTTGGATGTACACTGGGTGAAGAGCTGCTCAAGCCCACCAAGATCTATGTCCAGTCAGTACTTAACGTTCTCAAACATTATAAACTGAACGGCATGGTACACAACACCGGGGGAGGGTTCATAGATAATATTCCTCGAATCCTGCCCAGGGGATGCAAGGCTGAAATCAACTGTAACCGCTGGCAGCCCCCCCCTATCTTTGACTTTCTCGCCAGCAAAGGAGAAGTTCCCACAGAGGAAATGTACCGCACCTTCAACATGGGAATTGGACTCATGGCCATCGTCGATGATGACTTGGTGATCGACATCATACACCACTTTGAGGCCTTGGGGGAAGAGGCGGCAATCATTGGAGAAATCACCGCTCACCCCGAAGAAGAAGGTGAACAGGTAATCCTGAATTTCTAACGTTCTGATTCCAATATTCCTGGAAAACAATAAAAGGGGTGCCGGTCTGATGAGACCAGCACCCCTTTTTTATACCGCCTGCACAGTACGACTTTTAATTTTTTCCCTTCATCGTATCATTCCACATTCCCTGTTCGAGATTCAACATTTTCAAGGGTGTCTCATGAGCCGCAGTCGCTTGTCCCTCCCTGAATCTTATCAAGGGCATGGGCAAGGGCCGGCAGAATCACCTCAATATTTTCCCTGGCTGCCTTTTCACTTCCAGGAAGATTGATAATCAAACTGGTCCCCCGAATCCCTGCCATTCCTCGAGAGAGAACTGCATTAGGCGTCTTTTTCAGGCTTGCCGCTCGCATGGCCTCAGCCATCCCGGGGATCTCTTTTGCAATGACCTCCTGCATGGCCTCTGGTGTAACATCCGTGGGTGCGACCCCGGTGCCGCCGGTGGTAATGATAAGGTCAATCCTCTCCTCATCAACCCAGCAGATCAGTTTTTCTTTTATCTGAGCAACCTGATCCGGTATGATCGCATAGTTTTTTGAGATATAGCCCTGTTGCTCCAGGAGCTGCTGCAGAAAAGGACCACTGGTATCTTCCCTTTCTCCGCGAGACCCCTTGTCGCTCATGGTGAGCACTGCAAAACTGAACCGACTGGTATCTATATCCATTGTGCCTCCAGCCCTATTCAGCCAGGGAATCAGCGACTATTTTGTCAGCGACCTGAGTCGGGACCTCCTCATAGTGGGAAAAGGAAGTGGTAAACGTCCCGAGACCACCGGTCATTGCAGTTAGCTCAGTGGCATAGCGAAGGACCTCTGCCATGGGGACCTGGGCATTGATCACTTCTCGGCCCTGATCAGAGTCCATACCCATGACCTTCCCCCGTCTGGAATTCAGGTCGCCCATAATATCACCAACATGTTCCTTGCCGACCTTGATTGTCATATTCATGTATGGTTCAAGGAGGACCAATCCTGCGTCCTTACTCCCTTTCTTGAAGGCCAGCGATCCGGCAATCTTGAAAGCCATCTCTGAAGAGTCCACTGTATGATAGGAACCGTCAACTAGGGCAATCTTAATATCGACCATCGGATACCCTGCCAAGACACCTTTTTCCATGGCCTCGACAATACCTTTTTCCACAGCAGGACGATACTGCTGGGGAATGACACCACCAACAATCTTGTCCTCAAACTCAAATCCATCGCCATGGGGAAGTGGACTGATTTCAATGGTGCAGTCACCAAACTGTCCTCGGCCGCCACTCTGTTTTTTGTGTTTTCCCTGCACACGGGCACTCCCCCTGATGGTTTCCTTGTAAGGTACCTTGGGAAGTGACAGATTCATTTCAACGCCGAACTTTCGTTTAATACGGGAACCGACAACCTCGAGATGTACCTGGCCAACACCGGAGAGAAGAATTTCTCCTGTCTGCTGCTCCCTGGTGAGTCGAAGGGTAAGATCCTCATCAAGCATCCTGGTAAGGGAGGAAAACAATTTCTCTTCATCACCCTTACTCCCGGTCACCGAATAGGAAATCACCGGTTCCATTATCTGCATGTCCTCATAAACAATGGGTGCAGATGCATCACAGAGGGAATCTCCGGTGGTTGTCTCCTTGAGCTTGGCAACGGCGACAATCATTCCAGGGCCGGCACTGTCAACAGGCCGCTGCTCCTTTCCCTCAGGGATAAAGAGTTGCCCAAAACGTTCATCCGTCTTTTTACTGGCGTTGTAAAAGGAATCGCCGGACAGGGTTCCTGAATAAATGCGAAAAATGGTCAGGCGCCCTGCATAGGGATCAGCCATGGTCTTAAATACCTGAGCTGAAAATTCTTCATCAGCAGAGGGCGTTCGTTCAACCGGCTCTCCTGCCGGATCCATTCCCATCATCGCAGGTTGTTCTGCTGGAGATGGAAGGAAATCGTTGATGGCATCTAAAAGGGAAGCTGTGCCAAAATTATTCGTCGCCGCTCCAATACAGACCGGAACGACAGCGCCATCTGCAACTCCTTTTTTCAGACCAGTTTTCAAATCCTCAAGGGAAAGTTCCCCGTCTTCGAGAAATTTTTCAATGAGATCATCGTCGGTTTCAGCCACATTTTCCATCAGGCTTTCCCGATATGAGGCAACTGTGTCGGCCATCTCTTCAGGGACATCTGTTTCAGTGAGAGAGCCACTTCCTTTTTCATCAAAGAGATAGGCCTTGCCACTCATGATGTCGACTAATCCGCGAAAATTTTCTTCTTCTCCAATGGGGAGATGGAGCACTACAGGAGTAAGGGGGAGGGATTCATTGATCTGGCCCATGGTTCGTTCAAAATCGGCACGTTCGCGGTCCAGCTTGTTGATCATGATCAGGGAGGGAAGGGATCTGTTTGCGATAAAATCGGCGAATTTGATCGTCTGTCCCTTTACCCCGAGAACTGCTCCGACAATAAAGACTGCGGCATCAACAACCTGTGTGGCGATAAGGGTTTCGTTGATGAAATTGTCGTCACCAGGGGTGTCCATGACAAAGACATCATGTTTTTTCCAGGTGTAATTGTGAAAAGAAGAGTTAATGGAAATATTCCGTTGAATCTCTTCCTCTTCAAAATCCAGAGCTGAACTTCCCTCATCTACCTTGCCCATGCGTTTAATCTTACCGGCTGTATACAACATGGCTTCTGCCAAAGAGGTTTTTCCACAACTCCCGTGTCCAATGATCGCTATGTTTCTCAGCTTATTGATGTCCTGCATGCATACCTCCTTGAAGAAAACGGTTGGGCCATACTTTTGCCGATGTGAACTAAGGATCCATTCTCAACAGAGCAGTGTTGGGAAAACCGCCGGTCAATGTCGAGGAAGAAACCATTCATTCATATATTCAATATTCTCAACGAAAGTCAAGCGTGTTCGATTATTTCGGACACATTCCAGGGAAATAGCCGGGTGGAGAAAAAGAAGAGGACTTTCTCTGGCAAAGAGAACAAAAAACCTGTATGATCATAAGGTTAAACAGGATATACTTTTTCTCGTCTTTTTCGCAGGTCATACGTGAAGAAAAGCGCTAAGCAGAGTGGAAAAATCGCTAAATCGGCAGGGACGGTCTCCATTGCCGTCATGTGCAGCCGGGTTCTCGGTCTGATCAGGGAGCAGATCTTTGCCGGAATGTTCGGCGCTGGATACGCCTATGATGCCTTTGTCGTAGCCTTTCGCATTCCCAACCTCCTGCGCGATCTCTTTGCAGAAGGCGCCCTGTCTGCTGCCTTTATCACCGTATTTACCGACTACGACACCAACAGGTCCAAAGAGGAGACCTGGAGACTGGCATCCAATGTCCTTGTGTTTTTCGGTATCCTCCTTTCGATACTCACTCTCATGGGTATCTTTTTCGCCGATTCTCTTGTCAATCTCCTGGCCTCCAGTTTCGCTGAGATTGAGGGAAAGAGAGAACTCACGACCCTGTTGACCAGGATAATGCTCCCCTTCCTGGTCGTTATTTCCCTGGCAGCAGTGGTCATGGGAATTCTCAACGCCAGGGGGAAATTTTTCGTGCCGGCCATGGCCTCTGCCTTTTTCAACCTTGGCTCCATAGTCGGGGGAGTCAGCCTCGCCCTGCTCCTTCCCCGCTTCGGTCAGCCGGCAATTATGGGAATGGCCATCGGCACTCTGCTTGGCGGCATACTGCAGCTAAGCATCCAGTTTCCTGCCCTTAAGCAAACCGGTTTCAAATTTACCCCTCGACTGCGCTTGAAGGATCCGGGTTTGAAACGCATTGTGACCCTCATGATTCCGGCAGTGATCGGTCTCTCTCCAACCCAGATCAATATCTTTATTAATACCAACTTCGCCTCATCCTGTGCAGAGGGGTCCGTTTCCTGGCTGAACTACGCCTTCCGGCTGGTCCAGCTGCCCATAGGCCTTTTCGGTGTGGCACTCTCCATTGCAGCCATGCCCGTACTGGCCAGACATGCAGCAGAGAAAGATATCAATGGGCTGAAGGAAACCATGGTCTCATCTCTTACTATGGTCTTCAGCCTGACGATTCCAGCAACCATCGGCCTCATGCTTCTCGCCGATCCCATTATTCGCATCATCTTTGAACGCGGTGCCTTCACAAGTTTTGATACTATTGCCACCGCCAACACTCTGACTTTGTATGCCATAGGGCTTTTTGCCTATTCTGCAAACAAAATTCTCGTCCCGGTCTTCTATTCCCTGGAAGACACCAAATATCCCTTAATTGGCGCTTTTTTGGCAGTCGGCGCAAACCTTCTCATCATCAACCTGACCATTGACTCCCTGCAGCATCTGGCCATTGCCCTTTCCACCTCCTGCTCCATGATCCTCAATTTTGTTTTTTTAAGTAGTGTTCTCTATTGGAAAACAGATGGCTATTCAGTCTCCTACCTGCTCAAGGGGTTGAGCAAGATCATGGCTGCTGTTGCGGCAATGGCCGGTGGCCTCCTGTTGGGCAGGAGCCTCTTTGCGGACTGGTTTAACGGCACCATTTTCCAGGCATGCAGCGCTCTCTTTTTCTTAATCGCCTTAGCTGCAGCTCTTTATGGCCTACTCCTCCACCTGATGCAACTCCAGGAACTCACAGCTATCACCGCACGCATGAAAGAAAAGTTCAGTCGCTGACAAACTCATGGCAGGCGTTATTTCAAGCCAAACTCACCTTCAGGTCAACAAAGCACTGAGGTGTGGCTTGCACAAAGCAGATGGGAAAGGAAAACTACTGGTTGAAAAGGTGAAGCTTACTCGTCTGTCTTCGTCACGCTCTGGCGCAACTCTTCCATTTCCTGTTTTAACTCTTCCAGCTCACTCTTTTTCGCCAGATCCATTTTTTCCAATGCAGCCTGAATCCGCTCTTCTATCTGCTTCTTCAGTTCCTCACGGGACTCTTCCGAACGAGTCAGCAGTTCATCAGCAAGCGCCCGGCCTTCCTGTTCTGATAATTTTCCTTTTTCAACGAAGACATTTGCAACTTCTTCTATCTTTTCCTTGGTAAGGAGTGCCGCACCTAATCCGGTTAACAGTGTTTTTTTTACCAAATCAATCATCATTTTCTCCTTTTACTGTTATGAAGATGAGCTTTCAGGAGCAACAGCGAAAAATGCGGCAGCCCTCTCTGTTGCCTCTTCCAGGGAACTGCTGTTTTGCACTCCTGATGCCAGATGATGGCCGAAAGAAAAGTTCTGCGCATAATACGAGGTAAATTGTTTTAAACGGCCAAGCCGTCTTTCAGGCAGAAAACGTTCTTTTAACAAGGTAATGAAGCGAAAATAAACTTCTCCTACTGGAGGTTCAGGCGGTAATTCTATTCCATAGAGTGAGCGGGCAATATCTGCAAAGAGCCAGGGTCTGCACACGGCGCCTCTTCCTAGCATAAGCCCGTCAGCCCGAGACTGATCAAGACATTTACGGGCATCATCAACAGTGAAAATACCTCCGTTGGCAATAACCGGCACCCTTACAGCAGATTTAACCTTTGCAATCCAATCCCAGCGCGGCTTTCTGCAAAATTTCTCACCTTGCAAACGTCCATGAACCGTGAGCAGATCAATTCCTTCATCTTCCAACATTGTGCAGAAGGAAATCAACCCTTTTTCGTCCAGCTTTCTGCCAAGACGAATTTTGGCACTCAAAGGAAGATCGGTTGCCTTCCTCAAACCAGCAACGGTCTTCTTGATGAAATCAAGGGGCATAAAAGATCCAGCCCCCTGTTTACGTAACGATGGTGCCGGACAACCTAGGTTCAGGTCAATGCCCTGAGCATTCAAAGAGTGCAGACGTTCCACAGCTGGAAAAACATCCTGTCCAGGGCTCACAAAAATCTGATAAAAAAAAGGTAATTCCGCCGCTGTCCGGCAGAGGAAAGGGGAGACAATCTCGTTTTCAATGGGCAGCCTGGTGACTGACAGCATCTCACTGAAAAACAGCCCCACGCCACCCAGTTCCAGGACCAAAAGACGCAGGGCGCTATGGGAGAGGCCGACCATGGGAGCCAGTGCCAGTGGAGGGTTGCAGCGGAGGATGTCCCCGGCTGCAGTCCTGTGCTGAAATCGGGAGGGTATGGAAAGGGAAGCTGGCCTCTTCTTCTCAGACAGGAGAAGGGCATCGGATGCACACATCGGTTCAGGATTTTTGCTTTTGCATACTGACAATCCGCTTGATCACATCTTCTTCAAGAGCTTCCTTCAATTGAACGTGAACAGAGTAATCAGTTCCGACATATGGCTGAGAACGTACGGCAACAATCTGACCGGAGCAGTGCACCACCTGTCCTTTGTCAATAGGAATTATCGATTTAATTCCTTTCCCGAGAAGGAGTCTTGCGTTT
The DNA here is from genome assembly GCA_964409855.1 of uncultured Desulfocapsa sp. GTDB lineage: Bacteria > Desulfobacterota > Desulfobulbia > Desulfobulbales > Desulfocapsaceae > Desulfocapsa. The sequence continues at coordinate 79,990 of CAYPEU010000002.1, forward strand.
TCCTTGCGTGAAATATGGATATAAACGGAAAATCCCCCTGTGGAAATATCTGCAAGCTCCCCCTTAAAACTTCGCACGCCTGGATTCCCATATTCATCGAGCAGGGCATGTTTGCCAACCCCAGAAACCGGATAGCGTGCAGTTTGCCTCCGATCTTCTCCCGACATTTTGAGCAATTCAGGTACGGTATCCAACCGAAGACAGTACTTGTGAAGACATGATTCCAAAGAGGGAAACTCCTCCAACATCTCAAGGAATTTCGTCCTTTCCAGGATGTGAACTTCTGTTTTGCTCAGTGCTGTGAGGCTAACGGTCCAGACAGATACATCAAAAAATGGGGCAGCACCTACAATTTCACCTGGACCGATTTTTTTTAGGAAAATTTCGTCTCCGCCACGCTGGCAGGAGAGTGTGACCAGCCCGGAATTGATAAAATAAAGACAGGATTTCGCCATACCCTGTTCAACGATCACATCTTCTGGCGCATAACTCTTCTCCTGAAGGATATGGTAGAGACCATTAAATTCTTCTGTTGCCAGCGCATCATAAAGGTCTTGCCAGATAGTGAGGTGGTGACTGCTAATGGCAGAAGAACGCTCTGCTTCAATGAGTTCCCCAACTCGTATCACCTCTGTCAAGGCATTAGGGTCGACCTCTAATATTCTATCCCTGAGCATCTCAGCAGTGTCAAAATCTTTCTTTTTTGCCGCTTCTATACTTTTTTCATAGAGCCGTTGACTAGCCCCACTGACATCTCCGTTGCCGAGAAGGGCACTGATCTCCTCATTCTCGCGTTGCAGGTTTCTTTTGGCCAAATCCCTGGTAACAGGATCATTGGCAAAAGAAACATTTTCTTCAACTTCCTCCTCAACCAACTCTAATGCCTCTACTCCTATTATTTCCTCTACTCCTTCTATTTCTGATATTTCTTCTATTTCTCCTCCATCTTCTATTTCTTCTTCTCCTGTTCCCTGCCCCAATCGAGGTTTCAGGATTTGTAACGTCTCTCTGGCAGATTTTACCACCAAATCCGAATTCACATCGTAAATGTCTTTGCGTTCTTCAATGAGCATACTCAGGAGATTAATGGCCCTTATGGAATCACTTAACCGGAGATTAATGATGATTTTTTTCAGCAACTCATCACGAACATGGGGGGCAAAGGAATCACGCTCAACAAGGAGATCTAGAAACACCTCAGAGGTATCGGTTCCGCCCAGTTGACCCAGTTGCACAATCAACTGTCCCTTTAACTCATCGTTCACCAGGGGAAGTGCAGCGAGCAGGTATTTTTTTCTATTTTCACCAGCAGCCTCATGGATACATTCTATGACCTGCTGCTGGACACGAATATCTTCGTGTTCGAGGAAGGGCATAATATGAGGGACCAACTCCGGATCATTCATTGCCGTAATCATGAGGATGATATTCCGGATACCATACCAGGGAAGATCTTTTTTCAGGTAGTCCTTCAGTACCGGTGCAGCGACATAGCCAACGGCAGGAATAAGTCGGATCAGTCGCAGTCGATCCTTCTTTTCGTTACAGGAAAGAAGGGTTTCCAGGAGATGGATAGCGGCCCTGCGGCCAAAGTGGGTGAGAATTTTTTCCGCATTCTTACGACGCTCTCCCCTTCCCCTCAGACAAACAAGGGTCAACTCTTCCAAAACATAATCGGCGGCCATCCCCTCCTGGGCCCTGCTCACCACACTGCGAATGGCATTGCTCTTTTCCAGGCGGCCGGATTGTATCTGGCAAAAAGTCTCCAGGAGATGATCACACTCCTTCCATCGCCCTTCCTGAAACATTCTGGTTCCATTTTCCTGTAATTGCCTGCATACAACATTACAAGCTGAGAGGAAAGTGGTCTCAAGCCGAAGCCAGCGAACCAGGATTCTCGTCACCTCCTCAGTGAGATCGCAGAGATCTTCCTGAAGAATACGTTGCGAACAGAGACAGAGGGCCGTAACAGCACGCTCACGGACATTAGGCTTCTCGCTGCAGGTACATTCGCCAAGTTTTTCAAGCAGCAGTTTTACCTGATCACAGTTACCTGCTTGATACATTTCCAATACAATTCCAGGGAGATTTCCCAGAAATTCATTATTCAGCAGAACACAATCATTTCCCTGTTCAAGGTCAAGTATGAGTTTTGACAGACGACGTTCAGCTCTGGCTGTTTCCTGCTCCTCCAACAGAGCTCTGGCTCTCTTTTGGGCCTCTTTTTGTTTTTCTTTGTTAATTTCCATAAAGACGTATAGTTCGGGAAAAACAGTTGTTTAATTTTCAATCACACACAAGGCGTTCGTTAACCAGGTAGCCATCAAACAAACTCTACCTTCAATATCCTAAATAATTTTATTATGGGGCTATCTCCAAAGAAAATAAAGAAAAAAAGAAGATTAAACTCAATCGCAAGGCGTTTTTCCCTGCAGGAGACATTTTTGTTTCTCCTGCAAGAGAGTAATGTCCTGTAAATTGACACTCTTCAGCAGCTTCGCATATTCTTCTTCGGCACCAGGATAACCATATTCAGCAGCCAATCCAAGCCAGGCCAAGGCGATGAGGGAACTCTTTTCCACACCCTTTCCTTCCCGGTAAAATCGTGCAAGAAAAAACTGGGCAGCCGGCCAATCCTGCCGTGCTGCACAATCATACCAGCGGGCAGCTTCACTATAATCCTGTTTGACACCATTTCCATTTTCAAATTTTATTCCTAGAAACAGACAGGCTCCGGCCACCTCTGCTCTGCCTGCTTTTTCCAGCCAGATGAAGGACTGTTCGGGGTCACGCCTTATCTCATCTCCTCCATATTCAAAGAGGATGGCCAGGGCAAACTGAGCTTCACTGTCTCCAGCCTCGGCAAGCCTTCGCACTTCGGAAAGATAACTGTCTGCCGCACCGACCATTGTGGACGAAAACAGTGACACAAGCAAAAAGAAAAGAATGGAAAAAAAGGTGAGAGCAGAGTTCATTTTTTTTCTTTATGATGAGATGTAATTACCTATTGTTACGCGCTTACAAAAAAAATAAAACAGCCGTTACCTCAACAAGAAGAGATAACGGCTGAATTCCGTACCGTGACAGTGGAATGTGGGAATTCCCTGCAGAAGACCGTTTTCGCAATTATTCGATAGGTTCACCAAAGGCATTCAAGGACTTGGCAGCGGCAACATCCACAGTGACATACATGGTTACCGTGGTATCGGACAGAATACCATTATTTTCAATATTCATCATGCAGGTCCTGTTCGGCTTTGTAAAGGCGAGAATAATATTTTTATAGGAAACTTCCCCGGCCAGTTTCCACTTATTTTTCTTCATGGAAGCAATAATAAAGTCTTTTAAAGAAGTTGCCTCCACCCTTCCTGCGTAATGAAGAATCCCTCCACGAAAAGAGTCTGTTGAGATTGACATGCTTTTTTGGGTGTCATTTTTCATCTCCGCAGGGAGCTCTATGTCATCATAATTTGCCACCGCACTGGCTACCGGCGAAAGATCAGCACCAATTTCTTCAATGGGGGCCGTGCTTGTTGTATTCCAGGGTATGCAACCACCCAAGGCCACGAGCAGGGCAGCAATCAGGTAAAAAGTCAGCCTACGGTTCTGTGCTTTAACGTCCTTCATAGTACTTTCTCCATATTTTCCTAAAAGTTAATAATTCTCCAAATCCCAAAGAACTCTTTTCAATACCCCCTTGGGGACGGTTACAAGCATCTTAACAAAGAGCAGGCGGTTCTCCAGGAATTATTCAGTAAAATTGTCAGCTTTTTGTCATAAAAAAACAAGGAATCTTTGTGCAAACCAGTCAAAAATGTGGAGTGGTTTCCCTTGTAACAGGAATAAAAAAAATCAATATTACCAGTAGATAGTGTAGACGGCATCGTTTGTCGATACTTTTCTATCCTTGAGGTGAAACTTGTCTCTCAGGCCAGCCCTCCGACACACATATATTTTATTTCCAGGTACTCATCTATGCCATACTTGGAGCCCTCTCTTCCAATTCCAGACTCCTTCATCCCCCCAAAAGGAGCAGATTCTGAAGAAAGAACGCCGGTATTCACACCAACCATCCCATATTCCAGGGCCTCTGTGATTCTCCAGCAACGTGCCATATCACGACTGTAAAAATAGGATGCCAATCCATATTCGGAATCATTGGCCATGGCAATGGCATCTTCCTCTTTTTTGAAAACAAAGAGTGGTGCAACAGGGCCAAAGGTCTCTTCCCTGGCAATTTTCATGTCACTGGTCACATCGAGAAGGATGGTCGGCTCAAAGTAAAAGCCAGTCTCCCCGGTACGTTTCCCACCAGCCACAATCCTTGCCCCCTTTTCACAGGCATCTTTGATCTGTTCTTCCACCTTGAGAACCGCGTTAAGGTCTATCAGGGGCCCCTGGTTGTTATCTGCATTGAATCCTGAACCGGTCTGCAACTGTGACTTCACTGCAGCAGCCAATTTCTCGGCAAAGACTTGATACACCCCTTCCTGCACAATAAAACGATTTGCACAGACACAGGTCTGCCCGGCATTTCTGTACTTTGACGCCACAGCACCGGCCACAGCTTCATCGATATCTGCATCGTCAAAGACGATAAAAGGGGCATGACCACCAAGTTCCAGAGAAATCTTTTTCACTGTATTGCTGCAGGCAGCCATCAGCTGTTTTCCCACAGGCGTGGAACCTGTAAAGCTCAGCTTGCGGACAGTGGGATTTGCGGTCAATTCAGCTCCGATTTCTCGTGCCGGACCGGTGATTACATTAAAAACTCCCCGGGGAATCCCGGCGCGGTGGGCGAGTTCAGCCAGGGCCAGGGCGGAAAAAGGGGTCTGGCTCGCCGGCTTGACGACCACGGTGCAACCGGCAGCAAGGGCAGGTGCAGCTTTTCTGGTAATCATTGCAGAAGGAAAATTCCAGGGAGTAATTGCCGCGCAGACGCCAACAGGCTCCTTGAGAACCACGATCCGTTTATCCTTCTGTGCCATGGGAATGGTATCCCCATAGACCCTTTTGGCCTCTTCTGCAAACCACTCCACATAGGCAGCACCGTACAGAATTTCGCCCTCGGCCTCTGTCAGGGGTTTCCCCTGCTCACTGGTCATAATGATAGCCAAGTCCTGCTTATGGCTGACAATAAGGTCAAACCATTTTTTCAAATAGACTGAACGTTCTTTTGCAGTCAGGTTTTTCCAGGATGCATAGGCAAGCTGGGCAGCTTCGATACCGCTTCTTGCCTCAGCTGCCCCGAGTGACGGGACATATCCCAAGACACTGTTATCTGCAGGATTCAATACCTCGATACTCTTCTCAGCACTTACCCACTTTCCATCTATATAACACTCCTGTCTGAAAAGAGCAGGATCTTGAACCTTCATCTCACACCTCGACAAAAACTAATAAAAGAAACTCCTGAACTTACATTCACTGTTGACCATATTGCAAAACAATCTAACATAACAAATTTTATAAATCATCTGAACAGCTATCTATCGGGGATTTTTATTTTTCAGCTCCTCATCCTTTCGCTCTCGACAGTACTTACTGCGTAGTTTACCATAGAGACCAGACTGCTCTTCAAGGTAAGGGGGACAATGAAATCCCAAACCTGCAAAAGGCACGAGGCGAGGCAGAAGTGACGCCGGAATTTCCATGACAACTAGAGAGGAACAGCTTTAAACAATGACTAACGACACCCATTCCACACAAGGACCGACACCGATTCTCATATCCCGAGAACCGATTCGACTTGGTCAGTTTTTAAAGCTGGCCAATGTGGTACAAGATGGATTAGAGGCAAAAATACGAATAGCCGACGGCGATGTCCTGGTCAACAACCTGCAGGAAACCCGACGGGGGAAGAAATTAGTCCATGGTGATGTGGTAAAAATAGACGACCTTCTCCTCCAGGTGACGACAACGGAGAAATAATCAAAGACCCCTCTGTAGCGTAACCGTCTGAGGCCATCACCTTTAAACAGTTGCCCTGTTCCAAAAACATCATACCAGAGCTGGAAGGAGCACTGATCTGCAGGCCGGTCGCCTCCAGAAGTTCGTCCTAAACTTCCTGAAAAGAAGCCGCAGAAAGAAATCCCCCTCAAGTTTGCACAGAAGGAGCAGACCGTTCAGGCAATTTTTTCCTCATGCTGACGGGCAAGGGCAAGAGCCTCCCGAACGACCTTCACCAACTCTTCTGCCTCAATGGGTTTTTCCAAAACACGGGAAATTCCCTTGTTCATAGCCTCAACAACCATATCCTTATTGGCATGACCGGTAACAAGGACTCCTATGATCCCCGGATCCGTTTGTCTGAGCATGTCAAAGGTTTCCATGCCGCTCATCCCAGGAAGCATGGCGTCTACTATGGCCAGATCAAAATGTGACTCCATGGCCATTTCAACGGCCTGTTCTCCACTGTAAGCACAGAATACATCATGACCGATATCACCAAGAGCGATTCTACCCATATCCGCAATAAATGCCTCATCATCTACAACCAGGATCTTATGTGCAACCATTAATTCCACTCTGTTATTCTGAAAATTGTATATAAATACCTTAAAAAAACATTTTCTCTGTTTTTGTGGCAGAAAATAATTCTGGAAAGATACTTTCACTCCTCAAACGGTACTGAAAAGAGTTCAGGATTTTCGTTCCGGTTTGCCCGGGGAGACATTTCCGGACAGTCAGCAGTGTTTAACGAAAATCTAACAAAACAATACTATCACCCAGCACCTCTGGTTTCAAGGAATAGTCTCTCGCTTTTTTTAATATTTGCCACTTATAAAAAAAACAGGTAATTTTTAGTGGGTCACACCTAATTCCCTTGCTTTTTACGACAAAAAAATAAAAATAAACTCTCAACAACAGTCAAGACTATTACCTGCTCATCAGGTACGTATGCTTGAGGAGCAGAATACAGCATCTCAATATAATCATTAAGGAAAAATAGTTCCAGGTAAACCTCCTGCTACTGTTTTTCATCATTTCATTCCTCTACCCATGCATAATTCGACTACAAGTCAAGCACCCTTGGCAGAACGTATGCGTCCGCAATCCCTCCAGGATTTCATCGGCCAGGAGAAGTTGCTGGGTAAAGGAAGACTGCTGGAAAGCATGCTTGGGTCAGGCATTCTGCCCTCTCTTATTCTCTGGGGGCCACCGGGAACCGGGAAAACAACACTTGCCAGAATTCTTGCAAGATCCACTGCAGCTGATTTTGTCTATTTTTCCGCAGTGCTTTCCGGAGTAAAAGAGGTCAGAAAGATCGTTGAGCAGGCCGAGAAACTGAAAGCTACCGAAGAAAGAGGAACCATCTTCTTCATTGATGAAATTCACAGGTTCAATAAAAGTCAACAGGATGCCTTTCTTCCGCATGTGGAAAACGGCCTCTTTACCTTGATCGGAGCGACCACTGAAAATCCCTCTTTCCAGGTGATCGCCCCACTGCTTTCGAGATGCAAAGTCCTGGTGCTGACACCACTTTCTACAGAAGATCTTCATACTATTTTAGAAAGGGCGCTGAATGACAGGGATCAGGGACTCGGAAAAGATGAACTCACCTTTGGAGACAACAGTCTAGAACTCCTCACTGCTCTTGCTGACGGTGATGCCAGAAAAGGACTCAATGCTCTTGAAATAGCAGCAACAATAGTATGTCATCGCATAAAAAATGGAGCCAGCGATGAGAAGATTATCACCCAGGAGGACATCAGAGAAGCCAGTCAGCAGACAGCTCTTCGCTACGACAAAGATGGCGAAGAACATTACAATCTTATCTCTGCCCTGCATAAGAGCCTTCGAGATTCTGACCCGGATGGCAGCCTTTACTGGCTCTACCGCATGCTTGAATCCGGAGAGGATCCACTCTATATCTGCCGCAGGCTCATCCGCTTTGCCTCTGAAGATATCGGCCTTGCTGATCCCCAGGCCCTGATCCACACGATTTCCTGCAGGGATGCCTATCACAGCCTTGGTCTTCCGGAAGGTCGGCTGGCCATTGCTCAAGCGGTGGTCTACCTCGCCACCGCCCCTAAAAGTAACAGCCTCTATCGGTCTGAAAGAGCAGTAAAAGAGAGCATTGACCGGAGCGGTTCACTCCCCGTCCCTCTCCACCTGCGTAATGCCCCGACAAGACTAATGAAAAAACTCGATTATGGCAAGGGCTACCGCTATGCCCATGATGCGACACAGGCCCTGGTTGATCAAGAGCACCTTCCCCGTGAACTGAAAGGGAAGCATTTTTATTCTCCTACCACCCGGGGGTATGAGGCTTTAATCAAAGACCGTCTTGAAAAATGGCGCGTCATCCTTCAACAGAGAAAAAACAATGCAGACACCTGACATATTCTCCGGCAGCAAAATCCTGTTTTTCGGATTGCTGCTCTTCTTATCCATTGGATTGAACAACACCATTTATGGCGCCTCCCAGTCACCTGCTCTTCTTTTCTTTTCAGATAATATCCAGGGCGAAACCGAACCATGCGGCTGAAAGTCGCAACAATTGGGCGGTCTGTCCAAAAAGGTCTTTCAGGTTCAAACCCTTAGTGAGCACGGCAAAAAAGAAATGCTCCTCCTTGATGCCGGCAATCTCCTCTTCAAACGGCCCAGCGTTGCCGCCGGCCCGAGTCAGGAACACCTCACTGCAGAAGCGATCATGCGGGTTTACCAGAATATTGCCTATGACGCCGTGGGAATCGGTCCTTTGGACATGGCTGGTGGATTTGAATTGCTGCAGAGGAGCGCTGCAGACAACTTTCCCTGGATCTCGGCCAACATAATCGACGCAGACGGGAATCCGCTGTTTCGCCAGTGGATCAGTAAAGAAGTGCAGGGAGTCGAGGTGGTGATCACCGCTCTCACCGCCCCGCCGAAAAACCTGGATCAAGCCGTAACAATAGGTCACTGGGAATCTCTTTTGCCTGATCTCCTGCAACAAATGAGCAAGGAGAAAAACAGCCCCTTCATCATCCTCCTCTCCAGTCTCACTGGAGAGGAAAACCGTCTTATTGCAGAACAGTATCCAGCAATCAACCTTCTCCTCGGTGCAGATCAACATCAACAGAACCTGTCACCACAAGTCGTCAATCAGACCCTTGTCACCCAGACAGGAAAACAGGGGAAATATCAGGGACTCCTGGAAATCAATTTCGGAACAAAGAGACGATGGGGCCAAAACAGGGAAAAAGAGCTTGCCGATCTGCAGAACAGGCTTGGTTCGCTGAACTGGCAGCTGCGGAGGTTGGAAAAAAAGTCGGCGTCCGGGAAGATCTCAGCAAATCAAAACAGTACCATGGATCGATTACGGAAAAATAAAGATGAGATGAGTGCCAAGATCATCTCATTGCAGGAAACCATAGACAAAGGGCAATCTCAAACCATGCTCAGTGACCGGTACCAATACCGCTTTATCGGTCTGAAAAAAAATATGCCCAACGACATTCCCACTGAAGAACTTTTAAAACAACTCAACCAGCAGATCAGGCAGTTACACAAAAACCCAATGAAACAGAACAGGACCACAGACGCACAAACGCTCTTTCCGCAAAGGATGGATCTTGTCGGATATCGGGTCTGCGAAAGCTGCCACCTCCCCCAGACTGAGTTCTGGCGGTCCACAAAACACGCAGAGGCGTATACCACCCTTGTCCGAAAAGAAAAAAACCTGGATCTCGAATGCCTTCTCTGCCATGTAACACAAGACCTTTTCAGCACCAGTTTCCAAATCATACCGACCAAGGGATTGCTCTCGCTACCCAGAGAGTTGCAATCCGTTGGCTGCGAAACCTGTCACGGGGCAGGCAAAAAACACAGCGTTAATCCGGAACGATTCAAAATGGTCCGCCTACCCGGTCAAGATATCTGCCTTACCTGCCACACCCCTGAACACGACGACAACTATAACTACGAAACAAAACTCCCTCTTATCTCCTGCCCGGCAGGATAAAAAAAAGGTGTCTTTGGACTAATCCAAAGACACCTTTACAAACAGCGATCTGAAAGATATCAGATCAAACTACCCTTAGCAGCCAAAAGCTGTCTGCAGGTTAGGAACGGTCTGTTTTTTACGGCTCATCATGCCGTCAACCCACATGGAAATTCCTTCGAGTTTTCCGTCAAAAGCACCCTCAATAAGGGCTTCATCGTCAGAAATCACAACCAAGTCGGTACCTTCTTTGACAACATCGGTAAGCATGAGAAGTACAGTGTGACGTCCGTCAGCCTTTACTTCTTTCATGGCAGCAATGAGATCGTCTCGAATATCAGCTACCTGATCAAGGGTGGCAAGCTCAAGCTGTCCAACACCAACTTTATTTCCCTTCATATCAAAATCTTTGTAGTCACGGAAGAGCAGGTCCTTGGCAGGAACACCAGCAACTGAAGATTTGGCCTTCAGCATATCCATGAACAGGCTGTCGGTATCATCTACCCCGGCGACAGTTTTGAGCTCTGCAACCGCTGCTTTGTCATCATCGGTACAGGTGGGGGATTTGAAGTTTACGGTATCAGAAAGAATGGCAGCAAGCATTCCACCAGCCACATCTTTAGGAATGGCAACACCAGCATCTTTAAACATCTTGTTCAGTACGGTTCCGGTACAGCCAACAGGCTCGGCACGGAAGAGGATAGGCTGATTAGTGGTAACATCACCAATTTTGTGATGGTCGACGATGGCTACAACCTCAGCATCGGTGATGCCTGCAGGAGCCTGTCCGATGTCACTGAAATCAACGAGAGCAATGGTTTTTCCAGCTACATCATTCATTTCTTGCGGAGCAGTGAGACCAAAACGCTCAAGGACAACAGTTGACTCGGGGTTGAGCTTATCAAGGGAAGTCTGCATACAAGCCTTGGCATCCTGACCCTGTGCATTCAGAAGGGTGGCAAACCCGATGGCTGCAGTTACTGAATCGGTATCAGGGTTAGAGTGGCCTGTTACGAAAATTGTCATGACGTTTTCCTCCGTACATTTTTAATATTTTTTACTCGTCCCTAAAGGAACTTCCTTTATCGAGAACAAGCAGTTTCTACAAAACTTAAATTGCTGGGAACAATAGTGCTTTAGCCCTGATGAGTCAAGAAGAAAAACGGTGGGTCAACGGAAACACAAACGATGCGAAACGAAGGCAACTTATTAGAAACATAACTCATTTGAGGTTACCCCCTATCTCTTTGTCCTCATCAAACAAAGTTTGCTACGCATGAAAAGCTCACTTGCTTCCTTGGATCACAGCCTGCCATCTCCCTCACTCCCCAGCACGATCTCAGCATAAAATGGATTGAATTGCCTCGTGACTTTCGATACAGGCTACTGTATATTGGACTTCAATTAACTTCCCGATCCCTTCCTCTTTCGTAACGGCTTCTCATGGCTTCTTCCGACAAAAATAAGAGTGCACCCACTTCTTCCAAGAGATCATCAAACTTTCTTCCTGCTACCATAATTTTTCTCGTTATTGCCACCATTGGGGGAATCCTCTTCTATTTTAATTCAGGATCAGATCCCTCCAGGACGGATGGACTTGAGTCTGGCATACCGACAGAAAGTGAAACTTCTGTCTCTGTCAAAACTCCAGACCAGGATGAAAGGATGGTCCCCCCCACAAACAATCTTTTTGACACTATCATAACCCAGGCTGTTGAGACAGACGCCACAGAGAAACAGATTTCCGATGACGGGGGGATGCAACGCCAGGGAGAGACAAACCTTCCGTCTGCTTCAGGTCCAGAAACAATCAGAGCCGCTACAACCCTTCTTCCTTCCTCTGAAGCCATTGACAGGAAAGTGGCGTCCCAATGCGAAAAAGCCACAACAACTATCTTGCAATTCTATCAACACCTCGACCGGCAGGAATATATAAAAAGCTACCAATTGACCACATCCAGTGAAGAGCATTTCATAACCCTCATCCACAAGTTACTGGACAACCCGCCCCAGGTAACCAGAGAGACAGACGATCTGTATACCATCTTGAAAAACACCGCTCATTTTTTCAGGGTTTCAGGCAAAGACAATATTCTGATGCTGAAAGGAATACTCGACAGTGAAAGAGGCAGGCTTGAAGAATTGCTGGCCGATTATTATTTCCTTGTTACTTCTCCTGATTGCACAAACACCCCATACGGTAAAGATATAGAGCAGGACAGCCTGTATGAATATGGTTGTTTCTTTATAAACACCATGGGTGGCAGACTCTATCTTTTCAGAAGAGACACCCTGTCGCGTATGGTTGTCACCTATTATGCCATTTTGCTTATCAACCAGGCCAACGAACAGAACAACAATCATCACGGGATAGACTTGAAACCAGCCATTGACATGCTCATTGTGGAGATGGAAGGAGGGGGCTCCACCCTGCAAAGGCAGGAATCCTATCTTGATAGACTTTATGAACTCAAAGAACAATACCAATGAGTACCGCTGGTCAGGGGCTTGCCGGTATGATGAGGACCCCACTTCGCTAACCCACCTTAATGCTCTTCTCTTCAAGGTGGGTTGACAATCTGAACATCGCCACCAGTTCCACCACCTCACTGACAATCTATTTTTTTGCCCTGGAGGTAAACAAATCATAGTCAGATTAAATAAAGGTGTCGAATGTTAAAGAGGGAGTATCGAACAACAGAAAAAAAATTGTCAATCAACTGTTCTCCAAATCTCCCACCCTGTTCAACAGCCAAGCAGAACACATCTGCGCAAGAATCCGTTTTCAGGACTCTGTTTGATTTTTCCATTTAATAACGGTACAGTATGAACAGCAGGCCCATAAAGTACTGCCCGTCAGGCCATGGCCTGCCCTACAGCCTGACCATTCTCTAAGTTCTTCCATCTTCTGATTATTCATCTATCCAAGGAATCAATGCAACAGGAACAATTCAACAAAGAACTTTTTGATTTTCTGCAGCAATCTCCAACCCCTTTTCATGCTGCCGAATATCTAGCCACTCATTTCCATCAAGCAGGCTTTCATCGCCTCCAGGAAGAAGAAACGTGGGAAACCGAACCTTGTAAAGGATATTATTGTATTCGGGATAATGGCACATTCCTGGGCTTCAGACTTGCTGCAGACCCTTCCAGGTCCACACCGTGGAGAATGACAGGGGCGCACACTGACAGCCCGGCTCTGCAAATCAAACCGCTGCCGGAAAGAACTGTCAACTCCTATATGCAGCTCGGTGTCGAGGTCTATGGAGGCCCCCTGCTTTCCACCTGGTTTGACCGCGACCTCGGGATAGGAGGACGTGTCACTGTCATGGACAAAGAGGACGCTCTCAAAATTCGTCTTCTTGACTTCCAAAGACCGGTTGTCACCATCCCCAGCCTTGCCATTCACCTGGATCGAAGAGCAAACGAAGAACAAACAATAGACCGGCAAAAACACCTCTCCCCCATCTTCTGCCAACCCCTTGAGGACCATTCTTCTTTTAGCGATATTCTCCTGCAACAGGTAGAAAGACAATATCCGGATCTCTCCATAAAAAAGGTATTGGGTTTTGATCTATTCTGCTATGACACCCAACCTCCGAATCTACTTGGGATAGAAAAAGACTTCATATCGGCAAGTCGGCTCGACAACCTGGTCAGCTGTTTTGTTGGTGCCCAGGCCTTGCTTCAAGAGGAAACATCCGACAATTGCCTCCTGCTGTGCAGTAACCATGAAGAGATCGGCTCTGCAAGCGTGGCCGGGGCCCAGGGGAACTTTCTCTGCAGTGTACTTGAGCGATTGCTGCCCGACACTGCTTCCCGCCAGACCATCCTCAATCACTCATTTTTACTCTCCCTTGACAACGCCCACGGAGTACACCCTAATTTTGTGGAGAAACATGATCCTCAGCACCTTCCTCTCCTGAATCATGGACCGGTAATCAAATACAATGCCAATCAACGCTACGCGACAACCGGTCGTTCCGCTTCCCTGTACAAGGCCTTGGCCCATGAAGTCGGAGTGACGCCCCAGGAATTTGTCATGAACAACACCATGGCCTGCGGCAGCACCATTGGGCCCATATCTGCGACCCACTTGGGGGTACAGACTGTTGATTTGGGTGTTCCAAGCCTTGCCATGCATTCCATTCGCGAAATTACAGGAGCAAAGGATCCCTACCTGCTTTTCAAAACCATTGCCCACTTTTATACCCGTCCACAGCTTCCACGTTGCGATAAGTAGACCCCAAGGACTCTTTTCGCTACTCCTTTGAGGGGGGCAACGAGATTTAACAAAAGGAGAAGAAACCACTCAATGGGAAGATATCATCTATTGACGACCCTTTTTCTCTTCTGCTGTTTCCTCTTTCTCCCTGTGAAGAACGATGCTGCATGCTGCTCAATTACAGCAAGCCCTTGCAAGGTATAAAAAAATATCGAAGTCTCAAACCAGTTACTCAAACGCTTATCCCCATACAATCATTTCATCAATTATTACTCGCAATTCACTTTTTTTCGTCCACGACACAAGGTCAGTCCTGACTTTATCAGGGCCCTGATTCTGGCTGAATCAAATGCAAACCCCCGTGAGGTTTCTCCAAAAAATGCCCTAGGCTTATGCCAGATAATATTTAGCACCGAAAAACAGGCTGCAGAGGGGCTCTCACGTTCTCCATTCAGGTTTCGCCATGTCAGCAGCGATACACTAGCCAACCTCAAAAAAGAAGACCTCTTTGATCCAGCAATAAATATCCTTCTGACCTGTTATTTGATATCAAAATACAATTACAAATTTGACGGCACACTTGAACTGCTTTTGTCTACATGAAACACGGGGGAGAACCTTTCAGCACTCACCCAAGGTCATGCTGCACCCTACCAGGAAACGCACAACCTCATTGGCAAAGTAAACAGTTACCATATCAACCTGTTACAAAAACGTAACCGGAGATTTTCTTCTCGTAGAGACTGATATTGTTCAACTGATCGCTCTCTTTTACTTTTATGAAAATCCCAATCTGTAATAACTACATTCCCATCGTCTGCAAACACACTCCATTTTTCCTTACTCCCAGGTAACTCTTTTTTCAGATAATCAATAGACCCATGTCTTATTCCAGCCAGAAAATAACGAACCAAGTTCAACAGTTTTTTTCCTGTAGAACACAAGAGCAACAAGACAGCAATGTCCTCCCCAACTCTCAAGAAATCACTTCCAGCCAAGAGAAGGAATTCATTATCGTAATAAATTATTTGACCTTCTTTTTTATCCGTGACAAGATAAGAATAGAACTTTATAGGTTATTCAAAAGGATGTTTTCTCATTTAGGAGAGAGGCGTTGCTGTCCGCAGTCAAAACTTACTTTGGAAACATTTTATGTTTGTAAAAAGCAAATAGTTTCCCTTTGACTACGACAACAGCAAACTATGTTTAGCAGTTGAACAAACGAGGATGATATTATGAGATGGTCAAAACTTTCCAGTGCTACTGTAGTTGGGGGGCTTCTGTTTCTAGGGGCGTATAGTCTTCATGCCGAAACACTCACGGAAGCCGTTGACGAGGTTATCAAGACAAATCCGGAAGTTCGAACTATCGCTCACAACCGTCTTGCTAGAGACCAGGAAGTAAGACAGGCACGATCCGGATATATGCCGCAATTTGACGTGAGTGCGGGTATTGGGACCCAGGAAGTTTACGAACCATTTGATAACACCCTGACTCCCAGCCAGATCAGACTCAGTCTCAGGCAAAATGTCTTCACTGGTTTTGCTGACGTTAATGAGGTGGACAGACAGGAAGCCAGGGTGCGCTCAGCTGCCTATTATCTTCAAGGGACCACCCAAAACATGGCTTTAAATGCCTCCAGGGTGTTTCTCGATGTTCTCAGACACCAGGAGCTCCTTGCCCTGTCGCAGAAAAACCTTGAAACTCATTTGAGAATTTCCGACCAGATCAACATGCGCAGCGAATCCGGAGTCGGCAGCAAGGCCGACAGTGAACAGGTGCAGGGGCGTGTTGCTCTAGCTCAATCCAATGTGGTCGTTACCCAGACCAACCTTTTTGATTCAAAAAGTAACTACCTGGCGGTGGTGGGACACTTACCCAATGAACTTGAAAAACCCGCCACTCCCGATGAGATGATGCCGGAATCCCTGGAGCAAGCCGAAGAGGTTGCCATCGACAAACATCCGACCCTCAAATCAGCAGAAGCCGACATTGAAGCGAGAAGAGAGCAGTATGAAGTTGCCAAAGCACCTTATATGCCTGTCATTGACCTTGAGGTCGACCGAACATGGGAAGATGAGTATGATCGTGTTGAAGGAAAAGATGAGGACCTCACCGCCATGATCAGACTCCGCTACAATCTCTTTCACGGATTCAAAGATCAGGCCCGCAGGCTAGAAACGGCTCAGCAGATAACCGAAGCGCAGGAGATCCGCAACAATACCCACAGGCAAGTTATAGAATCCATAAGGCTTTCCTGGATGGCCTACCAAGCTGTCTTGGACCGTATCAAGTATCTGGAAGAAAGGGTGGATTCCACCAGGGCCACAGCCGAAGCCTATACGAAACAATTTAATATAGGCAAACGAACACTGCTTGACGTTCTCGACACTGAAGCAGAATTAATCAATGCCCTAAAAGATTTGACCAATGCGAAGTATGATGGCCACTTCGCACAATACCGTATTCTTAACGGCACAGGCCAGCTCGTTGAATCCCTCACTCTTGAAATGCCTGAAGAGAGCCATGTGGATGATGACGATCAGGAACAAGCTAGCACGGAAGAAACTGAAGCCGTGAGCGCACAAAAAGGGTAACTGCCGACACGTTTCAAACACATTGAGCGGGACAGGATATTCTACAACCTGTCCCGCTTTTTTATTTGCAGTTCCCTCCACCAAGTCCTTCCCCGGGACTCCAACCCATTCAGGCCATCACAAGCCTATACAGAAGGAACCTCAACTGCTTTCCTGACTACTTTCTTCAGATAGGCATTCTTCTTTTTCTGACTTTTGTTGTCTCAGTTCGTTTCATTGGATATTTTCTTTAATCCATACCACCTTCCCGTTTAATTTCTTTTCGTTTTAAATCGATAAGACTATAATAGCTTACTAAAGAAATGGAAAATCCGAACAATTTCTGACATGCGCCGCCAGTCATTATGCTGATTTATGTTAGCCGGTGGCACCAGGTTTAAATTTTCTGGCTGGTTAAATGTTTTATTTCTTCAATACAAAACAATGGATCATTTCGATCCTCTGTCTTTTCATCCTGACAATTGCCGCCTTCCAATATCTATCCCGGGCAAACGTCAATTTTACTCTGGACATCTCCATACTCGATACTGCGGAACAAGAATATGACGCCATGGCCCGCAAACGACTCCTCACCTGGCAGGACCTCATTCGTAACAATCAATCAATCAGTGAATCCAAAAAGCTGGAAAAGGTAAATCATTTTTTTAATTCTACTGTTGCTTTTGTCGATGATGCCATACACTGGAATAAAAAGGATTACTGGGCCACGCCTGTCGAGTTCCTTGCCAGTGATGGAGGGGATTGTGAAGATTTTTCCCTGGCAAAATACTTTACCTTAAAGGCAATAGGCGTAGCAGAAAAAAAGTTAAATCTAACCTATGTCAAGGCGCTGGAACTGAACCAGGCACATATGGTCCTCACCTATTACTCCTCTCCTGGTGCAGAGCCCTTGATCCTTGACAACCTGATTCGAGAAATTCGCCCAGCATCTCAACGAAAAGATCTGCTCCCAGTCTTTAGTTTCAATGGTTCAGGGCTCTGGCTGGCCAAAGAAAGAGGGCGAGGAAAGATAGTCGGCTCAAGCGACAGATTAAAGAAATGGACAGGCGTTCTTCAACGTATGCCGGAAGGATTACAATAATTCAAAGGCGGTTTCTATGACCCTTTACAGACAACTCTTGGTTTTTATGGTGTCACTCTTTTGTCTTCTCTATATTGGAGCATGGTATGCCAAGCTGCAGAGTACTCGCAACTTTCTTGTCAACCAACTGGAATCCCATGCCCAGGATACCGCCACGTCTCTTGGCCTCTCCATCTCCCCGCATATGGCAACCGATGACATGGTAACCGTAGAAACCATGATCAGTGCCGTGTTTGACCGTGGTTATTACAGGACAATCAGACTCCAGGATATTGAAACCCAACCGCTGTATGAGCAAACTTTGCAGATAATAATTCAAGGCGTTCCTCCCTGGTTTATCCGCATGATCCCTCTGAAGTCACCCGGAGCAAATGCCATAGTCATGTCAGGTTGGAACCAGGCAGGCACCATCTATGTAGAGAGTCACACTGGTTATGCCTACAAAACACTCTGGGACACAACCGTAAAAATGAGTATCTATTTTGCAGCCACCGGCTTGATCGTTATCATTCTGGGATCCATCGGTATTGGTGTACTCCTTCGTCCATTGCGACGTGTGGAGCAGCAGGCTGAAGCCCTCTGCCGCAAGGAGTACCAGATTCAGGATCCATTGCCCAAGACAAGGGAGCTGAGACAGGTTGTATCAGCAATGAACAGAATGACCTCAAAGGTCAAAGGCATGTTTCAGGAACAGGCAGCAATTGCAGAAAAATTGAGAAAAAATGCCTACAGTGACGTCTTAACCGGGCTTGGCAACCGGCGCTATATAGAAGGCCAGGTAACCGCCCGTGTGGATCGTAGGGAGATTACCCTCAATGGCGCATTTCTCCTGATACAGATTCACAACCTCCAACAACTCAATCAGGACAAAGGTTTTGAGGCAGGCGACAGGCTGGTCAAAAGGGTTGCGGAGATCTTGCGTAATGCAACCAGAACGGTCACCAACAGCGCCCTGGCCCGACTCACTGGTGGTGACTTTGTCGCCTTCCTGCCGGATGCTGCCATGGAAGATGCTGAACATGTTGCAGAAACTATTGCCAGGGACTTTTCCCGACTGGCCGGTCAACATCTCAGTGTAGATGAGAATCTGGGCCACATTGGGGGCGTTGCATATGATCACCCCTGTTCATTCAGTCAGCTTCTGGCAGAGACAGATGCAGTACTGCGCTCAGCACAGCAACAGAGGGTAAATGGCTGGGAAGTCCATCGCCTGTCCAAAACAGCAGAAGATGTCCCACAAGGTGAACAGGAGTGGAAAGCAACATTTACCTCAGTCCTGGCAAGCAAAAAACTCCATCTTTTCGGACAATCCGTTGTCACTGCAGATACTGAACAGCGACCCCTGCAGAAAGAAATCTTTTCACGTATCCCCCTGCCCCAAAGTAAAAAAATAATCAGCGCCAGTGTATTCATGCCCATTGCCGAGCGCCTCAGCCTGGTCTCTTCTTTTGATCGTATTGTCCTGGGAAAAGTTCTGCAGATCGATACAGGCAAGTATGATGTCAAAGAGCTTGGTGTCAACATGTCTCCTGCCTCTCTACAGGATGCTTCCTTTATTCAATGGATCCTGCAACAGCTCAAAATAGGCCGCTCTCACCTGCCAAAGATTATTTTTGAATTTGCTGAATTTACTGCCGTCCAGTACCTGGAGGAGCTGCGAAAGTTTTCATTGGAAGTGAAAAAGCATGGCCATGATATCGGTCTTGACCATTTTGGTCAGAGCTTTACCAATTTTGGATATCTCAACTCTCTGCAACCAGCGTATGTCAAAATCGACAAGGCCTACACCAGTGAGCTCGAAGATGAACAGAGTGATTCCTACTTTTTTATCGGTTCCCTCTGCTCCGTTGCCCATAGCCTCGACATCCTGGTTATTGCCGAGGGAGTGGAAGAGGAAAAACAGTTTCAGATGCTGTGTGACTTACACCTCGACGGAGTTCAAGGGTATTTCATTGCAAAACCGGCAGAAATAGTTGCCTGAGCGTACTCAACCTATCTCTCTTAGGATCTGTAAGGAGATAAGTGCAACAACAATTGCGCCGTAATCTTGTATGTAGTTCCTGCGTTGTGAAAAGAGACACATAGCACTGCCATTCTCTTCTTTTCACGCCATGGAAATGACAGGTAAGCGAGCCTGCGTGACTTGGAAAGGACAAGCAAGAGGTTACAGTTTTTTTGCACAGTCCCTTATCAGAAAGGTGCAAAGCAAACCTCCTGCATCGGTTTGCTAGATGATATCATCCACCATGAAGGATTCAATCCCCATTTCTTCCCGAGCTTTTTTTCTCTCATGAATCTTCTTCTGGGCATCTTCCGGCAACTCTGTATACATAATGATATTCTTGGCAACCAGAAGATCAATAAGATCTTCCAAAATACGAATGATACCCATATCCGAAGCCGATAGCATTTTCATCCAGAAATCAGAATCACTGTTTTCTGCCAGAAACTTCAGAATCTCTTCATCCATGACCGCTTTCGACTCTGCATCTGTTTTTTTGCTCTCCAGGGACACTGCGACAACCTGTCCCTCACTGTTTCTTTCAACGTAGAGCACTGGAGTCCCCTCCTTTTTTCTGTTGCTTTCCACTTACCCCCGAGGGAGAAAGCAGTCCTGTACCATACCGGCAGTGAAACCTTTTCTGTCCCTTCCCAACATACTCATAATAGCACAAGTATTCTCTGGGACAAAGGAGTGGTTTCTTCCTGGGAAGCATTACCACTCGTTGAGAAAGTGATAAAAAATCTGAGCTGTCCAGAAAACAGGTGTCTCTGAGACAGATCCTGTTTTGCTCCTGTGCAATGATGTCCTGTTGATAAGGATTCTTTCATTACTGCTCTTCCCTGCTCTTCGTCAGCATCAGTCCTTTTATGATATCCAACGGTAAGGGAAAGACAATGGTTGTTGAATTTTTATCAGTGGAGATGTCATTCAGGGTCTGGAGATAGCGCAACTGTATGGCCTGCGGATTTCTGGAAATAACCTCTGATGCGGCCAGGAGTTTCTCTGAAGCCTGCAGTTCCCCTTCGGCATGAATAATTTTGGCCCTTCGCTCTCGCTCAGCTTCAGCCTGCTTGGCAATGGCCCGGATCATGGTTTCATTCAAATCCACATGCTTGATTTCGACATTGGTAACCTTGATGCCCCAGGCATCAGACTGCTTATCGATGATTTCCTGGAGATCGGCATTCATCTTTTCCCTTTCAGACAACATCTCATCCAGTTCATGCTGACCCAATACGGAACGGAGTGTTGTCTGGGCAAGCTGGCTGGTGGCATTCAGATAATCTTCTACCTGGATAATGGCTTTTTCCGGATCCACCACCCGAAAGTAGAGCACGGCATTGACCTTGACCGTCACATTATCCCTGGAAATAACATCCTGACTGGGAACATCCATGGTGATAACCCGCAGATCCACCCTGACTGCCTGTTGAATGGCCGGGATGACCAAGCGCAATCCAGGTTTTTTAACGGTCTGAAAACGTCCAAGAAAAAAGACCACCAGTCGTTCATACTCGGTGACAATCCGTAATGAGTACACAATGAGTAAGAGTAACAGGACAATTGGTACAATAATCGGTGCGGCTACCATAATTTCCTCCCAAGAAAAATGTCAGACAGATTCTATCTTCAGCTCCAGTCCATCCCTAGACTGTACCCGTATTTGTTGTCCCTCATGAATGGGGGACGAGCAGACAGCACGCCAGGACTCTCCTCGAATCCTGACTCGTCCTTTTCCATAACTATCAAAGTCACTGATCGCTTCACCAGTACTGCCGATCAACTCCTCATCTCCACTCACTCCCTGCCGCTTGCGTATGCGGATAACAGTATACATGAGAAGAAACAGCAGGATAAGAGAAGAGAGGGCAGTGCTGATAATAAGGACAACGGAGATACGTTGACCGCTCTCATCAAGAAGCATAACCGAACCAATGACAAAGGCAATGAATCCCCCAACCCCAAGTGCCCCGAAGCTGGGGACAAAGGCCTCAAGTATCATAAAGAGCAGACCGCAAAGAATCAGGGCAAGACCTGTATAATTCACCGGCATGATCTGAAAGGTGTAGAAGGCCAGGAGAAGACAGATGGCCCCAGCCACCCCCGGAAGTATAAGGCCTGGGTTAGCCAGCTCAAAAACCAATCCGTAGATTCCTATGAGCATAAGGAGATAGGCAATATTTGGATCTGCAATAATGGAAAGCAACCTGTTGCGCCAATCCGGCTCAACAAGCTTTATGGCAAGATTTTTGGTGGCAAGGTGCCTGGAGGCCGCCCCAATATGAACCTCCCATCCATCCAGCTGCCTGAGAAGGTCCTCCATATCGGTGGCGATGAGATTAATAACATTCTTTTCCAAGGCTTCGACTGCGGTAAGACTTACCCCATGATAAACAGCCTCTACCGCCCATTCCTGGTTACGGTTGTTTCTGATTGCCAGGGCCTTGATATAGGCTGCTGCATCATTCATTATCTTCTGCTGCATAGGGGATTTCCCTATAGCTGGAGACTCTTTTTCTTCATCTGCATTGGGGTCTGCCTGGTCGGGGAGGGGTGGCAGCGGTCCAATCTGGACAGGAGTTGCAGCGCCCAGGTTGGTTGCCGGTGACATGGCCGCCACATGACTGGCATAGAGAATGTACGTACCCGCACTTGCAGCCCTGGCTCCTTCGGGTGCCACATAGCCGATTACGGGAATGGGGGAGTTGAGTATGGATTTGACAATATCCCGCATGGCGCCGTCCAGCCCTCCTGGAGTGTCAAGTTGCAGGATAACAATCTCGGCCTGCTCATCAACAGCACCTTCGATTCCCCTGGTGACATAATCACTGACAGCCACCCCAATGGGACCGTCGATAATCAGCAGTACGCCTTTTCCTGGCCCTGCTGAAGAAAGAGGGATAACAGACAGCAGGAAAAACATCGAGAAGAGGACGAAGATTCTCTGGCCCGGGAAAGGGATTTGCAAATGATAGGATCCTACACTTTTCATGCGCCCTCCATTGCTGGTAAAGTAGGCCTGAGATGAAGTGTTATCCTATTGTATCATTGAGTTCAGTCAGAGGTAAAGGGTTTCCCGAAAAAAGCAGGTCGTCCTCAAGAAAAAGAAGCTGCCTCCTTGAACTGCCAGCCGTCCCCTTCTCCTCACATCAGATACGCTCCTGTCTAAAGGTCAAAGGAAGACGATTTATTTCCACAAATAGATTCAGAATGATATTTAATTGTGATAAAATAAAAAGAAAACTTCTACGTTGAGGTGACCAATGGCCAATGAAAAGACGACCTGTCAGATCTGTGAAAAAGAAGTTGAATCATCCACCATCAATACCTGCCATGGATGCGGCAAAAAATACTGTGCTGCATGTCAAAGTGAGTCCACCGATCAGAAATATTGCAATGAGTGTGTAGGGCTCAGCGGGGTAGTGACTCACAAGCACTCTTCCTCTTGACTCGTTGCGGAGACAAGTCATGTCTTTGTCTCTGCAAAAGGAACAGACAGGGGGATTGTCAACGGATTGACTCAAGCAAGAATATTCTGAGCAGTTGACGGCACCCTCCTTTTTTATGTTCCACCCCTCTCACCTTATTTTTCTCCCCATGATTTGATAGCCAGCGACAACTGTTCAAAAAAAAGCCTGGCTGCCTTTTCCCAAGGCAGCCAGGCTCTCTGCTGCAGACCTGTTGTTTTCCAGCCCCGCCTCACGGCAGGTTTGGCTTTACCCTGTCCTTCTAAACTCAAGTTTAATCTATGGAGTCTACCTCCCATTGAGTTATCACCTAGCTCCACTCATAATCTTGTGGAAATGCTGCGCGCCAACATCCCCTACTTACACTTTATTCCCCGGCAATCACCGGAGCAGCACTCACTATTACTTGTACACAGTGCCCCCTTGGGCAGGCAGACAGGAGGGCTAATACAGATGGGATCCTCAGAACAGTCTGTATCTACACAATCGATGAATCCGTCACAATCATTATCAAGGCTATCGCTGCAGTTTGTTTCTGGTGGTGGAGGTGTAGAACAGTCTTCCGGGCAACTGCACAGATCCTCACCTGGATCACAGATCAGATCACCGCAAATGGCTGCCTCGACCTTGACAAGAACCTCGTTGGACCAATCTGAGAAAGTATCTCCAGCGAAGGAGGCGCGAATACGATACTTGTAGGTGCCGGGATCTACACCCGTATCAATATAGCTGGTAGCTTCTGGACCTGTCACATAACTAACAGAACTAGGTGCGCCGAAATCGTATTTGCCACGGATTTTGGTGGCACGTTCGATTGCAAAGCCTTCTGCGTTGCCTGATGTATAAACCCATTCGAGGGTTACACTGCTCCCATTTGCGCCTGCGGTCAGGTTTATGGAAGCATTCTCGTTTACCGTTACATCCTGACTCGTCATATTGGTGGAACTAAGGTTATCTGTCACTGTAAGCGTCACAGTATAAGTATTTGCAGAATTATAGAGGCGA
Source organism: uncultured Desulfocapsa sp. (assembly GCA_964409855.1). Taxonomy (GTDB): domain Bacteria; phylum Desulfobacterota; class Desulfobulbia; order Desulfobulbales; family Desulfocapsaceae; genus Desulfocapsa. Next base: position 104,295 of record CAYPEU010000002.1, read on the forward strand.
TAAGGATCCACCAAATATGAGGAGTAGCCATCCCCAAAATCCCACTGGTAGCTTTCAATGAACCCATCACTGTCTGTGGAGCCAGTTCCATCAAAAGTACATTCCAAACCAATGCATGCATAAGTGAAGGAGGCTACGGGAGGAATATTAAGAGATTCTGTTACGATGACATCCTGACTGATCGTACCTGGGGCTCCATCGTCATCGGTCACCGTCAGGGTGACGGTGTAGGTTCCGGAACCAGCATAGGTGTTTTCTGGATTCTGTAAATTCGATACTTGTCCATCACCAAAATCCCAGTCCCAGGACTCAACGGTTCCGTCATCATCGTCGCTCAAGTCGGTAAAGGTGACCGTGAGGTTATCCGTGGTATATGAAAAATCGGCTGTTGGCGGGGAGCCGGATGCTGTCACGGCATTTGCCGCGTTCAGTATGCCGCCGGTAACTGTAATACCGTTCAGTGCGTTCAGCGGGCGAACCGTAGCAAGGATCCGATCGCGAATCTGGGCATAGGTCCAGTCAGGATAGATCTCAGATACCATGGCCGCAACACCTACGACGTGCGGGGTGGCCATTGAGGTACCATCCAGCCAAGCATAATCAGGAAGCGTCTCACCGGTAAGAGGGTTAAGTGTCCACTTCCAGGTACTGAAAATCCAGACACCCGGTGCAGCTAAATCGACGGACTGCAGACCGTAATTGGAAAAAGATGCAAGATTGTCATTATAATCAGTAGCCGCCACTGAAATAATATTGTCCAGGGGAAGACTTGATGGATAGTGGGGTGCTGTATCGGTATCCAACCCAAAACCCAGCTCATCGCCATTCCCTGCTGCAGCCATGAACAGATGATCATCGGCCTGTGCGGCTGCAATGGCATCATAGAGTGCTTGGTGTCCCAGTTCTCCTTCATCGTAATATCCCCAACTGTTGTTGGATATCCTGGCGCCCATCATTACAGCATATTCCAACGCCTCCACTGCATCGGTAACCCAGCCGGAACCGTTATCATCCAATGCCTTCAGGGCCATCAACTGGCCCTGCCACAGTATACCGCTGGTACCCATTGGAGGCCAATAAAAGAAAGGAGGAAGAGGAAGAGGGGTAACAGAAACGCCGTTATTACCCTCAGCAGCCACGATCCCTGCCACATGGGAGCCATGCCCGTGTCCGTCGTAGGGATTATTGTCGTCGTAGGCAAAATCCCAGCCATAAATATCATCCACATAGCCGTTCCCATCATCATCGCAATCGACTAGGCCATCAATTTCACCCGGGTTGGTCCACACATTATTAGCAAGGTCTGGATGGTCGTAGGTGATACCGGTGTCGATTATAGCCACCAAGCTGTTGCTGGCAGTAATGATATCCCAGGCTTCAGGCGCATCGATATCTGCACCAGGGGTTCCGGGTCCCCACATATCCCATTGACTTGATTGACCGGTGTTGTGCAGCGCCCACTGTTCGGAAAAATTCACATCATCGGGAATAGTCTGGTTGATGGAAATTATGTAGTTGGGTTCGGCATACTCCACGAAAGGCAACCGTTCAAGGATCCTGATGGCTTCCTCAACCTCCAGCCCGGGTATGCCGATACGCAGATGCTCGAGGCCCGGTACAATGGAATAGGCATGAACCTTCTTACCTTTGACCATCTGCCGGCCCATGGCCTTGTTGTCCGATGGGGTTCCAGGTTTAAAGCGAACCAGAACGGAATCCGGGGCAAAGCGTTTTTCCGGCGGCCCCTTGGGTGCCGGAATGACATGACCGGAAACTGTTACGCCTCGAGCTTTGGATGCGTTTTGGTCCTTCACCATTTCCGAAGGACCCGGACTGCCGCCAGGTCCGGCAAAGGCTTGGGTAGAGACAAACAGAATACCTGCAAAGAGCAACGTGCTGATTAAGGTTGTACGCATGACTTACCTCCCTCATTCGTATTTCTCTTGAGTACAATGAGATTTTGTCTTTCGCTTATGATTCCATAATTTCCATAAAAAAAGCCGGACTACCTTTTCCCAAGGCAGCCCGGCTATCTTTAATAGACCCGTAGCTTTCCGTCCCCGCTTCACAACGGGTTTGGCTTTATCTTTCTTTTAATGGTATTTCCAAATTAATTATATGTGAAAAGTGTGCTCCCAGTCAAGGGAACATCATGGTGTTGTAGGGAGCAAGTAAAATGTCCGTAGTTGTAGCACATGATCTGTCCGGCTTGAATAGGAATCA
>CAYPEU010000003.1:0-6074 GCA_964409855.1 uncultured Desulfocapsa sp.
TTTACCCGGAGCCCGAGACCGGCACAGGCCTCCAGGTCAGTCACATCTACATCTTCTACTGTTGACCAGGCATTGCCGATATCAGCAAAAAGGACACCACGGATGGGAGGATTACCCAGGAGAGGCTGAAGATACTCAACATTGGCCTGCAGATAGGCGTTCCCGCTTACACTGTCCCTGTCATAGCCGCGCAACGTTTTGCTGCTGCCCAGCTTGTAGCTGTGTTCATGGTTACTGAAGTCACTGGAAAATGCGCCTTTCAGCTGAAAGTTGAGATTATAATGGGGTTTGTCGAACAGCCAGTGATATCCCCTGTAATAGAAATAATGATTGACAAATAGACCTTCCGATTCCACCGGAGAATGGCCCAGGGCCAATTCATAGCCAAACTCCTTACCCGTTCGACTGAAGAGATGATCGTGGACCTTTTTATACCCCCCACCCACTGAAATCACAGGTCGAAAACCATCATCATAAAAGCCGTCTGTTCCGCTGTCCAGTTCATACTCTCGATGTAAAACTGAGCCGTTCCCCTGGATAAACCAGCCGCGACTTGGTCCCTCCAGGTGTATCCATCGCATTATGCCAAAACCGGCATACCAGGATGATAACAGATAAGTGGAACGCAGTGAATCAGGGGCATAGATTCTCTCATAAGAATAATCACCGTAGAGTTGCAGTTGCCATGGCCCGCTGTTGATTCTGGGCATGATATAATCATAGGTGATAAATTTTTTCTCATCTATATCGCCATCGGAAAAATTCTTCACCTTACCGCTCAGCTTGAAGGTGTAGTTCATACCAAACATATTGTACCATTTAATATAGGCACCATAGGCGATATCACCTTCATTACTGCGACTAAGAGTTGGCAAGGGTAAGATAAAAAACTTCTCCTCCACCGTTACCAGAAGAACGACGCCCCCCTCCCTTGCCTGCTGCTCGATAATAACGGATTTAAAGAGGTTGAGATCCATGATCGCCTGCCGGCAAAGCTCTACTTTTTCAGCATCAGCGGAATCACCTTTTTGAAGCACCATCTCCTGAAGCATGGTGCGTGGGCGGGTGACCTTGTTGCCCTGAAAGATGATATCGATAATGATTGGAGGGGAGGTCTCAACTGGAGAAAGAGGCAGCCCTGAGTCGTCTGCCAGGAGTAGAACAGGGAAGGATAGAATTACAGCAGTTATGGCAAGCAGGAGAAATACCAACGGAAAAAGTAGCTTCTTCTCATTGTTCATTAAAAAGCCTTCCTCTCGAAATTTCCAGGCAATCGGCACGCTCGGGAGAAGACATTCAGGTCCGCAATATACACCCGCCACCGTCTCCCGCAACTCTCTCAACGGAGCGAAAATGATACTTACAGCAACGCTAACGCTCTTAATCTATTTTAGCCATCTCGAAAAAAAATTAACATGCGAAAATGAGAAAACAGCTCTTTTCTTCTACTCCAGCAACTCCTTCACTCATTGATTCGAAGGAAAGTCGTGCAATAGGCTTGGTTCACGCCCCTACTTTTTCTTTTTGATCCCGTACTTTTTCATCTTGTACTGAAGCAGACTCTTTGTGATTCCCAGCTGTTCTGCAGCCCTGGCCTGCACATAGGCCGTCTCTTTCAAGGCCTGGTGCAGCATTTTGTCCTCAATGGCATAAAGGACATCGTTGAGTCCGGCATTCTCCGGGATAAGCTGTTTCAGATCCAGATCCCGGCTCCAATCCTGCTGCTCGTTACTCCCCATTGATTCGGGTTGGACATCGTCAGCCTCTATCAAGTTATTATCACAGAGAATGGCGGCCCGTTCAATGGTATTTTCAAGTTCCCTGACGTTCCCCTCCCAGGGCAGGGTGACAAGAAGTCGCATGGCGTCACTACTGATTGCCAGATCCGGCTTATGGAGACGATCAGTGAAACTTGTGACAAAATATTCCACAAGCAAAGGAATATCATCCTGACGCTCACGCAGGGCAGGCAGGCCGAGATGGATCACGTTCAATCGATAATAGAGATCTTCACGAAATTTTCCCTGGGCCACCTCCTCTTTCAGTTCCTTGTTGGTGGCGCTGATAATCCGTACATCTACGCTCAAATTATTGGTCCCGCCCACCCGTTCAAAGTTCTTTTCCTGGATGGCCCGCAACAGTTTTGCCTGGAGGGCCAGAGGAATTTCACCAACCTCGTCCAGAAACAGGGTGCCGCCGTCTGCCAGCTCAAAACGCCCTTTACGCATAGCTACGGCCCCGGTAAAGGCTCCTTTTTCATGACCAAAGAGTTCACTTTCCAGAAGATTTTCGGCCAAGGCGGCACAGTTCACGGTAATAAAAGGTTTATCAGCCCGCGGACTGTTTAAATGAATGGCCTTGGCAACCAGTTCTTTTCCTGTCCCGCTCTCACCCGTGATCAACACCGTTGACGGCGTTGGAGCCACCTTTTCGATCAGTTCATAAATCTGCCGCATGGACTTGTTTTTACCAACCATGCCGCTGAACCCGGTACGAGTCAGCATCTCCTGACGCAGTCTGCTGTTTTCCCGGATCAGGGAGTAATGGTGCACCGCCTGATTGATGTTGACAAGCAGTTCATCGTTGGAAAAGGGTTTGGCAAGATAGTTGTAGGCGCCTGCCTGCATGGCAGCAACCGCTTTTTCCACCTCGGCAAAGGCCGTAATCATAATCACCGGCAGGTCATTGTTAACCTCTTTGATTTCTTGCAGAAACTGCAGGCCGTCCATACCCGGCATCTGCATATCCGTGATTACCAGGTCCAGATCCACCTCCTGTATCACTGCCAGCCCCGCTTTTCCACCAGGAGCGGTGAAGACCTCCAACCCCTCATCCCGAAGCAGTTCTGAAAGGACAATCAGGTAGTTGGGTTCATCATCGACTACGAGTATTGAATGCATGATATATTTTTCCTGATCTATTAGTTTAAAGAAGATCTCAAAAAGTTAACGACGCTGCAGCAGTCGCTCTTTCATCTGATCAAGGAGTCCCGGAGGAACGTACACGTTATTCCCGCCGGCGAGACGGGTACCCGGGCGAATATCCCCATGATAATCGCTGCCTCCGGTCATTACCAGATCAAGGGCTTCCGCAGCTTTTCTAATTTTTTTCCGCATTTTTTTCGATTGGGTGGGATAATAGGTTTCAACCCCCTCCAGGCCATAAACCTTGAGCTCTGAAAGCAAGGTTGGCAGAGAGTTCAAACTCTTATCCACCTGAACAGGATGGGCCAGCACAGCAAGGCCTCCGGCGTTTACGATCAGAGCGATTGCCTCCTCCGCACCATAGGCAAACCTGGCCACATAGGCCTTTCTATCCTTTTTCAGATATTCATCAAAGGCCTGCGTCATGGAGTTGACCACCCCATGATTGATGAGCAGCCTGGCAATATGAGGCCTCCCGGTTTGGCCGACACCTGAAATCTCAGAAAGCTCCTGAAGTGAAGCATCTATTCCAAGCGCCACCAGTTTTTCGATAATTTTTCTATTTCTGCGTTCCCTAGCCTCCTGCAGTCTGGTCAGTGCGGCTGCCAGTTCACTGTGGGCCGGATCCATCCAGTACCCTAGGATATGCAAGGGCTTTTTCTCATACACAACACTGAGTTCAAGTCCAGGAATGACCTCCACTCCATACTCAAGACTGACGGACAGGGCCTCTTTCACCCCCTCCATGGTGTCATGATCTGTCAGAGACAGGGCTGACACCCCACTCCTGGCAGCAAGCCGGACCAGTTCTGTCGGACTTTTGGTGCCGTCGGAATAGGAAGAATGAGTATGCAGATCGATGGACATAAGGAAAAAGGGGTCGTAACCGGAGTTATCACATTTCATGATGGTGCAGAATTGCCCATGCCTGCATCAGGGAGCCAGTAACAGAGTATAAACACTCCGATCTAATTGAGCAATAGTGAATAGAATCGGAGTTCCTCAGGCAATAGGATCTTGACAGATCTTCTTTTCATTCACACTTTTTGTTTCATCATGAACCCCGCACCAGTTATCCATGATCAATGAAAGCACGTGAGGAGAGAGTTACATGAACAGTCTCATTTTTTCCTGTGCGGCCTGCAGTGCCAAAAACAGAGTGCCGGCGGGCAAGCAGCACCTTTCCCCAAAATGCGGCAAATGTGGCAGACAGATGGAGATGCGTTCCCAGGCAACACCGGTGGAGCTCACTGACACAGAATTTCAATCATTTATCACAGGGTCTTCCCTGCCTGTGATGGTGGACTTTTACTCCGCCACCTGTGGTCCCTGCCACTCCATTGCCCCGTTGATCACGAAAATGGCCAGGGACTATCTTGGCAAAGTGATTATTGCCAAACTCGACACCTCCTCCAACCCGGGAACAGCGATGCATTACCAGATACGCGGTGTCCCCAGTCTCCTGTTCTTTAAAAATGGAAATGTGGTTGACCAGATAGTCGGCGCTCCTCCGGAATCGGAGATGCGGCAGAAGCTTGATGGGTTCAGCAGATAACAGCAGAGGTTACGATCAGTAAAGAATGAAGTTTTTCTCTTTACTTCTCAGCGTCAGGTCCGCTACAATCCTGAAGAAACTGAAAACTCTTTGCCCATCTGAGATCATTTGCATATCTTTATAAAATTTTTTTCATAATCACCTGGACATCACTCCCCATATTCATGGCCCTTGTCAATATTTCTTCTCTCCTCGCCGACACCTTGCGCGCCCTGGACAAGATTGATCCACCCGGTGGTGTGGAACTCCTTTCCTATAAACGCAACAGAACCATTGCCATTATCAAAAAAGATGGTGGTTGCATTCAACTACGGGAACAGGGCTATAAGGAGCAGGAAATTGATATCCCATTGCCTCAACTCCCCAAGAGGCTGAAAGCAATGGTCAAACGGGAGTTCCCCAGAAGTAGAAAGGTACGGCTGATAAAGTTCGATGATCCAAAAGTGCTGGACCGGGCTCGTCAAAAGATTTAATCCTGCCCCATTCCTTCTCAACTCTCAATTTTCCACAATCAACTTCCTTTATGCTTACCATCCACTGCGCAGCCTGCAAAAAGAAACTCTGGCGATATGACAAGATCGGTCAGGGCGAAGTGCTCCGTTGCCACAAGGACAGAATCAAAAAGATGTATAATTCAGAAATCCAGGGAGACAAAATCCTGTGTCCCTGTGGGAAAAAAATAGGCATAGATAAAGGCAGCTTTTACAAGATGATTGCCAAGGCATTCACTTACAAGGGGAGTAAGCGCAATTGAATAGGCCCATTCCCCTGGACTTTTCTTTTTTTTCGGATTAATTCTAATGAATAGCTGAGGTTGATAGTTTTGTTTCCCTTTTTCCGTTTCTCAGATCTTCAATGATACGCCATTTCTTTTTTCAAGCCCTGATATTTCTCCCTTTTTTCTTTCTTGCGGCCACTCATCTGCACGCTGCAGAGGGAACTATCCCCAGTAGTCCGACCTCCCAGGAAGCATACAGGCGCGTTGCCCCTAAACTGATTCGTGAAATGCAGAAAATGGACGCGAACCTGGGCGATCCGATTTTTATCCGAATTTTCAAAAAAGAAAAACAGCTTGAGATATGGATCCGTGAAGGACTCACCTACAGTCTTTTCAAGACCTATACCATTTGCGACCACTCCGGCACCCTGGGCCCTAAGGTCAGGGAAGGCGACAAACAGAGCCCGGAAGGATTTTACACTGTTGGAGCAAGGCAGCTGAACCCCAGGAGCCAATACCATCTTTCCTTTAACCTGGGCTTTCCCAATGAATTCGATAGGAGCCACAAACGAACAGGAAGCGTTCTGATGGTGCATGGACGCTGCTCTTCCATTGGCTGTTTTGCCATGACCGACTTCCGTATGGAAGAGATATACGTCATTGTCGAATCAGCCATAATCTCAGGCCAGCTCCAGGTTCCCGTACATATCTTTCCCTTTCACATGACCTGGAAAAACATGGCTGCCCACAAAGACTCCAAATGGATCCGCTTCTGGGAAAACCTCAAACAGGGCTACGACTATTTTGAAGGTCACAAAGCCCCGCCCCTGGTGACGGTACAGGACAAACGCTATCGTTTCCTCACCTTCCGCCCGCT
>CAYPEU010000003.1:6174-96891 GCA_964409855.1 uncultured Desulfocapsa sp.
CGCCCCTGGTGACGGTACAGGACAAACGCTATCGTTTCCTCACCTTCCGCCCGCTCCTTTTCGGCGGCAAACTCCCCACCGTAGCTGTCGGCAGCAGCTATGCCCAATTCAAAAAAACAACTCGTAAAACAGGCACATTGTAATCCGCCATTCTCTTTGAGCTCATCAGGGAAATCCTGCAGCCAACGGTTCTTTCCACGGCCGTAGCCGATTGCCTGTGCAATGTTGTTCGTTCTCCAGCGAAGGCAAAGGGATCATGTCACTTCGCCGCGAAGGTTGCCGGAAAAGCCAGTCTCTGACAGCACAGGGAATAGGATTGCAGGCAAGGGCAGGGGAAGGAGGGGGTGAAGTGCCAGAAGCTAACATGTCCGCCAAGCGGGGTCTTTATCGGGCAGACAAGGGTAAACGTCAAGGATTGACTGTGCTCAGTGGAGCTGCGACAAGGTGTTGACTGTCCACTGCTAATTGCTGACCGGAAACTGTATCGCCCTCGATCTTCTCTTATCGCAGGATGTACAGAAGACAAAATGGGTTATATTGGCCAAGTCCAACCCATCGAATAGCCTATACAACTTTTTTAGCGCCTATTCGTTGACTCTTGTTATTTTTTACCACAAAACTAGCATTACCAAACAGACGAGGGTTCCAGCTGCATCTGAAACGAACTTCCTGCCCGATTTTTACCGATCCTGCACGTGCAGCTCTAATTGGTATATCAAAACCAATGCCCTCCATTGAGATGTCGTAAAGATTCACATCCATCTCCTTGCCTTCATCTGTGATCATTACTACTTTTCCACTTTGGAGTTCTCTTGGAAGAGCTCGTCGATTGAGCATACATTTTGTGATGGCTCCACACTTATGACATCGTATATTTTTCCTGCGTATATTTGCCAGCACCGGGGTATTTCTTCTGAAGCCACAGGCTGAGCATCTGAATTGCATTCTATTGTGAATGACTCGAAAAGTTACCGTCCTTCCCATTCTGTTTTTTCCTGTTTGGCTGTAGGTCAACCTCAAAGTATATCCTTTGAGATTCTCAGTAGATCGAGATTGTTCAGCAACACACTTCGTTCGATATCATAAAAAAGGGTATGATGAATCGGTCTGGAAATTCAAGCGAAAATAATCGTCGCAGGCTCTTTTCAATTGAGCTTTTTTTCTTCTAGGCCCTCTCCTTCAATCCTTCCCGGTCTAACAGACTGATCTTTTTCCCATCCACCTGAATCAAGCCCTCATCACTCATTTTGGCAAAGATTCGGGACAGGGTTTCCGGTATGGTTCCTAACAGGCTGGCCAGTTGGCCTTTTGATATTTCAAGTTCAACATGGTCCTTGTTTTCCTGTTCCTCGGAGAGATAGAGAAGATAACCGGCCAGTCTTGCCGGGACCTCTTTTAAGGAAAGATTTTCAATCTGGGTGGCAAAACGGCGTAACCGCATGGAAAGTACGGCCAGCATATTCAAGGCAAGAGACGGCATGGAATGGACCAGGGTGACAAAATCCTTGCGTGGGAAAAAGAGCAGAGTTGTCTTTTCCAGAGCCAGGGCATTTGCCGGGAAAGGCTGCCCATGAAATACCGGGACCTCGCCAAAGGGTTCGCCGGGGCCAAAGATATGCAGTATCTGCTCTTTTCCGGCAAGCGAGGTCTTAAAGATCTTCACCCGGCCCATGGCCACCATATAAAAACCATTTCCGGGATCGCCTTCAAAAAAGATACTTTCTCCCCGTCCATACTGCTTGCTCACTGCGATTTTCTCTATTTCATCCAGATGTTGCGGGGGCAACCCGCCAAATAGTTCACTTGCTGCTAGAATCTGACGCATAAACTTCTCCCATTACCAGGCGACAATGTACATACTCTTCTGTAACTCCTTTACAATCTTCATACTGTAGCATGGAACGTATCATCACAACACCCCCTTTTATCACCCCCTCAAACTGTCGATTGCTTTTTCTTCTCTGGCGGCGTAAAAACAAAGAGAGATGAATCAACAACGACACATAGTCCACATTGACATGGATGCCTTTTTTGCCTCAGTGGAACAACTGGACAACCCCAAACTCTCGGGCAGACCCCTAATTGTCGGTGGCAATCCCAAAGGTCGGGGTGTTGTGGCAGCCTGCTCGTATGAAGCCAGGAGATATGGAATCCACTCGGCCATGGCCGGGGCCAAGGCATCCAGGCTCTGTCCCCAGGCAATCTTTGTCCACCCGCGAAAAGAGAGATACAGTGAAGTGTCAAATCAGATCATGGAGATCTTTCGCCACTACACCCCTCTCGTGGAACCTCTCTCCCTGGATGAGGCCTTTCTTGATATCACCCTGGACCACCAATCTCTTTCCTCTGCTGCCGAGACAGCAGAAAAGATCCGCAGTCGAATTTTTCACGAAACCGGTCTCACCGCTTCTGCAGGGGTCTCCTATAACAAGTTCCTGGCAAAAACGGCATCGGACCTGAACAAACCGGACGGCTTGGCCATTATTTCACCTGCACAGGCCAAAACCTTTCTCGCCTCCCTGGCCATTGGAAAATTTTACGGTGTTGGAAAAGTCACCGAGGAGAAAATGCATACCCTGGGGGTGCGCACTGGACAGGATCTGTTGCGCTTTGATAAAAAAGAGCTCACAGCCTTATTCGGAAAGGCCGGGGCCTACTTCCATGATATTGCAAGAGGTGTGGATATACGTCCTGTGCAATCCAGACGAAAACGAAAATCCTTCGGCACCGAAACCACCCTGCACTCTGATATCATTGAACTCGACCAGGTGCGGGAAGTCATCCGGGATCTCGCCCATAAGATTGGAGAGGGATTGCACACCAAGGCTATGGGAGGCCATACGCTGACCCTCAAAGTACGTTATCACGACTTCACCACGGTAACCCGTTCACTCAGCCTCCCGTCCCCCCTCCAGAGCGCACAGGATATCATGCAGCATACTTCTCACCTTCTTCGCTCCACAGAAGCAGGCAGGACACGTATACGTCTCCTGGGCATCACCATTTCCAACCTGACAGCAAACTCCGAGAAAAAACCTGTCCAGCTCAAGCTTCCTTTTACAGAAAAAGCGCAGGCGATCATAAACCTGGAATGAGAATTCCTCCCAAGTCTTTACAAACGGAAAAGACTGTTTACTTCTGTATATGAGCTTGCTATGATTTTATTTACTCTGTCTGCTCTGTTATGCGAGCAAACAGCTCTCCTCATACACACATAGGCCAATGAAAGATCTCATTCGTTCAATCTTTAATATTTTTCGATGGGTAGGAAAAGTCCTCACAGGTGTCAGGATATTCACCCTGAACATTGCCTTCCTGGCCCTGCTTTTCTTTATCTTTACTTCAATCTCCACCTATTCTCCAAAAAAAGAAGTCAAAGTTCCCAGCAGTGGAGCCCTTGTCCTCAGTCTCTCCGGAGACATAGTCGAAGAAAAACAACCTGCCGACCCATTCTCTTCCGTACTCAACGATAAGCTCGGCCTCAATACCCTGCCCACAGAAACGCTGTTCCAGGACATCCTTGATGCCATTGAAAAGGCGGCTGTTGACGATAAGGTTGTCTGTATCCTGCTTGATCTCAACAAACTGGGCTCAGTGGGCTTAAATCAACTGCAGATCATAGGCAAGGCCCTCACGGACTTTAAGGCCAGTGGCAAAAAAATTATTGCTGCAGAAGATTTTTACCCGCAGAAGGCCTACTACCTGGCCAGTTTTGCCGACGAGATCTATCTCAACCCCATGGGAGTGGTTGATGTGCACGGTCTCGGGGCCTACAGACTCTATTTCAAAGATGCCATCAACAGGCTGAAGATCAACTACCACATCTTTCGTGTCGGCACCTTCAAATCGGCCATGGAACCGATAATACGTAATTCCATGTCCGAGGAGGCCAAATCCCAGAACCTGACATGGCTGACAGCACTCTGGGACACTGTCACCACAGACATTAGCCGGGAACGGAAACTGAGTGCGGAAAGCCTCAGGGGCTATACTGAAAATATTGCCTCTGAGCTGGCCACAGTTGGCGGAGATACTGCCCGCCTTGCCTTGGAAACAGGACTTGTGGACGGATTAAAAACCCGGGAAGAGCTGCGCAGTTACCTGGTCGAGATAACAGGAAAAGACCAGGATGGAACCTTTAAACAGATCGGTCTGAATGACTATCTGAAAACCATCCCCCACTCCTTTGTCGATCCCCCGGCTGCAGATGGCTCCATCGGTATTATCATAGCCCGGGGTACCATCCTCAATGGAGAGCAACCCATCGGCACCATTGGCGGGGACACAATCGGAGAACTGATTCGTAAGGCTCGGCAAGACAGTGATATCAAGGGACTGGTCCTGCGTATCAATTCAGGTGGTGGCTCCGTCTTTGCCTCTGAGGTGATCCGGCAGGAGCTTTTAGAGTACAAAAAAAGTGGAAAACCCCTGGTGGTCTCCATGGGTTCCATGGCCGCCTCCGGAGGATACTGGATTGCAGCAGATGCTGATATAATATGGGCATCACCAGTGACCCTGACAGGATCCATCGGGATCTTTGCAGCAATTCCCACCTTTGAGAAAAGCCTTTCAGGCTTAGGGATCTACAACGACGGAGTGGGGACCACCAGCCTGGCACCTGCTCTGGACTTGACCCAGCCCCTTTCCCCTTCCCTGAAAGAGTCCATCCAAATCAGCCTAAATCACGGTTACGACCAGTTTCTTGAAATTGTTGCCAAGGGAAGGTCCTTGAGTCGAGAAGAGGTAAGCCGAATTGCCGAAGGCAGGGTTTTTGATGGTGCAGCCGCACAGAGACTTGGACTAGTCGATGAACTGGGTACCTTGAATGATGCCATTGCTTCTGCGGCAGCACTTGCTGGAATAGGTGACTATTCAGCACGCTATATCCGTAAGCCCTTGACCGTCAAAGATGAAATCCTGCAGCTCTTTTCCGGTACGATCAGCGATGTGTTGTCCTCAGCAGTCATTCCTCCATCCATGCTGACAGCCCTTGTCCGACTGCTGGCTCCGATCCGGGAAATCCTCCTCTTCAACGATCCAAAAGGATTATATGTGCACTCTCTGCTCCATGACCTTTCCCTTTAGGAATTTCTCCTGTATAGTCAGCAAACCATTGTCATAAATAGGCTGTCTATACAGAAACTTCCTTTCAGTATCAGACATTTTTGAAAAAAACAAAGCTATTGATTCCAAATCGAGGTGTTATGAAAACTTTCCCCCTGATTGTCTCCTGTCTGCTTTTTTCCTGCCTCCTGCCTCTCAACAATGCAGCTGCAGAAATGTTTATTGTCTCAGGAAACCCCAAGGCTCCGCCGGTTATGTGGGAGCAGTACAACAAGCTCACAGGGCTTGGTCCCGACCTTGCTGCCTCGATTTTAACCGAGCTTGATCTGAATTTTGATATCAGAGTGGAAGGTGACTGGCAGCAGGTCCAGGACAAGAGCAAAAAAGGCAAGGTTGACATGATTGTCGCTGCCTATAAAAATGATGCCCGTGCTGAATATATGGATTTTTCACTGCCCTATCTGCCGCAACCCACTGTCATTGTTGTGGAGCAAGGCAAAGAATTTCCCTTTGGCCGCTGGGAATCTCTGATCGGCAAAAAAGGAGTAAGTAACGTGGGGGAAAGCTACGGGCAGGAATTTGATCAGTTCATCAAAGAAAACCTTGATGTTCAGTTTATTGCCTTTGAACGGGCAATTCAACTCATGAACCTGGGTGAGGCTGACTACCTTATTGTTGATCTCTACACTGCGCTCATCTATGCCAGACTCCTGCAGGGAGAAGATGCTATTACCATCCTTGACCCGCCTGTGACCACCCAGACCTTCCATATCACTGTGACCAAGACCTCTCCCCTGGCAGCCCATCTGCCGGCCATCAACAAAAAACTCCACGGTCTTGTGAAAGAGGGAACTGTGGAGAAACTTTTCTACAAACATTTTGAAGACTGGAAAACGCTCATTGCCAAACGTTCAGAATTTTACAGTAGAGAGGCCAAGATCCGAAGCCAGGAGCAGCAGGACTACTTGGACAGTCGGGATGCCTATGAAAAAGAACGGCTGGGCAGCCTCCTCTTTAATAACCGTGAAGGCTTACCTCCTGCAGCAGAGTAGCTCCCCGATCGAACAGGCCTGAAGCCATGTCCTCCTGTTTCAAGGAATTCATTGAAACAGGACCAGCAGGATATCCAACAGGGAATATTGAACCGTAGAAGTGTAAGACTTCGACATTCGATATTCCCTGTTCAATATTCAATATTTTTCCAAACCTTCCCTCCAGCACGTCAAGAACCTTTCCTCCCATGCAACCCGACATCCTGCCTCAACTCTGGATCAGCCTGGTCTGGCCCCTGATCCGCCTGATATGTTTCATCTCCATCGGTCTCCTGGTGGCCAGCTTCATCGAGTCCCTGAACTGGACCAGCAAGATCGCTGCCCTGGCTCGGCCACTTATCAGACTTGGGAACCTCTCTGATACTGCAGGCGCGTCCTTTTCCATGGCCCTCTTTTCAGGTGTTACGGCAAACACCATGCTTTCCGAGGCCTATGAACAGAAAAAAATAGAGAAAAAAGAGCTGATCCTGTCAAACCTCTTTAACAGTCTGCCCACCTATTTCCTCCATCTTCCCACTGTCTTTTTCATCACCGCTCCTCTCATCAAAGGGGCGGCAATAATCTATGTGGGACTGACCTTTGGTGCTGCCATCTTCCGCACCTTTTCCATCATCATCCTCAGCCGCTTTCTCCTTCCTCCCCGTCAAAAACCGGTTGCCATTATTCCCGAGGGAAAGGATGGAAAGACACAGGGAGTTGACTGGCTGGGAGCACTGGAGAAAAGTTGGAAACGTTTTAAGAAACGTATTCGTAAAATTATCCAATTCACCGTTCCCATCTATATTCTCGTCTTTTTCCTGCATCGAGCTGGTGTCTTCACCGTCCTTGAAGAACTCATGGCCACCCACCTTTCCTTTCTCTCCTGGCTCTCTCCCCAGTCCATGGGGATCATCACCCTCCATATTGCGGCAGAATTCACTGCCGGACTGGCAATGGCAGGAGCCCTGCTCCAAGAGGGGAGTATGAATTATCGGGATATCATCCTGGCCCTGCTGGTTGGCAATGTTCTCTCGTCACCGGTGCGTGCCATCCGCCATCAATTCCCCTATTACGCAGGTATCTTCAAACCGAAAATTGCAGCAGAGCTTATTCTTTTCAATCAAATCTTTCGCATCGGAAGTCTGATTCTCATGGGCTGCATCTATTTTTTCGTGACCCTATGACGATGCTGGGCAAGAGAAAAGGAAATGGTTTTGGTCTCGCTTTCTCCCGCTACCTTGCGATTAAACAGGAAACTCTTTGCAAAAGCATAACCATGGGTTCAGCAGCTGGGTTCATACGATGCGGTTGCCAGGAGGGTGGATCCTGATTGGCGGACGGTGAAGAAGTACGTGGAATCATAGGGTGCAGACAAATATTTCCAAAACAAAATGGGCAACAAAACGAGTTACCTCCCCTTCCTCTTCGTTATTCCCCATAGACCCTGATATAATCGATGTATGCCTTGACCGATTCTCCAGTATCATCCGAATCACTCATGACGGCAATGGAGGCCATGGACGGTGGATCTTCACCAAAGGCGGCCCGGTAATCGCGGACTATGTCTGCCCTGTGCTCCAACCATACACCAACCTTTTCCGCCCCTGAGGCAACAGGGATCATCATGGTCGCACCATTATTCTGGCTTGAGATAAACGGAGCCATCTGTTCTTTGCTGGCCCAGATATAATTCAGAGAGCTGTGGGGAGGATATTCATCATACACCACATTTGCTAGCTCATACTGCATCATTTTGGCAAAGGATGCCTTTGCCGGATCATACTCGAACATCACACAGAGGCGTACAGGGTAGTCGTCGCCATCCTTTCTGCTGCAGTCACCCCTCTGGTAGATATTGCTCACCTTCCAGCGCCAGGCGATCTTGGGAAAATCATAGACATTAAAGCGTTCCTTTAAGCGTATGGCCGAGGCGGAATGACTGCTTTCTGCCATCAAACATGGAACGCTGTCCAAGGTGGTTGTACTGTAAGAGGAGTGTCTCTCGATCTTTCGGAAATAAAAGGCTTTCCAACGGGCAAGAGAGGTAAACTGCTCGTCGAGAAAAACCTCCCCCGCCTGAACTGCCAAAGCAGGCGAACAGAGCAGCGTTAACACCATAAAAAAGATTTTCAGCACGTTACCGCCCCTGTCCCTTTAACGAATAATAAGATTGTGGAGTTCGTTGAGGTCATCCTCACCAAGGGGAAACTCTTTTTCCAGGATCTCACCCACCATCTCAATGGCCTGGCAGAGGGCCTGACACTGATGCTTGTCGCGGATACCACGGGTAATGACTCCAACTGCCTCCTGCCATCGCTCCTGGGGTATTCTGTCACTGATGCCGCTGTCGGCAATGATCCATGCCCTGTGTTCGAGAAGAGAGACAAAGATCAGAATTCCGTTTGCATTCCTGGTCTTATAGAGGCGTTCGGTAAAAAACGCAACATGTGCTGCTTCCTCCACCTCTGCGGTCATCTCTTTGTTCAGAAAAAGAAATCGTTTCAACCCGGGAAAGGTTTGGATAAGGAGTGCTGTACCCCAGAAAATGGGGAAAAAGAGGCTGAGAAAAACCCATACATTGGTCGACTCAAGCCAGAACATCCTGGCCACCGGAGCAGTCAGCAGCAGAGCACTGATCAGGGCAACAAGCCCCCCTCCCCTGATTACGGCCAAGGGGTAGGAATGGCTCTGGGAGACGACCATGGGTACGATCTCTCCAGAGGTGCGCCCCTCGGCCCTATGCACTGCCTCTGTTACAATTTTCTGCTCTTCAACACTTAAAAAATTCTGAGACAGGCTCTTCATCCTTACCATCTCCCTGAAGCACCGCCGCCGCCAAAGCCGCCGAACCCTCCGGAAGAACGACCAAAGCCGCCGGATCCCATGTAAAAACTACCGGACCTTCCGATGCTGTTCCCAGGAGACAGAGAAAGGGAAGCAGCAAAAAGACCACCGAGCATTCCAGCTGGAACAAGGGCCAAGAGCCACATCCCCAGCTGAGGGAAAAACAGAAACCCAAGAACCGGAGAGGCCAAGCCTCCTGCCAGGGCAGCAAGTACCTTTTTCTTATGGAATGCTCGACCAACAAAGGCATAGCCAAAGAGAAGCAAAAAAAGAAGGCCTGCGGGATTATTTTTTCTGTTTTGATTCTTTACAGCTGCAGTGGCAGTGAACTCACCCCTCACCGCCTGGATCATGGCCTGAACCCCATCACCTACTCCCTGATCAAATCTGCCCTCTTTGAAACGGGGAACAATCACCCCACCGATAATCCGCCCGGCAATGAGGTCGGTCAGGCGCCCTTCCAGTCCATATCCCACCTCAATACGAAGTCTTCTGTCATTCCTGGAAACAAGAAGCAGGGCTCCGTTGTCCACTCCCTTGTGGCCGATCTTCCACTTTTCAACGACCCGCAGGGAAAACTCTTCCAGCACTTCTCCTTCAAGGGAAGGGATGGTCAGAACCACAATCTGTGTCGAGTCGCTGCCTTCAAAAGCTGCCAGGAGATTATCCAGGCTATTGATGGTCTCCTGGGAAAGCATACCCGCAGTATCGTTTACCCGCCCCTGAAGCGCTGGAACATCCAGTGCAGCCAACGGAGGAACCAGGCAGGGAAATCCTGCCAGGAAGGAAAAGAAAAGGAATAGTTTGCAACAGAGAAATGTATTAAAAGGTTTCATTGCATTGAGATCAATGGTTACAAGAGAATGTCAAACATCGGACAGGGAATTTGGAACCGCAGCAGCCAGGGAAAGCACTTCGACATTCACCCTCCCCTGTTCGATATTCTGCGGTTCCTTTCTTTCAGACCTCCTAGAAACTCACCTTCGGCACCTCTTTTGCGCCCTCTTCCGTCTTAAAATACTCTTTCCTCTCAAGGTTGAGGAGGAACTTATTGGTCAGGTTCGCAGGAAAACGCCTGATAGATCCATTGAAATCCGATACCGCTGCATTATACCGCTGCCGGGCCACATTAATCCTGTTTTCAGTCCCCTCAAGTTGATTCTGCAGATCAAGGAAATTTTGATTGGCTTTCAGGTCCGGATAACGCTCCACTGTAACAAGCAGCCGGGAAAGCGCAGAGGAAAGCCCTCCCTGTGCTGCCTGCAACTGCTGCATGGCACCAGGATCACTGAGGTCTTCCGGAGAAAGTTGAATTGAACTCGCCTTGGACCGTGCTTCAATGACGCTCTGCAGGGTCTCCTGCTCATGCCTGGCGTAACCTTTTACTGTCTCCACCAAGTTAGGGACAAGATCCGCACGCCGCTGCAGGGTGGACTCGACATCGGCCCATGCCTTAAATACCACCTCTTCCTTGGTCTGCAGGGTATTGTACCCGCACCCGGAAAGGACAACCGATAGTAGACCGACCACAAGAAACAGGACAATTCGTTTCATAGCAACTCCACTCAAAAGAATTTGCGTTCCAGTTCCGCCGGGATGCAGGATTGGGGAAAGCAGCGGCATCAGATCCTGTCCCAAGCTCCCAAGTATCTCTTCACTCTATCAGACCCCCTGTTTTCATTTCCAGTGATATTACAACTGGATTCTGCTCCCCCTGCATACCATCCTTTTCTCCACTTGTTATGGAGTAACGAGGAGTAGCTGAAAGAGAGGGGATGATGGCTAGCTGATTTTACCTGATTTAAGAATCTGTTTAAAGGACCCTTTTGCATGCCAATTCTACGGGACTATTTCTCTTGTTTGAAGCAAAAGATCGTCACAGACAAATCTGAATAACTATAACTGGCCGGATTGCTGTAAATACCGCTGCAAGACTTTCAGGCCCAGCCAATCCTCAATTTTTTGCGTTTGGAACAGTTCTACATACTGATTAGCATTGTTTATGATTGCCTCGGCTTCTCCTGGGTGATCAATATAATATTCCACCAATGCTTCCAGGTCTGAATAATCGTCTTTCACCAATACGTAATGATAGCCAGGGAGCAACCGGCCTTCCATGAACCATGTTTCATACTTTGGTTTAGTCATGAATACCAATGAATTGGAAGACATGGCCCATTTCGTATTCGTTGCCACGTCATTCCCCTCAATGGAGAGGATAAATTTATAGTGCAGCTGCTCCCTGATAGTCATAAACGGTACTTGCCATTGAGGATTCAGGGTACTCCTTTTATTATATTGGCCGGCATCTATCAGGTCTGACTTGCCAAAAAACTTCTTTATAAATTCGATCCGGTGGGGTTGGTAGACCGCTCCCCTCCACAGCAACTTGTTTTTTTTGTTCCTGTAGCTGATCTTGTCATTTACAAACAAAAAATGTCTGAATTTATTCAAATTAAACAGAACAGAGTTGCCACTCTCATTGACAGGGCGACTTTTGACGATGGTTGGTGAATCAGGAACATGGATGACATCCAGAAAGATAGTCGCCAGGCGGCAATCCTGAGGAAAAAATCTGGCATATTCCAGCAGGTCCAGCATATACATGCTGGCCGGATCTTTCAGGCTGAAGTCCTTGATGCACCTGGCCGTATCATCAGGTTCAAAAGAAGAATTGATCTTGTTGTAATAATCCAACCGTTCATGGGCCAGCGATTCACCGTATTGTTCCACAGCCGGTTTGAACGTATCATAATCCAAGGTCAATAACCGCCTGGGATAATAAAATTTCCCGATACTCTTGAAATAGTATGCCAGCCGACTATTCTTCGTCTGCAAAAGGCTATCTAAATCTATCATGCGTCACTGCTTTCCGGTATACATTAATGAAGAGTTACTCGCCTTGATTAACCAGATGAAATGATACTCCATCCCCGGTACATTCTCATCAACTTTGGCTTACCTTCCACCTTCCCATGATTTTTTCTCCTCTACGCAGTTGCGAAACACGCCCGGCAGCGGCAGGAAGATACATTTTACGGCTAATGTTTCATAGCTTAGATTTGTAATTCCAGACTTGATCCTGTACCCTTGAATCAAGGGTAAGTGTCTTTTTAAAATACGTTGACGAAGGAGGCGTGAGCAACAGTTTTTCAACAACTCCGGAAAAGGAGTCTGCTGTTGCCAGGGTCTCAACGTCGGAATAAACGTTTTTGTTCCTCACACACCATAAGGTCAGTCATGAGAACAAACAGCTCAACAACCGTTCACACTCGCAACAGCCAGGATGTAGATATATCTCGTCTTGAAATGATGAAGACGTATCTTGTCAGCTTGATGGATGAGGCGAACTCTCAGAAATTGATGCACTGCAGCCCGGAGGTGATAGAACCAATCTATAACGGCTCTACCCGCATGAATCCGGCTTCGATTTTTATCAATACCGGCTCAGAGGAAGATATGGCCTATATCCGTCAGAAAGCCCTGGACAAGGGTGAAGAGTTCCCACTGACAAAGAAAAATCATACCTGCCACTTTGACGGAGTCAACGACCAGGGGCGGGACACGGCCAACACCAAATATCTGGCCTACGCTGATACGGAAATCAGCTCTTTGCAAAAGAAAGAGGAACATCGCACCGGTGTCGTGGAAGTCCGTAATATCATAACTGATATCATGAAAACAAAAGAGATGATCATCTCTTTCATCTCCCGTGGACCCATCGGCAGTCCTGTTGCCGATCCCACCCTGCAGATAACGGATTCTTACTATGTTATTCACAGTGAATTCTTGCTCTACAGAATGATGGCCCCTGATACCTTTTCTCAAGACGTTGCCCAAAAGGGGTACATGTTCATCAATTTCCATAGCGCCGGTGAACTCACTCAAACAAATGTCTCCGCCAATCTCAATGAGAGACGCATCTATATGGATGTGGAGCGTTTTCGTTCATACAGCAGCAATAACCAGTATGCCGGCAACTCCATTGCCCCGAAGAAGATCAATCACCGATTTGCCAACATGAATAACCTTCGTAATCACTTCGGAGAAAGGCTGGATGAGCATATGTTTGTCGCCGGTTTTGCCATGGAAGACGAGATCGTTTATTTCGGTGGGGCCTATCCCTCCGGCTGCGGTAAAACCGGCACGGCCATGACAGGAACCCACCTGGTCGGGGATGATCTGGCCAAGATATTCATAGATGCCGAGAGTGGTGAAGTGCGAGCGGTGAACCCGGAAAAAGGTATGTTCGGCATCATTGAAGGGGTAAATCAGGAAGATGATCCGGAAACCATGGCAATTCTGACAGGTGAGGGAAATGAAGTCATCTTTTCCAACCTGCTGGTGTGTGACGACAAACCATACTGGACCGGAATGGGAGAACCCCTGCCGGAAAAGGGCCGTAATTTTGCGGGAGAATGGTCGGCAAAATCGGGAAAAATCGCCTCACATAAAAATGCCCGTTTTACCATCTCTCTAGACAGCCTCGAAAATTATGATCCGGCTACCGAAAACCCGGAAGGGGTGAAGTTAAGCGGGCTTCTGTTCGGCGGCCGTGATTACACAACCATGCCCACCATCGTCATGGCCCATGACTGGATGAACAGCGTGGTACATGGTGCCATCATACGCTCCGCCACCACGGCCACGGAGATCGGTGCGGACGGCAGTGAAAAACGATCGCCCTTTGCCAACGAGGCCTTTTTCCCCGGCCCCCTGGCGCACTATATCAACCACTACAAAGCCTTTGGTGAGAATCTGGCTATCGCAAAAGAGAATCTCCCCTCTGGTTTCCAGGTCAACTATTGGCTGCACAAAAGCGGTCGTGGCATCCTTTCTCCAGGAGAAGCCGACGGCCTCATTGGGGAAAAACGTGACACCAAGGTGTGGATGCGGATCATGGCCTTGATGCATCAGGGAAGAGTGGAGACAATCTGGACCCCCATCGGCCGCATCCCCAAGTATCAAGATCTGAAAAAGCTGTTCAAAGAGGTTATCGGGAAAGAATACAAAAAAGAGATCTACAGCAAACAGTTTTCTCTGTATACCGAGAACCTGATCAAACGGGTGGACATGTCAATCACCGAGTTTGCCAAGGAAAAGGGTATGGCCGATGAATTCTTCCACGTCCTGGACACCTGGCGGCGGGACCTGGCGGCACTACAGGCAACCATTGGTTCGATTGTGACGCCGGATCAGATGATAGAGTATGTAGCGGCCAACCAGCCTCTTTGAGGAACAACGAAGCCTTACTGCGCCTTATTCGTCTCCAGATGGAATACCTGTAGACTTCTTCATCGTCCTTACCCATCTCTTGGCATTGTTGCAGCCGAAAGCAGGCTGTTTTCCTCAGCCCCCGAGCTAACCGGCGGCCACAGCGCGTATCGAATATTCGGGGACCATCCAAGTGCTGATGAATGGAATCAGCGGGTTTGCGGTTCCCGGTCAGGCCATGGCTCAGGGTAGAGTTCTGTCAGCCTGAACAACTTTGCCTCTGCCCCCTGTACACAGATGAGTTGTATATCCACTTTTGAAAAGCGGGCATTCTCAAACAGGGCCTGCCGGCAGATACCGCAGGGTATGGGTAGTATTGTACAGTCATCGGAGGCAATTGCCATGGCTTGAATAAGAGGGTCTCCATGGACAGCACCATTGACCAGGGCAACTTGTTCTGCATGCAGGGTAAGGGAGTGGGTGGGGGAAAACAGGTTGATCCCCTTAAAAAAACGACCATGCAGCGTATAGACACAGGCACCGTAATTTCTTCCCAGGGCAGTGGTATGTCCTGGTGCAGCAACTGCTGCCTGCGCAGTATCAATAAGTTCCTTCAGAATCTTTTCATCGAGACAAGTAGTGGCCGTAAGTTTCATCCGCTCTGTTTCCACCTCCCTCTGTTCGATCGATCTCATTTCATGGTATGTTTTGCAGCCAGTTTTTACAAGACGGAAAGGATCTCAGTTCCTGGCATCCCGCCTGAAGACAAAGACGCTGCAATTCCTGAGTGACTTTACTGCCAAGGGATCATTGCAGGATCAGAGCAATAAAAAAAGAAGGCAGAGACTCAGGGCGAGATAAGAGAGCCCTACCACCTTCCATCTTCCCATTATTTTTTCCGATCTGCGCAAGGGCGAGACAAGCCTGCGCAGGGAGTTGACCAGCCCATCCTCTTGGAGAATCTGTTTTTCTTCTTCCTGCAACCGCCTTGTCACTGTACGCACAAGGGTATCAAAATTGCTTTGTTTTTTTTGCTCATCAGAGAAAACCGTTGTCCTGGAAGAGATTCGGCGCCAGACAAGGAACAGGAGACAGCCGCCTGCAACCGGCCACAGCCCCTGTAAAAGCTTCAGTCCCGCCAGGGAGTGACTTGCTGGGACCCTGGCCGGAGGCCACAGCCAGAGGGATATTGCTACTGCAATGAAACTGGCAGCAAAAATTATTCTGCTCGCTGTTCTCCCGGGATGACCAATATATCTGCTGTGGTTGAGTACATCCATGAAGTGAAACATGAGCAGGCTTGTCGCCATGGCTGTCAGGGGGAGAAAAAATGCGCTCAACCCATGCCAGGGCCCACCAAGGGTTGCAGCCAGTCCCTTAAACGCGGTCTTCGCAATTGCCCCGCTGGTGAAGGGCAGGCCTGCCAGAGACAGGGCTGGCAGCAGGATGGCAGCCATCTGCAGATGGGAAAAGGTCCTCCCCTGACGTTCAACAAGATCATAAGCAAAAAACAGGCTGCTTTTAGCCAGGGAATGGTGCACGACATACAGAATGAGCACTGGAGCAGCCTGGAGTCCTGCTTCATGACCGAAAAGGCCAAGACCGAAAATAACGGTTATCAGGCCCATCTGGCTGATGCTGGAACAGGCAAGCACAGCACCTGCCTGTTTTCTCTTCAGGCCGATGACGACCCCATACACGGCAGCAAGCGCACCGGCAGCAACAAATAACACCCCCCCCTGTGGAGTAGATGTCTGGCCAAGGGGCAAGAAACGCAGCCAGCCCAGGATACCAGCATTGATCATGGCTCCGGCAAGAACAGCGGCCGCAGGAATGGGTGCGGCCTGATAGGCAGGCGCCATCCAGCCGTGGACAGGCAGGGCACCGATTTTTACGCCAAAGCCGATAAACAGAAGGGCAAGGGTCAGGGGATGGTAGGAAACTCCTGCCATATCCTCAAGGGCAAGGCTTCCGATACTGTGCATCAGGATGAGCAATGCAGTAAACAGGGCAACTTCGCCAATCATTACCAGGGTGAGATAGAGTCGGCCTGCCTTTGCTGCTTCATCATCTCCTTTATGAATCACCAGGCCGTAGGCTGCAAAACTCATCAGCGCAAAAAAGAGATAGTAGCCGAGCATGTCACGGGCGAGGATGAGTCCGAAGTTTCCAGCCATGGCAGTCAGAAAAAAAACAAAAAAATGCGTTTGACCTTGCTTATTCTTCAGCAGACTGCGACCGCTGAAGCTGGCCAGAAACCAGATAAAGGCAGAGAGACAGAGGAAGATGCGGCCGGTTTGATCAAGTCCCATACGGCCTCCCATGAAAAACCAGGGTACTTCCACCACCACATCAATCGGGGCTATTGTGGCAGTGAGCAGGGCCGGCACAGCAGCCCAGGGAAGCAAGGGTGCAACCACTTTTTTTAACACCGTGCAGCAGCAGGCAGCCATGAGCAGTGGTGTTCCGGTCACCAGTGACAGGAGCAAGGCGTAAAACAGGGTCTGAAAGTCTGCGGAGGTCATAGGCCATACTCTCTGACAATGAAACGGACCCAGGCCAACGGACTGATCTGGGCATTGGCCACCACACCGGCCGCCATGACGACGAAGGCGGTAACAAGGGGTGGCACCAGCAGCATCAGACGGGTCTCAAAGCGGCCAACGTACAACTCTTCAGGCCACGTTCCCTGCTGCTTGCCAAACCAGGCCTTGGTCAGGATCGGCAGAAAGTAACAAGCATTGAGGAGGCTGCTGACAGCAAGGACAAGCACTACCCACCAGTTTCCGGCAGCGAGACCTCCAAGGCCGAGATACCACTTGCTGACAAAACCCACGGTGGGCGGAATTCCGATCATGCCAAAAGCGCCAATGGAAAACGCTGCCATGGTAAGGGGCATGCGCCGGGCTACACCACTCATCTCACTGATACGATGGATGCCAAGGGTTTCTGCAAGGTTTCCAGCACAGAAGAACAGGGTGATCTTCATCAGTCCCTGATGCACGAGATGGACAAGCCCGCCAATGAGTGCCAGCGGTTGATCAACAAGGCTCATGCCCAGGGCAATATAGGACACCTGGCTGATGGTAGAAAAGGCAAGCCGCCGCTTGAGACCATCCTGCTGCAGTGCGCGGACAGAGCCATAGAGGATGGTGATGGTGGCGACACCCGCAAGCAGGGGCAGGACTCCTAACAGGAGTAGATTCTGGCTGCCGTACACGTCAAGGACTATACGGATAATACCAAAGGCCCCGGCCTTGACCACTGCTACTGCATGGAGCAGGGCACTTACCGGGGCCGGCGCTACCATGGCCTGCGGCAGCCAGCCGTGCAGTGGAACAAGCGCGGCCTTGACCCCAACTCCAATGATCAGCAGAATAAAAATCAGGGCCAGTACAGTGGAGTGGGTATCGACAAAGGATGGAGAAAACCCTGCTCCTGAAAAATCAGTTGGTCCAACAACGGCCTGCAGCCAGACAACAGCAACGAGAAAGAGAGCACCGCCGCTGAAGGCATAGATCAGATAATTGCGTCCTGCACGCAAAGATTGTTCAGTACCACGATGAATAACCAGCGGATAGGTGGTCAAGGTGAGCATCTCATAAAAAAGGAGAAAGGTGACAAGGTTGCCGGCCAGGGCAATACCTATGGTCACGGTCACACAGAGGCTGAAATAGCCGAAAAAATGGCTGCGGTTGGGGGAATCTTCAAGATACCCCACTGCATAGAATGTGGTCAGCAGCCAGAGCACACTGGACAGGGTGGCAAACAGGGCAGACAGAGGGTCACCATTTAACAGCAGCTCCACACCCGGGATGATCACCATTCGGATTTCAAAGTTGTGACCGAGATAAATCCACAAATCCATGATCAGGATCAGTGCTATCTTCAAGGTCGATCCGCAGAGATTGAGAATGGTGCGCAGGCGATGCTTTTCCTCGGGCAGAGCAAAGATGATGATGCCGGGGAGAAACGAGCTAAGCAGTATGGATATCAGAAGCCACTGTCCCCAGTTCATGGCAGGCCTCCAGGAAAGATCTGGGCAAGATGAATGGACCCCTGCGACAAGATGTGCAGGGGCCAGGGGGCGACCAGGCCGAGAAACAGGGAAATTAAGGCAAGAGCCAGAGCAGGCCATTCCAGGAGAGGAGAAAGAGGCGCAGTGTTTTCAAATGAAAATCCTTCGGGAATGACAAAGAATCGTGACATGACCCGGAATACATAGATCATTGCCAGCAGACTGCCGCCCATGACCACCAGCGCCCACCACCATTGCGAGGATGCCAGCGACGAGCTCAGCAGCATCCATTTGGCAATAAAGGCGCCGGAGGGCGGCAGCCCCATGAGACTAACCCCGGCAATACCGTAGGCAAAAACTGTGATCGGCAGGGTGGCCCTTACCCCGCTCAGATCCTTGATCCGGTCATGCCCGAGATAGAGAAAGACCGTGCCGGAGACCATGAACATGGCTGATTTGGCACAGGCATGGGCCAGGGCCATAAAGATAACGATGGACCACAGATGGGCACTCCCATCTACCCTGGCCAGAGGAAAGGCGATGAACAGGTAGCCGAGCTGGGACACGGTGGAATAGGCGACCATCAGTTTGAGCCTGTGCTGACGCATGGCCTGAATCGCGCCCCAGAGAATGGCAGCCGCACCCAGTGTTCCCATAAAATTCAGGGCAGGTGTGGTAATGGTGGATGGAAAAATTTCAAACCAGAATCTGAATAAGAGATAAAACGATCCTTTGACCACCAGGGCAGAGAGAATGGCGCTTACCGGAGCAAGGGCATTGGCATGGGCAGGGGGCAGCCAGAAATGGAGAGGAAACAGGGCAGTCTTCAACAGCAGCCCAACGCTCATCAGGGCCAGGGCTGCGCGCAATCCAGGCCCATTATCGCTAAGATTATGCAGCAGATCCAGGTCCAGCACTCCGCATGACCGGTAAAGAAACACGATACCCAGCAGGTAGGTGAGTGATCCCAGGAGGCTGATAAGCAGGTAGCGAAAGGAGGCAAGCTGGGAAGCAGGCTTTCCTGAGAGGGCAGCCAGAGATGCGGCGGAGATTCCAATCAGTTCAAGGGTTACATAGATATTAAAGATATCATTTGAAAGAAACAGTCCATTCAGACCAGCCAGCAGCAGCATCCACAGGGGCCAGAAAAAACGCTGCTGTCGCTGGTGACGAGCAGCACGTACCGGGTCAACAATTCGGTAAGAGAAGTATCCCCTGGCGTACAGGGTAATGGCAAGGCCTGTGACTGCAGTCATGAGCAGCATCAGCAGGGCAGGACCATCGGTTCGCAGGCTGATGCCAAGCGGTGGCTGCCAACCACCCATGTGACAACGCATGGAGCCGAAAACAAGGAGTTGGGAGATAAGAAGACAAACAGCAAGGAAGTTGGCCAAAACAGCGGCCAGGGCAATGACAAAGGTCCTGCGGCTGAACAGGAAACAGAGCAGCCCTGCGATCAGGGGCAGGACTATGGGGAAGAGCATCCATGCGGGAGTTTCTGCATGCACAAAGATCACGCCCCGGATTCCTTTCCGGTCTTGGATTGTCTTCTCTTCTTGAGCAGATCGAGGTTTGATGTTTCCTGTACCCGACAGGCCAGGATCAGGGCAAGGGCCGTGATGCTCACCGAGACCACAATGCCCGTCAAAACCATGGCATGGGGAACAGGGTCAATTTCTCCCTGCCCCAAAGGGGTATAAGCGGTGGCAACAAGGATCAGAAAGACTCCGGTGGACATAACGTTGACTGCCAGGATCTTGCGCAGCGGATGGGAGTGGATAATCAGGGTAAAGATCCCCATGGCAAAGAGTATCAGGCCGGTCAGGCTGTACAATAGGGTTGTGATCATGACCGCTCTCCGTTACAAGATTGATCGACCGGGTTCTGTTCCCTCACAACTTCATCTTCAGGACGGCCGCCGGCAAAAAGCGATGCCAGAGTAAGTCCAATGGAGAGAGCACAAACAGTCTCGATGAGCAGAATCAGCCATCCGGCTGTTCCTTCGGGGTAGCCAAGCAGGTCACCGGTAAAAAACAGGCAGAAAAGAGCGGTCCCTGCAAAGACCAGTGGCCCCATGACCAGGCCACAGCGGAGAAAGAAGAGAGGGGTACTGCGCAGCCAGGGCAGTTCGCTCACCAAGAGCAGAACCCCTGCAGCGCCAAAAATGGCGCCGCCCTGAAATGCACCTCCTGCCAGGTGGCTTCCCTGCCACACGAGATAGGCCGCAATCAGACACATGATTGGGACAAGCAGACGAACAGCTCCCATCTGCACAGGGCTTATCTCTGTAATCTGATCAGGAAAAGGGGCCTTGGTCAGAGACCAGGCACCGATTACGGCAAGTAGCATGACCATGACCTCCAGCAAGGTGTCATAGCCGCGAAAATTGAGCAGTACTGCGGTCACCGGACTTTCCACACCACTCTGCTCCTGGAAATGGGCGACCGCGTCTGCAAGTCCTGGAGCGGGCCTGGGAAAACTGCAGAGGATGACGCCAAGCAGTGCAGTCAGGCAGATAACGAGCAACAGAAACAGCTGCTGAGAGCCATCAAGCCGCTTGTGTCTGTTCCGGGTCCGCCTCATGATCTTCTCCCCTGTTCTCATCGCTGTCAAGCCTTCGTTCACCTTTATGGATTCGCTTCATCCGCCTGAGGGCGGCAAGAAAGAGTGGTCCTGTCAGACCGGCACCGAGGGCCGCCTCGGCCAGTGCCACATCCGGCGCCCGCATTCTGACCCAGGCAAGGGCCATCAGCAGGCCAAAAGAGATAAACAGCACAACCGCCTTGAAAATATCTTCAGTGCTGAGCAAGCGCCAGCCAAGCCACAGCAGGGTCAGGATCAGCAGGATATCGAAACAAGTGAGAATGGAATAGCTCATGATCGTGTCCACGGCTGAATGTTCTTCTGCATGGCGCTTCGGGCTATGAGATGGCAGGAGGCCGAACTTGCGATGAGCACCAGCAGCCAGATGAGCAGGAGCTTTATTGCTACTGCCCAGCTGCCGGACTGGAGGGCAAGACCGCAGACGATACAGCCCAAGCCGACATTATCTGCCTTGGTGAGCGCATGCAGCCGGGTATAGATGTCTGGAAAGCGAAGCAGGCCCACGGTGCCGGAAAGAAAAAAAGGCAACCCGAGCAGGATGAGCAGTGTGCCGCTATTGTAGAGGATATTCATGTTTTTTTTTGCCGAAACCTTGCCAGGTCCGACGGATAAAAGTCATGGTGGCCAGTGCTGCCAGCAGGGAAAAAACCAGAGCGATGTCAAGCAGTACTGGATTTCTCATTCCTGCACTGAGCAGCAGGAGGATCGCCACTCCGCAGGTGCCGAATAACTGCGCCGTCATCATTCGGTCTGCAGCAGTGGGGCCTCTTAAGATACGAATCATACCTACGCCAATGGCTGGAAGTAAGATCAAGGCAAAAAAGATGTGCAACCAGCTCATGAGCCTTCCTCCCTTTCAGGTGAGATGCACATCAGGGCGGCAACATGGTATTCCAGTCGCTGGATGTTAGCCCAAATGGACAAGCCTTGGTCAAGGGTGTGAATGGTCACCCTGTTTCCATGCAGTTCTGCGCTCAAGGTACCGGGGAGCAGGCTGATGGTATTGACAAAAAAAATCCTGGCTGAGCCTTCCGGCAAAAGAGTGGTGTAGGAGACCAGTCCCGGATCGAGAAGTTGTTGAGAGGAGAGGGTCCGCCGCATCACATCACTGCCGCCGTGAAACGATTGGCGAAGAAAAAAAGGAACAAAATGAAAGGCGCCAGCCACACTAATGCGCCGGGGAGAAGTGGACGCCAGCATCTGGCTCAAGGCGGTGGCAAATAACACTGCCGGAACACCTATGATCCAGCTCGCCTTGTCTGACCCGGCAAGCACATACCACAAAAAAGAAAAGACAATAAAGCGCAACAGGCACCGCCGGGCAGTTTGCGACAAAATAGGGCTCTGGGAGGAAGGAATATCGTTGCGCATGGGTTCATTTTTTCCTTCAAAATTAATCCATTATCTTCCTGTATCTTCTTCACTTTCACAGCAAAAAGTCAAGCCCTTTTTCTCCTACACCTCTCTTCCCCAATGGAAGAGGAGATTGACAAAAACCCTTATCTCCGGTAATACGATAAGCATATTTTCCAGGTACCCGGGCCCTTGCAACACAACTGAGAGGGCCATCATCACGGGTTGAAAAGGGAACTTCGTGCAATTCGAAGACGGGCCCGCCGCTGTAACCGGGGACAATCCCAGCAAAAATGCCACTTTTTCCATCACGCAAAAGGGAAGGCGCAGGGGGAGGACGATCCGGAAGTCAGAAGACCTGCCGGAAAAGTTCTGTTTCCCATCGTGGACGGTTGGGAGCATGGATTTGTGGATAGCAAGGGAAATCCCGGATCGATTCCAGTAATTGATCCGGGATTTTTTTATTTTCCATAAAATATGACCAGCAGCAGCAAATGACCATTTCCCGACCTCTTCTTTTCATTGTGTTTCTCTTCTTCTTTCTCTGTGCAGCAGTTGTTCTTGCCACTGGGATGGGATTCCTGAAGATAGCCCCGCTGGAAGTCATACAGATTCTCTGGTCACAGCTTGCAGGACAGGAAGCAAAGGGAATGGATCCCACATTCCCCTTTGTGGTCATGGAAGTACGTCTGCCCCGCATCCTCACTGCTACCCTGGTGGGTGGTGGGCTGGCAGTGGCCGGAGCCGTATTCCAGGCCATACTCCTCAATCCCCTGGCTGATCCTTATACCCTTGGTATTTCTTCAGGGGCCGCCTTTGGGGCCTCCCTTGCTATTATTCTGACCCTCTTCGGCATCACTGTTCCTGCCTGGTTTTCCATCCCGATCTTTGCCTTTCTTGGAGCCATGGGCACCCTGATTGGTGTTTTTTCCCTGGCTGCACCGGACAACCGGCTCTCCTCCAATACCCTTATTCTCTCCGGGGTAATCGTTGCAGCCATCCTTTCTGCCGGGATCGGATTTATCAAATACCTGGCAGACGAACAGGTGAGCATCATTATCTTCTGGCTCATGGGCAGCTTTGTCGGCAGGAACTGGACAGACGTGCTGTCAACCACTGCAGTGGTGCTCCCCGGCCTGCTCTTTGTTCTCTATTTTGCGCGCGATCTCAACATCATGGCCCTTGGCGAACGGACCGCCGACACCCTAGGTGTAGAAACACCACGGGTCAAAAAAATGCTGCTCCTCTGCGCCTCACTGATCACCGCTATCTGTGTCTCTGTTTCCGGGATTATTGGTTTTGTGGGGCTTATTATTCCCCACCTCCTGCGTATGATCCTTGGTCCGGACAACCGGGTACTGCTGCCAGCCTGTTTCCTGGGCGGCGGCATCCTCCTTCTTGGCGCTGATACCATTACCCGGGCCTGGCTGCCTTCGGAGATTCCCATCGGGGTGCTCACCTCTCTCATCGGCGGCCCCTTTTTCTGTTATATCTTCCGTAAAAAACAGCTGGCCCTCTCATCATGAATATTGTCCCCCTGCTCTTCCAACTCTCCGAGGTCTCCTTCGCCTACCGTAACACCACGGTCCTGGAGGGAATTGACCTGCAGCTCCATAAGGGAAGGTTTTGTGGTCTCCTCGGTGCCAATGGCAGTGGAAAGTCTACCCTCATCGAACTGCTCATGGGTATGCACAAAACAGGTACCGGAGATATCCTCTATAAAGACAAACCCATGGAGAGCTATTCACGGCAGGAGCTGGCCACACAGCTGGCATTGGTTCCCCAAAATTTTGCCATGGGATTTGAGTATCCGGTAAGGGACGTGGTTCTCATGGGACGCCACCCCCATATCCCTCGATTTTCCTCACCGTCAACTCCAGATCTGCAGGCAGTTGATGAGGCCATGCAGACCATGGACATAACGCATCTCCAGTCGCGTCCAGTCAGTGCTCTTTCGGGCGGCGAACTGCAACGAGTTGTTATGGCCAGGGCCCTGGCCCAGGAAACCGAGGTCTTGATTCTTGATGAGGCCACCTCCAACCTTGATATCCATCACACCATTGCCATCATGCAGGTGATGCGCAAACGGGTTGACGAACAAGGTCTCACTGTCATTGCAGCCATCCATGACCTAAACCTGGCTGCAGCCTTTTGTGATGAGTGCCTTGTTTTAAGAAATGGACAAATTTTTGATCACAGGCCTGTGGAAGAACTCTTCACCAGTGAACTTCTTCATGCGGCCTTTGAAGTGGAGGCCACAGTCCAACGCCAGGACGATCATGGCCGTCCGCAGATTCAATTTAGGTATCAATGAGAGGGGCCGGGATGTATCTAAAAATAAAAACTCACAAACGCAGGCTGCCCTCTCTGCTCCTTGGATTCCTGTTCTGCACTCTTTTTCTCCCCACTTTTTCCCATGCGGGAGAATCAGGGGTGGTGTTTAAACGTATCATCTCCCTCTATCCGGCCCACACCGAGAACCTGGCAGCGCTTGGCCTGGACCAGGAACTGATCGGGATCGCCGCAAGCGACACCTACCCTTCGTCAGTCCTGAACAAACCTCGATTCAGTCTCCACGACAACCCGGAAAAATTTATCGCCTCCCGTCCTGACCTGGTTCTCATCCGTCCCATGATCACCCATGCAGCCCCCCAGCTCTTAGAGCAACTAAAAGGGGCTGGAATCACAATCATCTCCCTGCAGCCGCGCACCATTGATGAGATGTTTGCCTACTGGCAGCAACTGGGAAGGATCACCGGCAGAGAGAAAGGGGCAAAACATATGGTCACCGCTTTTGAACAGGAACTTGCCCATCTGCAGCACGTTATGGAATCCATTCCCCTTGCAAAACGACCCAGGGTCTATTTTCAATCCATCCACGCCAAGATGAAGACATTTTCTCCTTCTTCCATAGCGATCTTTGCCCTCGAGCAGGCAGGCGGGAGGAACATTGCCACAGATGCCCAGGCCAGGCGGGGAACAAATATTGCCGCCTACGGCAAAGAGCAAATTCTGGCCCATGCCCAAGAGATTGACATCTTTCTTGCTCAGGAAGGACGAATGAATCGAATCAGTAAAGAGAAAATTGCCTCAG
This sequence comes from uncultured Desulfocapsa sp., assembly GCA_964409855.1. Taxonomy (GTDB): domain Bacteria; phylum Desulfobacterota; class Desulfobulbia; order Desulfobulbales; family Desulfocapsaceae; genus Desulfocapsa. The sequence continues at coordinate 31,397 of CAYPEU010000003.1, forward strand.
AGCCCGGCTTCCAGGCCATCAAGGCAGTGCGTGAAGGGAAAATATTTCTCGTTGATGAACAACTGGTTTCCCGCCCCACCCCACGCATCCTGGAAGGAATAGAGGAAATACGAAAAATTCTCTATCAGACCTCTGCGGCCCAGAAACAAACAACTCTTGAACAATAACCACTAATTCTTCCATACACCAAGAACCATGCACGCAACACTTCACATCATTGGCGTAGGCCCTGGAGATCCTGATCTCCTAACCAGAAAAGCTCTCCGCACTCTGGAGGAATGTCCGGTCATTGCCACGCCCAAAGGATCAGAAAACGGTTCTTCCACTGCCCTCTCCATCGTGGAACAGGCTCTCTCCATTGATAAAAAAGAGATTGTCGAGCTCTATTTTCCCATGAAAAAAATCCACCTGGACAGTGCACCTGCAGTGGAGGTGCAGGAGGCCTGGAAAAGGGCCGCTGAGCAGATCCTGAACTTCATGGAACAGGGCAAAGATGTGGTCTTTCCCACCCTTGGCGACCCGGCCATCTATTCCACCGGATATTACCTCTACGAAACCATCCTCTCCCTGCAACCGGAGATCATGGTGGAATTTGTCCCCGGCATCTCCGCCATGTCCTCATGTTCGGCTGCCACTTCTATTCCCATCTGTCTTGGCGACGACAAACTGGCTTTAATCCCAGCAACCTTTTCAGGAGAACAGCTTCGCCAGACCCTGGAGAGCTTTGACACCATCGTTCTGATGAAAGTGCACCGGGTCCTTGACCGACTCATCGATCTTCTGCAAGAGCTTGGGCTGCTGGAAAAAGCGGTACTTGTTGAGCGGGCAGGAATGAAAGAAGAGAAAATCCTGACGGACCTGACCTCTATTCGTGACCAGGTCCATTATTTCTCAACCATAATCGTCAGGAAACGACCCAGCTGCAGAAAGTAGAATACCTATGAATAGACAGTAGCTTATAAGTTGGTTCAGGTGCTCTATATTCGAACGATTATCCCTGACCGCTATAGTAAGCCTATGCGGTCAGGGATAATCGTTTGGAGATGGGGTGCTTGGGCCAACTGACCATGGATCAGTCGGCCCACTTGGCCTTAACCTGCTGAATCAGGTCAAGCTTATCAAAGAAATGATCCACGATCTCCGGATCAAGAATGACGCCGGAGGCCTCCCGTATGATCCGTAGACACTCTTCTTCAGAAAAGGCCTCTTTATAAGGGCGCCTGCTGCCAATGGCGTCATAAATATCCACCGCTGCCACAATACGTGCAGCGATGGGAATCTCATCTCCCTTCAAGCCCTCGGGATACCCTGAGCCATCCCAGCGTTCATGATGAGAATAGGCGATAATCCTTGAGATCTGCAACAGATCCGAATCGGAAATAATCCCTTCCAGGTTGCCATTCACCTCACTGGCAAAGCCCTCCACATCTTCAACGCTGAGCGGACTAAGCAGTTCTCGACCGAGTAGACAGTGCCCTTGCATCGTTTCCCACTCTTCCGGAGACAGTCTTCCGGGTTTCAACAGGATACCATCACTGATCCCAATCTTACCCACATCATGCAGGGCACTGCCCAGGGCCATGATGTCGGCCTCTGCCTCGCTGAACCCCATACAGTTTGCCAGGATTTTGGTATAACAACTTACCCGGATAACATGACGACCAGTGGCCTTGTCCCGAAACTCCGACGCCTTACCCAGACGCAGGATGACCTGCATCCTGGTATCACGCAGGAGCTGATTGGAGTGTTCCAGGGCCTGAGTCCGTACACGAACCTTTTCCTCCAATTCTTCCCGATAGCTCCGGTTCTCCTTAATAAGCCTAGCCTTTTCCAGGGCCTGCTCCACCGCATAACGCAGGGTATTAAAATCAGCGATGGGCTTGAGCAGATAACTCCATGCCCCCCGTTTCATCGCCTCCACCACATCACCGATAACCCCTGTTCCTGAGACGACAATGATGGGGAGATCAGGATAGTTCTCATGCACATCCTGCAGAACTTCGAGCCCGTCGACCTCGGGCATTCTCAGATCCACCAGCACCAGATCAGGCTGCTTCTTATGAATCATCTCCAGACCAATACGTCCATTTTCCGCCTCCAGCATCTGGTAGTCATAATCCTCCAGATAAAAACGAAAGGAATCCCGAATCAGACTCTCATCATCGATGGTCAGAATAGTTGGCATTTTTTTGAGTATCTAGAGAAATTAATTGCAAGGGGGAATAAGTTAAGCTTCTTTTCACAGTGGCTATTGTGGGTGACTCAAAAAGAAAAGTCAAGGCCTGATGCACAAAAAAACATCTTAATAATGCGGTGAATTTGACAAACGTTTTTCTTCATCACTATAATGAAGGAACAAACATCTCTCACCTTTGCCGCCATCCACCGATCAGACAAACAGATATCGTTCATGCATAACATACCTGCCCCCTTTCACAGCACAATTCTCTTTCGTGTTCTGATGGTTCTGGGTCTGCTTCTCCTCAACTTTTCCCCTGAAACGGTCAGCACGTCCTGGGCTCTGGAATCAAAAAATCCTGACGAACTCCAGCAATGGATCCCCTGGGTCCTGTACGAGCAGGAGGAAAAAATGTGTAGTCTGGAAACAACGGAGGCAACAAAACGATACTCTACCTGGCCGTCCAGACTTGACCTTGATGTTCACAGCAGTGGAGCTCAATTCAGGCAGCAATGGTTTATTGAGACCCGCAGCCTCGTACCACTTCCTGGAAAAGCTCCGTTCTGGCCTCTGGAGGTTCAGGTTAACGGGAAGGATATTCTGGTGGTTGAGCATCAGAACCAGCCGGCAGTCTGGCTCAACCCAGGAAAACAGCATTTGACGGGACACTTTTCCTGGAAAGAACTCCCCGAGCACCTCTCTATCCCTCCGGCTACAGATCTTGTCAACCTCACCCTCCAGGGGAAAAAAATAAAAGAGATGCAGCTCGATGAAAAAGGCAGACTCTGGTTCAAACAGGTGGACAAAGGCAAAAAGGCGTCAGAGGATAGTCTGGTTATTCAGGTCGTTCGCAAGATTGAGGACGGGATTCCCCTGCGGCAACAGCTGCGTATCCTCCTGGTTGTTTCCGGCACTCCGCGCGAGATCACCCTCGGTCTGAAAAGCGGGGATGATTTTGTTCCCTTACAACTCCATTCACCGCTGCCTGTACGTCTGGACAACAGCGGAAGGCTGCAGCTGCAGGTACGACCGGGCCAGTTGGCAGATTTGACCTGAGTCTGCGCAACACCGCATCTCTGTCCCCTGATCGCCTCCATCCAGGTGTCATAGAAGGTCCCTGGCCAGAAGAGGAGATATGGGTCTTTGCTGCAGACCCGAAATTACGCCAGGTGGAGATCGAAAGTCCCTCCCCTGTGGATCCCTCCCGCACCTCCCTTCCCCAGGAGTGGAAAAAGTTCCCCGCCTACCTGATCAAAGGTGGTGAGCAGATGCTCCTGACCGAAAAAAACCTGGGAAATCCCACCCCTGCACCCAACCGTTTGCAGCTGCGACGTAAACTCTGGCTGGATGAAAAAGGGAGCGGTCTCACCGTGTATGACGTCATAAGCGGTACCATGACTCGGGGATGGCGCCTCAATATCGACCCGTCGCAGAATCTGGGCAAGGTGGAGGTGGAAGGGAAGAGCAGGCTGATCACCAGGCTCCCCGGGTCTGACAAGATAGGGGTTGAAGTTCGACAAGGTGCGCTTTCACTCAGTGGTGAATCCCGCCTCGATCGACCTGTTACAGGGGGGCGCCTTGCCCTTCCGGCACTTGGCTGGGACCACACCTTCCAGAAACTTTCTGCCGAATTGAATCTCCCCCCCGGCTGGAAACTCCTCACTGCCTCCGGCATTAACAGGGTTCCCACCTGGCTGAATCGCTGGACCTTGCTCGACATTTTTCTCGTCTTGATCATTGCCCTCGCCACTGGCAGGATCCTGGGCTGGAGCTGGGGAGCTGTTGCCCTCTTTACCCTGATACTCACCTATCATCAACCCGGTGCACCGCGTTTTCTCTGGCTGCCTCTCCTTGGCCTCCTTGCCCTGCAGAAACGTATCACTGTGAAAAGCGGAGAACGGATCAGCCGCATCAGTGGGCTTGTTTTCCTGGTTGCCATTATCGTGACTTCCGTTCCCTACATGGTCAATGAAATCCGTACCGGGCTCTTCCCGCAGCTGGAATATGGCCGCTATCACAGGATCACCCAAGAGCCTCCCATGGATGCAGTATCCCCTCAAGAGGAGGCTGTGCTCCTGGAAAGGGAGGCAACAGAATACTCCCCTATTGGTATGGGTAAATCCAAAATAGAGTCCATTGGCAAGGGACTCTATGATTCACGACCTGTTCAGGCACCCCAACCTATACAGGTCGACCCACAGGCCATGATCCTGACAGGTCCCGGGTTGCCTGACTGGAACTGGCAAAAACTCTATCTCACCTGGAACGGTCCGGTCAAACCCGAGCAGGAGATCAGCTTTATTTTTCTCTCTCCCTTACCCAACACAATCCTCTCCTTTGTCAGGGTCCTCCTCCTCGCCCTTCTCATTCTCGGTTTTCTGCGTCAATGTTTGCTTACCGGAAAAGGAAAACAACAGTCAACAGCGACAACAGTCGCTCCACTGCTCCTCCTGCTCCCTGCTTCTCTCCTCCCACTCCCCCACTCTGCAAGAGCAGAAATACCGCCTCCCGAGATCCTGCAGGAGCTGCAGGATAGATTGCTTGCTCCGCCGGAATGCGAATCAAACTGCGCCGCCATCAACTCATGTGTGATTCAGATCGATAAGGAGTTGTTACAGGTGGAACTCCAGGTGGATTCACTTATCCGAGGAGCAATTCCACTTCCGGGAGAAAACCGGATCTTTGATCAGATTATCCTGGATGGCAAACCAGCTGAAATTTTTCGGCTGGCCGAGCAAGGCAACACCCTTATCCGCCTTGAACCGGGAAGCCATCGACTCATTCTCAAAAAAGATCTGCAGGGGGAAAGCGAACTCTCCCTCACCTTCCCCCTGAGGCCCAGACACACGCAGGCGAGAGTAAGTGACTGGTCACTGAGCGGACTCCGTGAAAACGGAGCCCTGGACAAACAGATTACCCTGAGCAGAATCAAGCCGGCTGCAGCAGAGGAAACGGGAAAAAAACGAGATCCGAACAATGTCCATATTCCTGCATTTGTACAGGTGCAACGAACCCTGCATATGGGATTGGAATGGAGTGTACAAACCAGAGTGATTCGTCGCAGTCCCGATACGGTTATCACCCTTGATATCCCCCTTCTTGCCGGGGAAAGGGTCACTACGGACTCACTGCATATCAAGGACAACCTGGTCAGAATCAATATGGGGCCAAAGCAGCAGATCTTCAGCTGGCATTCTGCCATGAACCCAGTGGAGAATCTGACATTTTCCGCAGCAGAAACCAGTTCCTGGACAGAGGTCTGGTTCCTTGATGTCAGCCCGATCTGGCATGTCCAGACCCAGGGCTTGCCGGAGATCAACCAGACTAATCCTGCAGGAAAGCGATTTCCGGAATATCACCCCTATCCCGGCGAAACCTTGCAGCTGAATGTCAGTCGTCCCAAAGGGGTGGCCGGTCCAACCATGACCATCAGCAGGAGCCGGATGCAGATCAAACCGGGCAGGCGGGCAACAGAGGTCTCTCTTTTCTTTTCCCTGACAGCAAGTCGCGGCCTGCGCCACACTATCACCCTGCCTCCTGACATTGATCTGCAGAAGAGCTCGATCAACAATAAGGAGTTCCCCCTGCAGTTGGAGAACAACAGGCTCACCATCCCTGTACGACCGGGAAAACAGGATATAGAAATCAACTGGCGCAGTGACCTCGGCGTTCCTCTGAAACTGATCACCCGGCAGGTGGATCTCGGGATGGAAAGCGTGAACACATCCATTGAGTTGACGGTCCCCTCCTCCCGCTGGATTCTCCTTACAGGAGGACCGCGCATCGGACCGGCAGTGCTTTTCTGGGGTGATCTCCTGGTGATCATCCTCTTTGCCCTGTTACTTGGTCGAATCAAGCTCACCCCGCTCTCGACGTTACAGTGGCTCCTTCTCGGACTGGGGTTGAGCCAGATTCCACCACTCCTTGCCGCCCTGGTCGTCATCTGGCTCCTTCTTTTAGGAGTCCGCAAAAAAAAGGGTATCGAAATAACCCAAGTCGCCACCTTCAATATCGTCCAGGTCCTGCTTGTCCTGATCACATTTACGGCCCTTGGGGCCCTCTTCTTTGCCATCCAGAAGGGTTTACTCGGACATCCGGACATGCAGATCGGAGGCAATGGCTCCAGTGGCCATACCCTGCGCTGGTACCAGGATAGAAATGAATCCTTACTTCCTGCAGCCTGGGTCATTACAGTGCCGCTGATGGCCTATCGTATCAGTATGTTGTTCTGGGCCCTCTGACTGGCCATGGCGCTGCTCAGCTGGCTGCGCTGGGGATGGGACTGCTTCAGTGAGACGACTCTCTGGAAAAAATCACCTCCCAGAAAGAAAACAGCGGCCAAAAGAAAAAAAGCAGCCGTTCCTCCTGCCAAACCTGCTCCAGAAAAAAAGGTGGTGACAGGAAGCACTGTGGTACCAAAAAAACAGACGGCCGCAAAAGCGACTCAAAACAAGAAAACGCAACAGCCACCGGCATCTCCCAAACAGGGGACAAAAATAAAATGATGCTTCACCCTTTACAAAACCACTCCGCCGCACTACAAGTATTAGTCATATACACAAAACAAAGAGTATGTTTACAAGGGGAGAAACAGGATGTGGGATTGGATAGTGGTTTATATAGTTGTCTTTATTTTCGTCTTTCTCTTCCAGTATATGGTCACATTTTTCGACCCGCCTAAAAAAGAAGAAACGATAAAAAAACAGGAAGGAGAGAAACAAAAAGGAGGCGTCTAGTAATTCATCATTGACGCACCACTGGTGGACATTAGCGGGAAAGGGATTTCTTGGCAAACTGGGTGTAGATTTTAAAGAGCACGAACCATTCCATGTTCGAAGCGAAACGAATAGCGACCCCTCCTTCTTCTTCGCGTACCACTTCTCCCTGTATGGACTCAAGGATCAGGCGGCTATGTTTTCCCTCGATGATAATCTTACTGTAACAGACAGTACCTACAGAGATATTTTGCTCAAGCTCAACATACATTCCGCTGATACTGATATTCCGCAGAACCGCTTTTATTTCCACACCTTCTAAATCTGTGTTGATCAGGACAGTCGCCAGGAAAGGAGTCCGTGTACACTGTCGTCTCTCATCAGGTTGTGGCTCCATGCATCACTCCAGAAAAAAAGGGTTTCAATTAAGGGTGCCTTAACATTCTCGTTGACAACTATGACTGAGAAAGGAAGATTCAGCAACATTTTTATTAATAATATCCCACATTATCAGTTTTATTTTGCTTTATCTCTCTCCATTTCCTACGATTAAGACAGCCTTCAGGGTACGTTAAAGATATGATTCCAAGATAAAGCGTTTTCGAAGTCTTCGCTTATCTACGACGCCATCAACCTTTTGGGACAACGGTGTACAATGCAGAAAGAAATACTCGTAGCCATCGACGGTTCTGTTTACTCGAGCCAGGCCCTTTCCTACCTTGCCAGCCTCTTTGCCAAACAGCCTGACATCAACTTTCGCCTCTGCACCTGGATCACAGCTTCCGCATCCATCATGCCCTCGTCTGCAGATCCAAAGAACTCTCTGCTCCCGGTCGCACCCGGGCTGGACAAAAAAGGAGAGACAGCCAATCGCTACCTGGCCAAGGCCCAGGAAAAACTGATCAGATTTGGTGTTGACAGCGAACGCATTCATACCTCGGTCGAGGTTTCCGGATACAATATTGCCGCCACCATCCAGCAAAAGGCGGGAAAGGATCTATTGGACGCCATTCTTGTGGGCCGACGCGGCCTGAGTGGTATCAGTGAAATGCTCATGGGCTCGGTCTCGGCCAACCTCTTCCAAAAATGCCATTCCACCCCTCTGTGGATCATAGACGGTGAGGTGCAATCAAAAAACTTCCTGGTGCCCGTGGATGGCTCCCTCCCCTCACTCATGGCAATCGATCATCTGGCCCATATCCTTGCAGGAAGAGAGGATATCCAAATATCCCTCTTCCACTGCAGCGCCCTCTTTGGCAAAAAGGTGACCTGCAGGCCTGAAGACTTTTATCATAAATGGGATAAAGAGTGGTGCGACGCCCATCTTTCCGGAACAGACTGTCTCTTCCAGGGCCCCCTCCTCCTCCTTAGGGAGGCAGGAATCCCGGCCAGTCAGATTCATATTCTACCTGAAGCGACAGATCTGGAGGAGGCCCATGCCATTATCCGTGAGGCAAAGAAACATGACTGCGGTACCATCGTCATGGGTCGCCGGGGCGTAGGCATGGCCAAGGGCATTTTGGGTGGAGTCTCGGACCGCACCACAAAACACGCCCAGGATGTAGCCCTGTGGATTGTCGGTTGAAAAAATAGTGGCTGGAGCTCTTAGAGCAACCGTAATATAAATAAGCATTACGGCAGCAAGCAATTTCACCAGAACCCTCTGTACTGCCAATTTCTTCGTGCTTACTTGTGGTTATTCTGAATCCTTCATCTGCTCCGGAACCACGGTAATAGTTGCTGCCTGTTTTGGATCCAGGTAGGAACGACCCAAGCCCTTGATATCCTCGACCGTGAAGCCGCCAAAGGTCGTAAGAATGGTGTTTGGCCACTCCAGTTGCTGCGGATATCTTTTTGACAGAGCCAGCACAGATTTCAACCAGTACCCATTGGTGCGCACCATATCTTTTAATGCTGTAAGCATGGGACCCTTTGCCCGCTCCAGTTCTTCAGCACTGATCTCTCCCTGCCACAACTCATTTGCAATGGCCATGACCTCCTTTTTCAAGAGTTCAATCTGGGCCGGATCAACAATCAGCCTGGCCTGCATTACGCCGTAACCCGGATATATCCTGCTGGAAACATTAAAAACCTGGGGAGAATAGGAAGCACCCAATCGTTCCCGAATCACCCGCCGCAGTTTATCGGAAAAGACCTCTGCCAGCATGTGCAGGCCCCTGGTCCGTTTGATGTCCCAAAAATCATTGCTCTTCCAGGCGATGATCAACATTCCCTTGTCAATGGAAGAGGGAACGGTCAGGGCCAGGGTTCGTCCCTTGGGAAAGTCAACCTGTACCTCCTGAGCCTGTTTTTCACTCCTTGGGGGCAGAACAGAGAAATACTTTTCTGCCAGGGCCTGCACCTTCTTTTCATCAAAATCCCCCACCAGGGAGATCTCTAATGCACCTTGACGAACAGCCGGCAACAACCATTTTTTGATCTGTTCAACGGTTAACCTGGAAAAATCAGACCAGGGAGGAAGGCCGAAAAACCTGTTCCCATCAGCCAGAAATGCATCTCCATGGAGTTTCACCATTCCCCTGACATCAACCCCCATTTCCTGATACATTTGAGAAAAACGATCCATTCCGACTCGGTAGACATCCTCATCCACTCCAGGATCAGCAAGGAGGCTCTGCAAGACCTGAAAAAGGAGCTCTAGATCCCGATTCAATCCCTTGCCCTGCCAGCTGAACGCTGCCGGAGTGATCTTGAAATGCATCTTCACACTGGAGCCGGCAAGAATCCTGTCCAGATCATCCTTGCTCAACCGTCCTGTACCGGAACGATTCACGACATTTTCAGTGAGAAGAGACAGGCCGGGAGAGGGCTCGCTTGACTTTCCAAGCCCGAAATTGGCAGAAAGCTGTACCTCGTTTTCCTGAAAAGATGTTTTTTTCAGGTTCACCACAACACCATTACCAAAGAGCAGACGTGTGGCGTCTATATCTGTAAACTGTTCCTGGCGAACAACTGCCTGGGGAGCCCCTTGCAGTTGTAGGTAGGGAAAAGCAGAAAGATCCTCCGCCTGGTAAGCTGCCACTTTCTGTTCCACAGCAGCCTCATATACACGCTGCACTGCAGCCAAAGGATTTTTGCCTGGAATGCTCGCATTTCCATTTACCTTCACCAGACGAGTCGAATGACTCCACACCCTGCGAAAGGCTTTCTCTATCTCCTCAAGACCCATCGCTGCAATGACCGGATCCAATTGTTCCTTTTCCTGCTCCGGTGAGCGTATCACTCTGTTGCTGTTTATTCTTTGAATAAAACTGGCGCCCAGTTTTTTTGAATTGCGACTACTTGCGGTAAGGACATCGGAATCGAAGCTGGCTTGCAGTTCTTTTTTGACCCGCTGCAGTTCCTCATTGGTAAATCCAAACTGCAGGGCCTGGCGGAGGACATTCTCCAGAAGGGTCAGGCTCTGCTCCCATTTTTCCGGATCCCCTTTGGCACTCAACTCTCCATAACCTATCCGGTCGAGAAAGGTTCCGGAATAGATACGAGCCGAAGTGAACGGGGTGTCGCTCTTCTGTACCAGTTCATCAAGGCGATACTGAACAATCTTTGCCCCTACATATTCCATCAACTCTTCGACCTGCAAGGCAAACGAGTCGTTTTCCGGTTCTTCGTCCCATAAACTTGCAATGGCTGTCTCCGAGCTCCCCATCTCAGACTCGTAATGATAAAAGAAGGCGGTACCCCTGTGTGCCAGTTGACCAAGGTCAGGACAGAGAGGAATGGGGCCAGCACCGGTAAGGCCACTAAATTGTTTTTCCACCAGGGGACGAACAAGCTGGGGATCAAAATCACCAACAAGCACCAGTACCATATTCTGAGGACGGTACCAGGCATCATAGAACCGTTTCAATCTTGCATGATCAGCTGCTTCCAGAGTTTCAAGGATGCCTATGGGCATCCGCTCAGGGATGAGAGTGCCCTGCATGGAGAATTCCGTCTCTTTGACATGGGCCCGGTAACTTGCCGAATCCCGACTCCGTTTTTCAGCCAGGATCACCCCTCGTTCCCTTTCAACCTCCTCCTCCAGCAACAGGGCGCCACGAGCATAATCGGACAGGACCAGCAGTCCCTTCTCAATATCCTCTCTGTTTCCCATGGGCAGGATGATATTATAAACAGTCTCATCAAATCCAGTATGGGCATTGGTATCGCCGCCAAAACTCATGCCGATGGACTGAAAATATTCCACCAGCTTTCCAGGAGGAAAATGGGTAGAGCCGTTAAAGAGCATGTGTTCGAGAAAATGGGCATAGCCGCGCTCTTGGTCTGTTTCATGCAGAGAGCCAGCCTGGACATTAAGATACATGGCGACCCGGTTCCTGGGCTCCTGGTTCTTTCTCAGAACATAGCGGAAGCCGTTATCCAACCGGCCAAAAACAAGCGATGGATCCGGCTGCAGATTGCTGCTTTCATGGGGCCAGGAAGGAGAGGGGCAATCTCTCGCGATGGAGACTGAAGGTAAGAAAAAAGCAATAATGAGAAGACAGACAACAAGTATGGTGCCTGTGATTTTTTTATACAGAATCATTGATCCCCCTGATTCGATTTCGACAAAATTCATCAATTCAAACTTGCCTCAAGTTGACTACATTTCACAACAGTATAAATCAGATCCCCTCTTTTGCCACTCTTTTGCGAATTATTCTCAAAACATTTTCTCCCCAAAATTATCATGAGAAAGTGGAACGCCCAATGCAAATATGCTACATTCACACTTTAATGTCCTTAAGTTAACGACGCCCTGCTCTATTTAAAGAAATTGTCCAACCCCATGGAGAATGTCCTCAGAATTCACTGTGCTTCTGTTCACCTTCCAGTGACTGAAGACTACGTTGAAAATCAGCTCAATTAAAGGCAACCGATCTTTTCAGGCAGACTGCCATGCAATCGAGAGACGAATACAAAAACAGTGCTGCCGTTTACGACCTGCTCTTCTCCCGGGTACTCAGATCCATTCGTCATAATATCTGCACCTTTCTCACCCATTACCGGGCACAAAAGGTCATTGATCTCTGTTGCGGCACCGGTGAACAACTGCGAATGCTCAACAATAATGATATCCTGCTCACCGGAGTCGATCTTTCACCGTCAATGCTGGTTCGGGCCAGAGAGAACAGTCCTGCGTCCATCCATTACCTGGAGGCTGACGCCAGTCATCTGCAGCTGCCCGATGCAAGTTATGACGGAGTGATCATCAGTTTTGCCCTCCATGAGAAAACCGCTCCCCAGCATAGGGCCATCTTCCATGAGGCATGTAGGATCCTACGGCCTGGCGGCCATATCATCGTTGCCGATTACGCCCTGCCCCCTTCTGGATTTTCTCCTCTCCTCCTGGGAAGGATGCTTGTTCCTGCCATTGAACGAGCGGCTGGTATCAACCATTACCACAACTATCGAGACTGGATGAAAAATGGAGCGCTGGAAGGATTTCTTGCAAGAGAAAACCCAGGGAAAACCACACTGATCGCCCCCTATTTCCGTGGGTGCATCCATCTCTGTGCAGTCTCTCAGATCAAAGAGAGTCCATTGCAGGCCAGCCTGAAAAAAGATTCCGGACAGCAAACAACAAAAATCTGAGGAAGCACCTTCCATATTTCCGCTTACCAAAGCAAACTGTGATTGAAATCAGAGAGGAAGAGCAACATGAAACTTGCTGGAAAAACAGCCATTATTCCCGGGGCATCCCGGCCACTTGGCAGGGCCATTGCCAGAAAACTTGGTGAAAATGATGTCACCCTGATTCTCCCCACCTTTGACTGGCCCGAATCCATCACAGAGATGGAAGAAGAATTTCAACAGCTGAACTATCCTTTTCTTTCTCTACCAGTGGATCTCAGGTCTGAGGAGGCTGTAAAAGAGATGGTCACCACTATCCAGGAGCGATTTGGCGGCCTCCATGTCCTGGTAAACAATATTGAACGCGGGGGCATGCCTGTGGTCCACGGCGGATACGACCTCCCCCCAAACAGGGAACAGTGGGATCTGGAAATCGCCACAACCCTCAAGGCGAAATGGCTCCTTTTTCATCACTGCCTCCCCCTCATGCAGCAATCTGGAGACGGAACCGTGGTGAATATCTCCTCCATCTCAGCTATTGGCGGCCGTAGTGGAGCTGCTGCCCCATTTTTTAATGATGCCTACAGTGCAGCCAACCGGGCAATTTCCTCTTTTACCGAGACCTGGGCCCGGGAAGCGGCACCTTCCATACGCGTAAATGAGCTTATGCTGGGGCTCATTCGTCATCGTCACGGAGAAGAGACCAGGGGATGGACAGCAATGGATGCGGCAGAAAAGAGAGAAATAGAGGAGCAATGCCTGCTCGGGCGGACAGGTACTCCGGAAGAGGTTGCCTCAGCAGCACTTTTTTTGATCAAAGATGCTGACTACATGACAGGGAGTACTATACGAATGGATGGAGGGTTTGTCCTGGGAAACCAGAAAGTTCCGGTGATGCCGGAGGGCATCCTTGGTAAAGACTGAACAGCAGAATATCGGACAGGGAATGTCGAATGATGAAAGAGAAGGGATTTTCCTTTCTCAAATATGACAAGTTCATAAAACCTGACAATTCAGATGGCTAAGTAAAAAACTTCATATGCGAGACGCATAAATTTTATATTATTTCGGCGTACTAAAATACGTCGTAATGATATAAAATTTGCACCCCAAGGGCACTTCCTGCGGGGCGCATCAACGAAGCAGATGGAGAGTTTTTACTACGCCATCAAATATCCACCGCCCACTCAGGGATATGCTTTAGGATATAATCCTGGAAGGCTTCTTTCTCCTGATCTTTAGTTACAGGTCCAACAGCCTCCTTCAGTTCTTCAAAATCAAACCAGCAGAGTTCACGGTTGTCGTGATTGTATACTGTCAGGATTCGCCTGTCCTGCTCATGGATATTCTCTTCTTCCTGTATTGCTGCGACAATCCTGCAAGCCTCCTTGAAGGGCAGGAATTTCACTTCTTCTTCACTCATTTCCAATGACCTCAAACGAAAAAAAAGGGTGATTCGGATCTGGTCCGTTTCACCCCTTCACACATTCCGACACTCTCATAGACACTCTCAGGCAGGTTTGACAACCGCTCCAGAGCGAATACAACGAGTACAGACACGAGCCCTTACCGGGCTGCCGTTTCCAGAAATCATTCGAACCCGTTTCAGATTCGGCAACCAGCGACGCCGTGTTTTATTGTGGGCATGAGAAACGTTATTTCCTGTGGCAGGCCCTTTGCCGCAAATCTGACAGACTTTAGCCATGACATACTCCTGATATTGTTTACTTCCGAAATATCGTATAACTTCCGGATATTATAAAAAAATAATGCTTTCTTTTTAGTTCAGCAAATGAGAAACTTCTTTTTATACTTGTTTTTTCTGGGAATGGCAAGGACTTTTCCAAGGCATAAAAGCTCCCCTTCCCTGCCTGAAAGAAAGCGGTTCAGCCGTGAAACCGTATAGTCCTATTTATTTGCTGGAGGGTATATTGACAGACAAAGGCATGAGGGTTAATTTTGTAGCCTTAACAATAGCGGACTGCTCACTTTTTCTCTTCCACTCTCTGTCGTCACAGTGTAGGATAGCCATAGCAAAATGCCAATGATTTCAGCGCAACCCTGCCAAAGAAAGCGACTTGACAAACCTCTTGCTTTTTTCAAGCAGGTGCGATAAAAAACAACTCAATAACAATAATCATTATTTTTTAAATTATGAACAAAAAAAATCCTCTTTTTGCTTTTTTTGCATCTGTCAAACTCGCCCTTTTCACCCTCTTTCTGCTGGCAGTCACCTCCATTATCGGGACAGTCATTCCCCAGAAGGAGAGTCTCCAGTTCTATGTGAAAAACTATGGTGAAACAACGGCAAATCTCTTCCAGGTCTTCTCCATACCTGATATGTACAATTCCTGGTGGTTTCTCAGTCTCCTTACCCTGCTCAGTGCCAACCTGATTATCTGTTCCATTGACAGATTTCCAGGTGTATGGAAACAGATCCAGGCAGACAACCTGGCCACTGATCTCTCACGGCTGAAAAAGATGCGCCTGTCCCAAAACTGGGCTTCTGACAAATCTGAGTCGACTCTGGCCAGCGAACTGACCCAGTCTCTTGCAGCCAAAGGATGGAAAGCAGAGCAGCGTAAACGCGACAGCAGCCTCCTCCTTTTTGCCCAAAAGGGAGCCATGACCCGCACTGGTGTCTATATCGTTCACGCCTCCATTTTAGTCATCTTTCTCGGTGCAATCATCGGCGAGATATATGGCTTCAAGGGATCGGTCATGCTTCCGGAAACCAAGACCACTGGTTCCATCTATGAGTTTAACACCCAGAAATCCATTGACCTCGGATTTGAGGTTCGCTGCAACCGCTTTGGCATTGATTTTTATGACAGCGGTATGCCCAAGGCCTATAGATCAGACCTTACTGTGCTTGAAAATGGAAAGACAGTCCTTGAAAAACGAATTGTGGTCAACGACCCGCTGACCTACAAAGGTATCACCTTTTATCAATCCAGCTACCAGCCCTACGAAGATTTCCTGCTCACCGTTACTGATCAGCAGACAGGGACCAGCGAGGCAGCAATCCTCCCCTTCCAGCAACCGCAGGATCTGGCAAAGCACGGGGCCAAGATAGGCATTATTAATGCCCAGGTCATGGGCCAGACCATCAGCAGCATGAAGGTCTGGTTTGACGACGATCAGGGAGAGCCATCCATCTTCTGGTTAGATGAAGGGGGCCAGGCGACCGTTGAACGGCCAGGAAAAAAGTACACGATAGCGGGTAAACAGATGTATGCCACCGGCCTGCAGGTAGCCAAAGATCCCGGAGTGTGGGTCGTCTATATAGGCTGCGGGATGATGATACTTGGTCTTTTCATTGCCTTTTTCATGTCCCACCGACGAATCTGGTTAGTACTGAACAGAGAGGGTGAAACAACCTCGATCTTGATGGCAGGAAGCGCCAACAAGAACAAGAATGGTTTTGCAAAAACCTTTGACACTCTCACTGAGCAGCTTGCAGCCAATAGCGGCAAACAAGTTAAACAGTAACAGCTGCTGCTTCTATTCCCTACAAGGCACTAGCCTTAGAAGACTCTTTTTCTAACCCCCAAAAGGGGTGTAAGGTTCTTGGGAACAGAAAATATATTTACATTTTCAAGCTATTATTAGCCTGAAAGACAATTTCTTAGAATATCCGAGTAAGAATCTAAACGGAGTTTGATATGGACAGCTCACAATTATTAGGAATAACAACATTTACCTATCTTTTCTCAACCATTCTCTATGCCGTCATCTTTATCTTCAAGGCCAAGAAACTAGGGCCGGCAGCAACCATCTTTACCCTTATTGCCTTCCTGGTACAGACAGCCGGCCTCCTCCTTCGCTGGCAGGAATCCTACCAGTTGGGATACGGCCATGCTCCGCTTACCAACATGTATGAATCCGTGGTCTTTTTTGCCTGGACCATTATTCTTATGTATCTCCTCATCGAGTGGAAATTCAAGACCAGAGCCATTGGGGCCTTTGCCGTACCTTTTGCCTTTCTTGCCATGGCCTATGGTTCTTTTTCCTCCGGGATCAACAAGGAGATCAGCCCTCTGATTCCTGCCCTGCAGTCTAACTGGCTCCTGGCCCATGTGGTCACCTGCTTCATCGGCTATGCCGCCTTTGCCGTTGCTGCGGGTCTGGGAATCATGTATCTGGTCAAGAACATGAGTGAGTCCAGGCAGACCACCAATGACGAGACTCTGCTCGGTACTCTTCCGGCACTGAAAATCATTGATGACATCACCCACAAAACCATGGTCTTCGGCTTCCTCTGGCTCTCAGTTGGAATTATCACCGGGGCCATCTGGGCCAACTCGGCCTGGGGGACTTACTGGAGCTGGGATCCAAAGGAGACCTGGTCACTGATCACCTGGTTCATCTACGCCATCACCCTCCATGCCCGCTACACCAGAGGCTGGGGCGGAACACGGATTGCCTGGCTGGCCATTTTCGGATTTGTTTCCGTTCTCTTCACCTATTACGGTGTCAATTTCCTCCTCTCCGGCCTCCACAGCTACGGTTCCAGTTGATTGGCCGTTTTCTTGACAAGCTTTTGTAAAGGGGGTATAAAATTAACGTTAACTGAATCGTCATTCAGCTTAAGCTGATTGTTTAATTCTAACAGGAGGAAAAAATGAAGAAAACTGTACTGTGTGCTGTAACAGCCGCCTTGGCCCTTGGACTCTGCTTTACCGGAACTTCCATGGCCAAAAAGGTGGACAAAGGCGCTGCCGACCTGACCCTGGAATCCACCATTGATAAAGCCAAGAAGGCAAAACCGGCAATATTCCCTCATGCCAAGCATCAGGAGACCCTTGCCTGTGGCGACTGCCATCATAGTAAAGATGCTGACGGGAAAAAGGTAGATTATGTAGATGGACAGAAGATCGAGAAATGCGAGTCCTGCCATAACAAGGCTGCCGGCATGCCGAAAAAACTCACCACCTTCAAAGAAGCAGCCCATGCAAACTGCAAAGCTTGTCATAAGGCCACAGACAAGGAACTGGGTACACCCAAAGCAAAATCTCTGGCTAAATGTACGGTCTGTCACCCCAAGAAAAAATAATTTCCTCTTGGGATAAGCTGCTTAGGAACCAACGCAGCTGTAGCAAAGAAAAGGCCCCGTCTTTACCAAAGTAAAGACGGGGCCTTTCACATTTTCAAGACTCAAATCCCGACAACCTGCTCCTGTCAACTCCTCTGCATTTTAGATATATCACCAACCTGGAGAAAGAGGGCTGAAATTGCTGTGAGCAGGTTGAGTCGGTTGGAACGGACTGCAGCATCTTCATCCATGACCATCACCTCGTCAAAAAACGCATCCACAGGTCCCTTGAGAGCCAGCATGGCAGAGAGGGCACCACTGTAATCACGATTTCCCAGGAGAGGCATAACCTCGCCGGAAAGCTCATCAAACACAGAAGCCAACTCTTTTTCAGCTGTTTCTCGCAACAATGCCCCATCCACTTTTGTTGCGCTGTTATCCTTGATGATATTGCGGATACGCTTAAATGATGCGGCCAATACAGAGAAGGCCTCTTCTCCGCGGATACCGACCAGGGCCTGAATCTTCTTCAGTGTATCATTTACATCATCAAACTCCACCGAGGTAACCGCCTCCACCGCCTCTCCGTCACTCCCAGCAGCAAGCTGATCATTGACAAAACGACCACGGATAAAGGCGACCACCTGCTCCACGGTATCACCACCGCCATTGACCTTGTCTCCATAGAGGGAAAGTGATTTACCCACGACCTCATGCAGAGAAAGGCTCCAATCAAAGTGCTCTACGATATGGAGTGTAGCAAGGGCTATCCTACGCAGGCCGAATGGATCAGTAGTCCCTGTGGGAACCTGTCCAATGCCGAAGCAACCGCACAGCGTATCAAGGCGATCGGCAAGACCGACCACAGCGCCCAGTGCAGACGCAGGAAGTTCAGCCCCTGCCCTTTTGGGAAGATAGTGTTCCTGGATAGCCTGGGCCACTGCAGGAGATTCTCCATCATGCAGGGCATATGCGCATCCCATATTTCCCTGCAGGGAAGGAAACTCACCTACCATATCGGTGAGCAGGTCTGTTTTACACAGGCGTGCGGCACGACAGGCCTCCTCAACAGCTTCGGGGGCAAATTTCTCTGCCAGCAGTCCGGATAATTTAACAATCCGCTCGGTTTTCTCGAGCATGGTGCCAAGTTTTGCCTGAAAGATGATACCGGTGAGATCTTCGAGTCGGTCGTCGAGTTTTGTTTGTTTGTCTGCGGCAAAAAAGAAAAAAGCATCTTCAAGCCGTGCACGCAGGACACGCTCATGACCAGTTCGAGTCAGATCAATATCCTTCACATTGGTGTTATTAACGGCCACAAAATAAGGGAGCAGCCTGTCATCATTGTCCACAACAGGAAAATATTTTTGATGCTCCCGCATGGAGGTGATAAGTGCCTCATCGGGCAGCAGCAGAAAGCGCTCATCAAAACTGCCGCAGACCCCAAAGGGTTGCTCCACAAGATTGCACACTGTGTCGACCAAATCTTCATCAACAGCCACATGGGCAGTCGCAGAATCGAGACGTTCTTCCACAGCTTTTTCAATTTCAATCAATACGGATTTTCGTCGTTCTTCAGGGTCAGCCATGACGTGGGCTGACTCCAGACATTGACGATAATCTCCGATGCCCTGCAGCTGCACCTCTTCATTAGCCATAAAACGGTGGCCGCGGCTGGTGTTTGATGCACTCATCCCTTCATGCGCAAAAGGGATTACTTCTCCGTTATGGAGGGCAACAAGCCATTGAATAGGCCGGGCAAAAGAGGAACTGTTAGCGCCCCAGCGCATGGATTTGGCAAAAGAGAATCCATCCATCAGGTCCTTCAGGAGTCCGGGCAGCAGCTCTTTGGTGGCAATACCTTCGCGTTCCTGAACGAGCATCAGGTAATCACCTTTATCCGTTTCCACCACCTGCAGATCAGTGACGTCTGCCCCTTTGGAACGGGCAAAACCCATGGCAGCCTTAGTCGCATTTCCTTCTACATCAAACCCTGCCTGTTTGGATGGGCCCATGACTTCCTCTCGGGAATCAGGCTGTCTGTCTGCAAGATCGTCAACCAGGAGGGCCAGACGACGAGGAGTCCCCATGGTGACAACAGAACCATGGGCAAGGTTCAGTTCTTTTGCCCGTCGGGTAAAATTCTGTTTCAGCTGCTCCAGGGCCGGTTTCTGAAAACCAGCCGGAAGTTCTTCGGTTCCAATCTCAAAAAGTAGTTCGGACATAATAATATGAGTAAGACGTTCAAAAAAGATGTTAGTATTTGGCCTGCTATGCAGTTCTCAGGAAACAGAGTCCATGGTGGCAAAGGTAGAATACCCTTCGGCAAGATTTTCCACTTTTACCGAAAACCATTTAATGGCCTCTTCTTCCTCCAGGCTCCTGGCAATTTTACGGATTAACGATTCTACGGAAAGACTGTTTTCTCCCTGGACAGGCACCATATGCTGTTCAGCATCTATGGCCTCTTCAACCAGGGTGATCAGGTCCTCGATCCAGAAAAAATTCCTAAATTTCACGGCCACCGCAGCCCTTCCCCAATGCCCCAGAGAAGGCGGCAGCCCCTGTCCTTTCTTTTCTGCAAGCGGCAGGGAAACCGGAACAATGACCCTCAACTCAAGATCATCCTCTTCCACCAGAGAGCCGTGCATGCAACATTCGTAGCGCCTCGACTTCAGGCTCTCAGGATCTTCATTACCGGTAAGAAAATAGGCAAAAGCCATCTCGATATGGGCAGCCTCGGCCTCGAGCTTTTCCTTCATCTCTTCCAGGATGTAATGAAATTTACCTATATCAATGGCCCCGTGGAAACGGTTGAGGATCTCCACAAAACGACTCATATGTGTCCCCTTGAAGTGATGGGGAAGATTCACATACATATTGACGGTGGCAATGGTGTGTTGTTTGGAGCGGGCTTTATCAAGTACAGTTATAGGATAGGAAATGGTCTTCACCCCCACCTTCTTGATATTGATACGGCGATGATCCTCCTGGTTCTGGATATCTTTCATAACGGGAATGAGTAGAAGAAATGAGAGCTGGAATAACTCCGGCAAAGCCGGTTAGGACAGATGCTTGCGGATAGCCTCTTTCAACTCATTTATATCGGAGGACTTGACCACATACTCGTCTGAGGCCCAGGCACCCAGATCCTGCTTATACTCATTATAGGCAGTACTGAGTATAATGGGAAGATGGGGGTTCTCCATTTTCATCTGCCGCAAGGCCTCAATACCGTTCATTCCGGGCATCTGAATATCCAGAACAACCAGGTCCGGCGACTCGGTCTTGAATTTCTCGAGCCCCTCCTCCCCAGTGTAGGCGGAAATCACCTCATATCCCTCATCTTCCAGCTCCTCTCGATAGAGCATCTGGATACCTTCTTCGTCGTCAACAAGTAAAATTTTCTTCATGGGACCCTCTACGATATTCGTTCCAGAGACTCACGCAGATACGTAGCCGCTTCTTCCGGAGGCATGGGGTTTATATAAAAACCTGATCCCCATTCAAACCCTGCAATGGAAGTGAGTTTGGGAACGATTTCAAAATGCCAGTGAAAATGCTCCATGGACTCGGAACGCAGGGGCTGGGTGTGCAGAACAAAGTTGTACGGCACATTGGGAATACAGGCATCAAGACGACAGAGACTCTCTGAGAAAATCTCAGCGAGGGCCGTCAGTTGCTCATCGCTCTGCTGGTGGTAGGCAGAAGAGTGTTTGATGGGAAGTATCCACATCTCAAAAGGAGTTCGGGGAGCAAAGGGGGTGATGGTGATAAAATGTTTATTCTTACACACCACCCGAACATCCTGATTCAACTCCTGACGAATGATGTCACAGTAGACACAGCGTTCCTTGTAATTAAAATAGGCGGAGGCTCCAGCGAGCTCCGAATAGATCTTTCGCGGCAGAACAGGCAGTGCCACCAGCTGGGAATGGGAATGCTCTAAAGAGGCTCCTGCCGCCTTCCCGTAATTCTTAAATACCAGGACATAACGAAATCTGTCATCATGTTCCAGGTCACGAATACGATGTCGGAAGGCCTTTAGTACCAGGACCATGTGCTCAAGCGGCAGGTCGGCAAAGGTATCATCGTGTCGTGGACTTTCGACAATTACCTCATGGGCGCCGATACCGTTCATCTTATCATACAGTCCCTCTCCCTCACGGTTGAGATCACCTTCGATCACCAGGGCAGGATACTTATTGGGAACAACGCGAACCTTCCAGCCGGGAGAATTGGGGGCACTGTTTTCCCTTCCATAGGCGAGGACCTCATTGGGCGTGGTATTTTCATTGCCGGGACAAAGGGGACAGAAACCACCGGTGGTGGGTGTCTCGGCTATGACAAAATCAGAGGGTCGTTTACCCCGTTCCTTGGCAATTATAATCCATCGACCAAGGACAGGATCTTTACGCAATTCAGGCATTTAACTCACTTCCCCTGAGACTTTTCCTTAGATTCCTGAAGGGTTTTACACTCGATGCAGAGGGTGGTGACCGGTCTGGCCTCAAGCCGTTTCAAGCCTATAAGCTCTCCGCAATTATCACATTCGCCATACTCTCCATCTTCTATTCTTTGCAGAGCATCTTCAATCTTGGAGAGCAATTTTCTCTCACGATTCCGGATACGCAATTCGAAATTACGATCAGATTCTGCTGTGGCGCGATCATTGGGGTCGGGAATATTTCCATGTTGATCCGTTAACTCAGACAGTGTCCTATCTGCTTCTTTAAGGAGGTCATCTCGTTTTTCCTCAAGCTGCTCTTTGAACTTGTCCAGTACTTTCTGCTCCATCAAAACCCTCTTCCTCTTTGACTTAAGTAGATTACTTTATGAAATAACGGTCTTTATTCCGGTCGAATAAAGGTTCCGCTCTTTCCTCCGGTTTTTTTCTTCAAACAGATATCACTAATGACCATGGCTTTGTCAACGGCCTTGCACATGTCATAGATGGTAAGAGCCGCAACAGAGACCGCTGTCAGGGCCTCCATTTCCACTCCGGTCTTGCCGGTCATCCCAACCGTGGCCACTATCTCAACCTGCTTCTGCTCATCACCATAAACAAAGTCAACATTGATCTTGCTGATAAGCAGAGGATGACAGAGAGGAATCAGACTGTCTACCTTTTTAGCAGCCATAATTCCAGCAACCCGAGCCACTCCAAGGACATCACCTTTGGCCATTGACCCGCTTTTCACCAGGTCATAAGCCTCCTGGGACATGCTTATACGCCCGGTGGCCGTGGCTACACGCTCTGTCTCATTTTTCTTGCCGACATCCACCATTCTCGCATTTCCATCAGCATCAAAATGGGTGAATTCAGGCTGTCCCTGTCCCTCAGTCATGAGCTAGTTCTCTTTATCCTTCTTGCCCATAACCTCATGGTACAGCCTGGAGAAGAACCCTTCCTGTTCTTCATGCTGACCATGTTTCAGGCAGAGTTCATCAAAATTTTCCAAGACCTTTTTCTGCTCTTCACAGAGATTGGTCGGCGTTTTCACCTGCAGTTGAACGATCATTCTCCCGCGGTTGCCGCCACGCAGGCTGGGCACCCCCTGTTTTTTCAGGGTGAAGCGATCTCCTGACTGGCTGCCGGCAGGGATATTCAAACTCTTTTTCCCATGAATCGTGGGCACATCGACCTTGGAGCCAAGGGCTGCCTGAACCATGGAAACAGGAAACTGACAGTATATGGTTTCTCCATCCCGCTTAAAGAACTCATGCTCCTGTACATGGATGACCACATAGAGATCTCCGGAAGGCCCGCCTCGGCGTCCTCCCTCGCCCTCACCCCGGAGACGCATCTGGGCACCGGTATCAACACCTGCTGGAATTTTGAGGGAAACCTTTTTGCTCTTCTGCACCAGGCCGCTGCCTGCACAGTCATTACATGGATCAGTGACGATTTCTCCCTCGCCATGGCATTGAGGACAGGTTGAGGAGACTTGAAAAAAACCCTGAGAACGGATCACCTGCCCTCGGCCATGACAGCTTGGACAGGTCTCTCGTTTGTGCCCGGGGCGACACCCGGTTCCTTCGCATGTCCAGCAGGTATCACGACGATTGATCTCCACCTCTTTGGACAGGCCATGCACTGCCTCCATGAAGGTGATCTCGATATCATAGCGAAGGTCATTGCCAGGCTGAGGCCCTCCGCGGCGAGAACGGGCCCGTCCTCCTCCGCCAAAGAGATCGCCAAAGAGGTCACCGAGGCCGGAAAACATATCCTCAAAATTCCCAGGCCCCTGGTAACCGGTGTTCTTCAGTCCTTCGTGACCGTAGGTGTCGTAAACCTGCCTCTTCTTCTCGTCACTCAGAACCTCATAGGCCTCTGCACATTCCTTAAAGATAGCCTCTGCCTCTTTATCATCCGGATTTCGATCAGGATGATATTTCATGGCAAGCTTACGGTAGCACTTTTTTATCTCAGCACCGTCTGCACTCCTGCTCACAGACAGTATTTCGTAATAATCTCTTTGCATGTCCTACCCGCAACTTAAGCAGCCGCTTCAGTGTCTTCCTGACTTTCGATTTCCTGTTCTTCCGGCTTCTCTTCAAAGGCATCGGGCAGGGTCGAAATATTATCAAAAGTAACTTTGTCAGCAGCCACTTCTCTCAGTGTCATAACCACTTCTTTATTTTTCCCCTCTACCAGAAAGGGTTCGCCATGCCTGTGCTGCCGAATCCGCTCCACTGCAAGGTGAACCAAATCAAAGCGCTTGTTGTTACCAAGGGTTTGCAGACAATCTTCAACTGTAATTCTTGCCATTCTCCAACCTCTATGTATTAATTTTAGATGGTAGCGTATTTTTCCCCCTCAAGGAGAAAATAAAAAGAGTATCCTTTAGGGTGAAAACTCCTCACCTGCTTCGTTGTTGCAGATAAAGTTTTTTTACTTATCCATCCAGAAATTAAGTTTATTTTTAATGACTCTTTTTCACTTGCAATCTGCTTCTATTTTTCAAAGGGGTTTTTGAGCAGCATGGTTTCATCCCGATCCGGCCCCACAGAAACAATCACCGGCTCCACACCAGTGAAATCTTCAATGCGTTTAATATAATCTCTTGCCTTGACAGGCAGGTCTTCATATGAACGAACTCCGGTGATATCTTCGTCCCAGCCTGCCATCTCCTCGTAGACAGGCTGCACCTCAGCGGCCTGGCGAATATTGGAAGGCATGGCAGACAAGGTCTTGCCGTCCAGCTCATAACTGTTTGCCATCTTGATCACTGGCTGGCCGCTCAGGACATCAAGTTTGGTAATGGCCAAACCGGTCAGTCCGTTGAGGCGGGCAGCATCCGCGGCCACAACTCCGTCAAGCCAGCCGCATCTGCGTGTACGCCCGGTAGTAGCACCAAACTCTCCACCTTTTTTCTGCAGTTCTTCACCCACTGAATCAAAAAGCTCCGTAGGAAACGGGCCTTCTCCCACACGAGTGGTATAGGCCTTGAGGATCCCGATCACGGAATCAATATGGGCCGGACCAAAACCTGAGCCGTTGCAGGCATTCCCGGCAATGGTATTTGATGAAGTGACAAAGGGGTAGGTTCCATGATCGATATCGAGCTGGGTCCCCTGGGCTCCCTCAAAGAGGATATGTTTTCCTGCCTTGCGGGTCTCGTCGAGTTCCACTGAGACATTGCCGATAAAGGGAATCAGTTTTTCGGCAAAAGTCTGAAATTCTGCATAAATAGTGTCAAAGGAGACAGGGGTAGTGTTAAACTTGGTGGCGAGAAGAAAATTCTTTTCTTCCACATTGGCCTGCAACCTGTCACGGAACAGGGAGTCATCAAGCAGATCACCGGCCTTGATTCCCACACGTCCCACCTTGTCCATATAACAGGGGCCAATACCGCGACCGGTGGTTCCAATTTTCTGGCCTTTGGCCAGCGAATCTTCTTTGGCAAGGTCCAGGCTCTGGTGATAGGGCATGATCAGGTGGGCATTCTCACTGATCATCAGACGCTCGGGGGTGACAGGCAAGCCCTTTTCTTTCAGTTCAGCAATTTCTCCCAGCAGCACGCCGGGATCAATGATCACCCCGTTTCCGATCATGCAGCGTTTATCTTCGTAAAGGATACCGGAGGGAATGATATGAAAGACAAATTTCTTGCCATCCACGACCAGGGTATGACCGGCATTATTTCCGCCCTGAAAGCGAACAATACAATCTGCATAGCGGGTCAGAAGGTCTACAATCTTTCCCTTTCCTTCATCTCCCCACTGGGTACCGACAACCACCACACTGGACATTTTTTTCTCCTGTTCCACTCTCCAACTAATACACGCCATCATATTATAAAAAGATTCACAATATCAAGGCGCACCAATCCTGTTCTCAACGGGACAACCGCGTCAATATAGTCAAGTCACCTGCGAAAGTCAATCATTTGCGGGGCGATATTATGCAAGCAGCTGGGAAAATCACTATTACCTCTCGCACTTGACCTGAATCAAGGCTATTCTTGTGCAAACTGCTACCTTACAACTCGTGTCACTCTTCTCGGGGGGCCCACTTCCACCGGAAGAGAGATCAAAAAAATAATTATATCCTGGCCCCTGATATGAGTCCCAATACACAACCGCCGCCCAACACTCTGAGTCGACTCCGTTTTCTCTGCCAGTCCCTCTTTACCCTCTTCTGCCTCTATACGGGCTGGCAGTTCTACACCTTCTACCTCTGAACCCTTGCCCCTGAAAGGATTTTCAACCCCAGACCGCCTGCAGTAGAGGCATTTCTTCCGTTAGGGGCCTTGGTCAGCATCAAACGACTTTTTCTCGGCGCTGAATACGACACCATTCACCCGGCCGGACTGACTATTTTCATTGCAGCGCTTCTCCTCGCTCTTTTTTTGCGTAAAGGCTTCTGCGGCTGGATCTGCCCCGTGGGTTTTGCATCCAACCTTGCTGAACGCGCGGGAAAAAAGATGCGCATCATCTTTTCCCTGCCTGCCTGGGTTGATCTGCCCCTCCTCGGCCTGAAATATCTACTCCTGAGCTTTTTTGCCTATCTCATCCTCTGGAAGATGGATCTGGAATCTCTCACCGCCTTCCACAATTCCTCATACAACCTGATCTCCGATGCCAAGATGCTGCACTTCTTCCTCCAACCAAGCATTCTGGCCGGATCTATCATGCTCTTTTTGGTCCTGATCTCCTTTGTGATAAAAAAACTTCTGGTGCCGCTATCTCTGTCCTTACGGCGGACTCCTGGGGCTGCTTGCCCTGCTTAGCCCTTTTCAGGTCAAACGGGACCCGGAGAGTTGTATCGACTGCAAAAAATGCGAACGAATCTATCCTTCTTCCATTCGTATCACCAACAGAAAAACAGTTCGCAATGCTGAATGCATCGGATGCCTGGAATGTTTACCGGTCTGTCCTGCCAAAGATTGCCTGACCCTTAGCGCAGCCTCCAAAACAGAGGTCAACCCCTTTCTTCTGCCTGCTCTGGCTGTGGGTCTGTTCCTCCTCTGCTATCTTGCAGCAAAAATCACAGGCCATTGGCAGACACAGGTTCCACTGGATCTCTTCCGCGAACTTTACCAGCAGATAAGCACCATCGGCCATCCTTGATAGCAGGGGAAGGGAGTGACAATCTTGACACCCCCATATAAATACCTTACATTTGCGAAACAGAGACTGTTGCAGCCATATTTGGATGTGCTGCCAATTTCTGTCTGAAAAGAGGTTTTCTTCATGTTTGGTATAGGTTTACCTGAATTTATTCTCATAATGGCCCTGGCCCTGATCGTGGTCGGTCCGGACAAACTTCCGGATCTTGCCCGCTCTGTTGCCAAAGGGATTCTTGATCTGAAAAAAACAGCCAACACGCTGAAAGAGAGTCTGACAGAAGATGGGAATCTCCTGGATGATATCAAACCGGACCTGGAAGATGCGGCCCGTTCCATCAAGGACCAAGTCCTTGATGTCACCAATGAGACATGGACGGATACTGAATCGGCCAAGCGTAGCGTTGCCTCCAAATCAACTGAAGTCACCTCACCGGTCATTGACGTTGAACCTGCTGAAGAGAGTGAACTTTCTGCGCAGGAAGACGATGCAGACCCCGGAGATACTGACAGGCAAGAGGAAGATCCCAGCCCGCCAGAGACCCAAAACAGCAGTGACGCTTCGGAGCACAAGAACTAGTGTCACTCATTGTCAGAAGCCTTGAACAGTTTCGGCCGCACCATGTGGAACTTCGGCAGCGGCTCATCCGAGTATTTCTGGCCATAGTGATCAGTACCGGATTGGTCTATGGTTTTTCAGAAACCATTGCCCGCTTGTTCATGGCCCCCCTGTTCAATGCCAGCCCCTATCTGGACCATCTGGTCTACACCAACCTGCCTGAGGCCTTCCTCTCGTACCTGAAACTCTCCCTCCTGATTGGCCTGGTGATCAGTTTTCCGGTCACCCTCTATCAGATTTGGATGTTTATTGCCCCGGGACTGAAGAGTAATGAAAAGAAATTTGCAGTAACCGTGGTCTTCTGGGCCACCCTTCTCTTTGGATCAGGCGCCTTTTTTGCCTTTTTTGGTGTCTTGCCGAGGATGCTCCTCTACTTCATGAGCTATGCAGGTGACAACCTGGAACCGCTGCCCAAATTTGGCAAATACCTGACCTTTGTTGCCCGAACGGTCATCGCCTTTGGTCTCTCCTTTGAGATCCCCTTTCTCATGGTCATGGCAGGCAAAGCCGGTTTTGTCAAAGCACAGTACTTTCGAACAAAACGGCTTTACTTCTACGCAGCTATTGTTTTCCTTGCCTTTCTCCTCACAGCAGGCGACTTCATGGCCACCGCCCTCCTCGCCATCCCCCTCTTCGGCCTCTATGAGGCAGGAATCTTCCTCACCGCCCTTTTTGGAAAAAAGAAACCGGAAACGGTCAATTAATTGCCGCTGTTCATATCAATAGTGGAGCACTAACAAAGTGAGCCACCTACGCCTGACATTCGGTATCTCCAGTCAGGAACACGATCACGGCAGAATCTCCTGCTTCAGCAGGCAACAGGAAATCCGGTGAACTGGATTCCCCTCCTCATCATAGTATATGGTGTCAGGCTGCAGCAGCTTGTTCATGACACAGCCCTCTGCGATATCCAGCTGAAAAAAATTGTCTTCGATCAATCCCTCGTTTGGGATGAGCGCATCATCTTCGACACGCAGGGCATGGATGGGATGGTCCTCGCAGAGGGGACAGCGATAGACCCTGCCGTTGGGGAAGATAAAGAAATTTTCTGCAACCAGCCCTGCACACTCAAATGTTTCTCCGGGTTCGAGAAAGACCTTGGGAAAGGTGACATGGATGCCGGCCTCTGCCGCCTGCCTGGCCACTGCAGGCACTACCTCCAGCCACTGTTCAGGGCTCACCTGCCACCCTTGTTCACCAACGCTTTCCTTGGCCGGCTTGCCGCGCAGGCCGATGACCTGGATAAAAAAGCGCTTTACCCCCATCTCGGACAAGAGCGGGACCATACGGTGCAGGTGGTCAATGTTCAGGCTCGACACCGTATAGATCACCGATACGTTGTATCCTCTCTTCACCGCCTTACGTATATTGTTAGTGCAGATATCAAAGACGCCCTCGCCACGAATGGGATCATTGACGTTACTGTCTGGTCCGTCCAGGCTGAAACTCAGGTAATCAAGAAGCTCAGGGCTGGTCCTGTCAAGGATGTCATGGAAGAGGTAGCCGTTTGAATCCACAGTCACGGTAAAGCCCAACTCCTTGGCCTTGGCAATGCCATGGCTGAGATCAGGATGCATGGTTGGCTCTCCCCCCAGGAAGATTACATTGGACTTTTTTTCCGGATCAGCAAAGAGCTCCAACCACTTTTCTATGGTTTCACGGGGAAGCATCCCTGTTCCGTGCTGTTTGGTGTTGATATAACAGTGACGGCAGGAGAGGTTACAGGCAGTGAGGATATGAAAGAAAATATTACGTTCCCCTGACTGGAAACCAACGGTTCTGGCTGTAGTGGTCATAATGTAGGCTGAAGATCAAGTTTGCTAAAGTTAAAAAAACATAAATTCCCGCTGGCTAAGGAAAAAACTTCAGCTGCAAGGCGTGCGATTATGTTGTCATTACGGCGTACTATAAGTACGTCGTAATGACAACATAATCGTAACAACGAAACAGATAAAGAATTTTTCCGACGCCAGCAACTTTACTGGTTCAGAGTATAGTTAGCAAGGAGGGAGTCTTTCCAGTAGCGATTTTCCGGATTAACGAAAAAACGTTGAAAGAGATTCAGGCTCTCCTGGCGCAGGACATGGGGAGTCACTGTCACCTTCATCTCGGCATAAAGAGGATTCAAACGATCCAGGGGAAGATTTGTCCCGCCGCCCATGACATCCTCATACCCATAGACGATGTGGCGAATACCGTTCAGGATCAGGGTGGAAAAGCACATGAGACACGGTTCCATGGTGGCGTAGACCACAAGCTCTGCAGGATCAATGGCTGTCTCCTGGTCAAGCAGGCTGCGCAGGGCCAGGACTTCGGCATGATCGACCTCATTGACCGACTCCTTCTGCTCCAGGGTATGCAGTCGTTGGCCGGTGGCAACAACCCGATCTCCATGGACGATTACAGTACCCACTGGAAACTCACCTTGCGCCAGGGCCTCCACCGCCTGCTCCAGGGCAATCTGCATAAATTTTTCATGTTTCTTCATACTCTGTTCCCCTCGGTTCAGGACTCGTCAAGGCAATTCATCAAACCGGTTTGAGTTAGTGGCTGGCGGTTGACAGCAAAGAGTAATCACTTGAGGCGACTCTGTCTTTACTGCATACTCCCTACCCTTCTTTTATTATTCGTTACAGAACGCTGCCGTTACAAACTGCGGCCAAAACGCAACACGGATTTTGCAAGGGAGAGGCCGCTCTGCTCCTGGACAAGATCATGCCCCTTGTCAAAAAAAGGCAGGTACATGAGTGTGGTTCCAAGGGGATGAAAGCTTATCCCGGGCAGACGCGGGAACAGTTTCCTTTTATTCAAAGCCGCCTGTGCCATGACACTTTTCATGGCCTGAATCGCCTCTGCCCTCTGCAGGGTCACCGGATGCATTCCTTTCACCATGCTCTGTTCGCCTTCCGCTACCTTGCTCTGCTTTATTGTCATATTTTTTGCCAGCTGGAGAAAGGTCTTGGGTTTGAGCTTAAAGGCCGGCACCCAAAAGGCAAGGTCCAGCTGTTCATGAACAGGCTGAATCACCAGGGGCTGATTGGTCATTCGCAAAAAATCTGCAAATTTGTTCATTTCCACTCCCCTGGATCGGACCTGCAGTTTCCAGAAAGGAAGGTAGTGCATATGATCATAGCGGGAAGGAATCCGCTGCCAGCCTATGGAGTGAAATCCGCCCTGTTTTTCCTCCCAGGAACTATGACAGTTATGGCAGGAGAGGACCAGGCTGTCATGCTCGCCTGCCAGTGTATCTCCACAGTGGGGGCACAAGGTAGCAAGGAAATGAGGTGTCCAGACAGGATGATAACGATCCCTTGTCTCCTGCAGATTCTCAACAGAACCACCATTGGCAAGCGGTTTATTAATCACTGCATCGTAGAGCACGTGGTTTTCAATATAGAGCGGCAGATAGATACAACTGAGTGATTCACCAATATAGGCCCGATGATAAAACGGGGCCTTGATCTTCTCCGAATCAATGACTGTGAGCTGAGCTGCCTTTTCCAGGAGAGTCCTGGCCTTGACTGTCTGACGCAAAAAGGAGCCGCTCACCCTGTCCGTTACCAGGGAGATGCGCATGGCCTGTGGTCTGAGCCCCAATGAAGGTGGCAGGATATTGCTGTTTACTCCTCTCTGGGTGGTATCCACCACTTTATGCTGCAGATGCTTTCCCTTGCAGTAATAGATATTGCCTTTGAAACGAAGATAGGGAGCATAGAAGATCCGGCGACGATCGATGTGGCCGGGAGCCTTGTCAGGAAGGACAAAACGAAGCGGCCCCCTCCGCACCATAAAATTTCTGACCTCACAGTAGGGACAACGGATCAACCTGTCCGCCTCGTGCAATTCGATTCCCGCCCCGCAGGAGGGACAGTTTTGGTGGATGGTGAGGTCCATAGAGCGGTCTAAGGGTTACGGAATGATATACGGTTTGAGATTTGAGGTTCGCTGGCACCCTACCTGGAGCCTGATAACCGGCAAAAAAACATCAATTCTCAACTCATTTTCTGTCCGCACTGGTTGCAGAATATGGCTCCGGGAAGATTTTCCGCGTTACAATGCGGACAGGCCATTATCTGCGGTTTCTCGTTGGTGGGATGCCCGCATTTAGAGCAGAACTTTGCATTGGGAACAAGATTTTTCCCGCAGTTGAGACACTGACTGAGAACCAGTTGCTGATGCCCGCAGAGCGGACAGAACCTGGCATCAACCGGGATCATGTTCTGACAGTCCGAACAACTGATCTTGCGCTCTCCTGAGGTGGCTGGAGCACTATTTTGTGTTCCCTGGCTTGCAGCAAACATGGCAGGCATCATCATCCCCATGCCCAGGCCAATCCCGGCACCGGCCTCCCCTTGATTTTCCGCAGCCTTTTCCATGGCCATGGCAGCCTTCATCTTGACAAGCTTATCTATATCCGTGATCACACTGAGACGACTCTTGTCATCAATGGCCTTCTGCACCTCCTCAGGAGGGGTGATGGAAGTGATATAGAGTTGGCTGAGATGGAGACCGAAATGGCCAAAATCACCAATAAGACGCTTCTGCAGTCCCACGGAAATATCATCAAATTTTCCAGGGAGGTTAAAGAGACTGTCCAGCGTCTCACCAAGGTAATCATTAAAGCGGGAAACGATCACCCGTTTGAGATAGCTTCCAATCTCGTCCGTGCTGATTTTTCCCATGGTCCCCACCAGGGAGTTGATAAAAAGCACCGGCTGCACGATCTGGATATTAAAGACTCCATGCGCCCGCAGGCGAATCAACCCCAGTTCGTTGTCCCGAAAGGCCACAGGATTGCGTGTCCCCCATTTGAGGTTGGTGAAATATTTGAGGTTGACCATGTACACTTCGGCACGCAGAGGAGTGTTACCGCGCCAGGGAATGGAGAGAATTTTGGTGAGAATGGGCAGGTTGGCGGTTTTCAGAGTATGGCGTCCTGGACCAAAGGCGTCGCAGGCCTTGCCCTTATAGAACAGGACCGCAGCCTGACTCTCGCGCACCGTGAGCTGGGCGCCCCATTTGATCTCCCCTGAGCCTGTTTCCGGAAGTCGGTGGACTAGCTCTTCTCCGCTCTCATCAAACCACTCTATATTTTCCAGAAACAGTGCGCTGTCAAATCGATTCATAGGGTCTCTCCCTGCAACTACCTGAAATATTGATTGCTTCACCTTGTTGAAGAACTATAGTACAGAGGGATCTTACAGAAAAGAAAAAACTCGAGACAGAGGAAAGGGATGGATATAAAAGAGCAGTGGGATCTTGAATCAGCGATGCAGGTGCTGAAGCATAAGACAGTGGATGCCAAAGTCTGGGCAGAGGCAGTGGAATGGCTTATCCTCTATGGCCCCCAGGAAATCAGAGAACTCCTCCTCCAATCTTCAGGCACTGCAACCCATAACTGTTTCCCGAATCTGCGGGCCAAGGGCTATGCCCCGGATGGACAACCCTGCTACAGTGTTGCGGATATGGCAAAGGCCATGGGAATCAGTGAAGATGAGGCCAGGGAAATGCTGAAAGAAAAGGAGAAGGCCCAGGGCATTCATCACTTTATTGATGAAGATGATACAATGAAGGTGCACTAGGGAAAAATCCCTTGAGAAAGATGAACGTCGAACGTTCAACATTGAATGGTGAATGGAGAGAAAAAAACAATCATTCGATGTTCGATGTTGGATGTTCAATCAGTCTTTTCAACCTCCAGAAGAGATCTCAAACGGTTGTGAAATGTTTCTAAAACGGATGTCCAAACATCACCCAGGCAGAGGTGGTTTCATCAGAAAACCCTACATCCAACCGGACAACAGCGCCTGAAAACATGGAACGGATGCCGAACCCTCCGTCTACCTTCCACTCCTCGAACAGATCTCCGTAGTCGTTGGCCACCCGTCCGCCTTCAACAAAGGCAACCAACTGCAGCCAGTCGCTCTTCAGAAATCTCAACCAATTGATATTTCCGATGGGATTCCAATCCATGGTATAACGATATTCTGCGGCCGTATAGATAACAGAACGATCATTGAATCGATCTAGAGGATAACCGCGCATCCGGTAAAAACCTCCAAGGCTGGCACCTTCATAAAAAGGAGGACGATTGGTGACACTGGTCGTGCCGTCACTATTGGTGTGCTCTTCCCAACTTGGCGTGTCGCCTGTCCAAAAGTTCAAGGCAATAATACGTTGTCTTGCCCAGTCTGAACTGCCCAGGGAAAAGTATTTACTCCCCTCAAATTCAATAAAAGTCCAGTCATCGGGAGATTCCAGCCAACCGAAATCATGGGTCACGCCAATATACTGTTCACTCCCTAGAGACGGGTTCCCTGGAAAATCTGTATTATTATAGGAGAGGGCGAGCTGAAAAGGATGGGTGGTGGCGTCCACATCACCCTCATCCAGTTCAAAGCTCCGATAACGGTTATACTGCCTGAGCAGAAGAGTCGTCACCCCGCTTTCCATGGGATTCCATGTATCGCCACCAACAGGGGCGGACTGGAGCAACCCCCCTTTCAGTTTGTAATGCTGGATGGAATCGGAACGGGATGCCCCCATGGGCAGGACAAATTCCAGTTTAAAGTCACTCCAGTTGTCATACCCACTGTCTTCGCCATACTGCAGTTCACCAGAATCATTACTACCAGGACGCGGAACATCAGGCAGAA
Organism: uncultured Desulfocapsa sp.; assembly: GCA_964409855.1. GTDB lineage: Bacteria > Desulfobacterota > Desulfobulbia > Desulfobulbales > Desulfocapsaceae > Desulfocapsa. The sequence continues at coordinate 65,747 of CAYPEU010000003.1, forward strand.
AAAGTTGCCTGGTGTAGGCCCGTTGCTCCGGGTAGTGCCCCACCATTCCCTGAGCACCAAAGAAAAATCGCTTGGCAAAGGATGGCTGGTAATCCCATATTCCTAAAAAGATGCCTACGGCCTCTTCAGAGCTGCCAAAAACAGTTGCCCCAAAAAGGAGTTGCTCCTGGCCGTAGCCCTTTGTTCCTCCACCAACACCCAGAGTAAAACCCATGCTCTCTGTTGAAAAGGCATAGGGCATGATGAGACTATTCTTTGTACTCTCTTTCGGATTTTCCTCGCGAAGAAGAGTACTTTTCACAGAGGTGTTAGGCCGGGCCTGTACTGATGTGGCAAGGAGCAGTCCTGACAGGGAGAGTAGGCAGAAAGTTTTGAGCGTTCTGAGTGGGTGCATGGGAATTTGTTGGTGAAATTTTGTTAATGAAATACAGGATAGGCTATCTGTCTCCCTTTTCTCTTAGCAGAAAGACGAATATATCCGTGCTGAATTTCAACATCTCTTTATCTTAGTCAAAACATTACTTTTTTCATAGGAATAATTCACATATGGCTCGCAATTCTAGTGGCCTGTAAGATTGTAGACTTGACTCCCCCACAAGCATATTGTCGTCACACCGGTTATTGAGGAAAGCAGAAAAAGGCATCAGATTTATTTTCTTTGGCCTGAATTCACCATATTGACTTGATCCGTCCCATTTCCCGACGATTCCATTAAAACTACTTTGCCACAACAGGTAACGTTGTTTCGTCAACAAACAAACGCCAGGGACGGTCAATCTGCCAGTGTTTATCCCCTATTCTATAACGCCCAATGACATGGCCATAACAGATCAATTTAAAAGTAAAAATCGAAAGTGGTGTTTAGGAGATCCACGCCCAGGGAAGGTGTCAACTCTAATGGACATAGCCGGTCACATAAGGTACAACCGGTACAGGTTGAAACATTGCATCACGACACAGGGTGTTACCTGAACTCTAACAGGACGAATTCTCAATACAGTATTGAGAAGTACCCCAAAATACGTTACTCTGTTAACAAAAATCTGTTTTTATTCATTACCATTAGGAATAGCAGCATGGAAAAATTAATGGCGTTGTTTCTAAGCTTTACCCATAAGTCCTACTCCCCTGCCTACAAAGTCCTCTCCTTGATTCCCGGGTCAGTGGTCTTTCTGGTTATCTCTCCTCTTTTTCTGCTCTATTTTTCCCGTTATATCAGCAACCTTATCCCTATCCCATGGCCTCGCACGCTTGAAATCACTATTGCAGGGGCAGCCTTGGGAATTGCGTTCACGCTCATGCTTTGGGGTTTCCTGGCACTCTGGGTTGACGGCAAGGGTACTCCAGCCCCCATCGCCCCCACAAAAACACTTGTCACCACAGGGCCATATCAATATTGCCGTAATCCCATCGAACTTGGGACAGATCTCTACTTCCTCTTTCTTGGAACCTGCTTTGATGGCCTGACAACTGGTATACTCTGCATGCTTATGGGAATGCTGCTTGGTTATGGCTATATCAAAATCATCGAAGAACGCGAGCTGAAGCTTCGCTTTGGTTCTCATTATGAAGAGTATCTGGCCGCAACACCGCTGTTTCTTCCAAGCCCCTTTTCTCACAGGCAGAAGAAGCCATGACGACTAGTTCCGGAAAAAATGTTCTTGTGGTCGGCGCAACCGGATTTCTTGGCCCTGCTCTGGTGGAGGAGTTATCTCTTGCCGGCTTCCAGGTCATCTGTGGCGTACGAAATCTTACAAAAGCAGCGCTGCAGCTGAACTTTCCCAACGTAAAACTCATCGAGGTAGAGCTCAATAGTGATATTAATCCGGAAGTATGGCTTGCACGTCTTCAGAAACATGGGATCGATTACGTGGTCAACAATGTCGGTATTGCCAATTGTTTTGGCGGCCAATCCCTTGAGAATGTCAATGTCCTTGCGCCGCTGGCACTGTTTGAAGCCATGGAGTCCTACCACAGTATACAAAAAGACTCTTCCAAAGAGAGCAGCTCTCTCAGAATTATTCAGATTTCAACCACCGGTGTTGACTGGCCGGATTGCCACAAATTCCCTTATCCTGAAAGTAAACGTATCCTGGAAGAACAACTGACCAGCTTAGGCAAGCTAGCGTATCTCGTTATCAGGCCCAATGTGATTTACGAGCCGGAAAGAGGCCACCTTTTACTTGAACAGATCGCAAGAATCCCAATAATCTTTCACATAGATCACGCCCTGATTCAGCCTGTCCACTGCAGAGAAATTGCCATAGGTGTGGCACGCCTGTTAAAAAAAGGAAGACCTGTAAAACAGTCCATCCTCCGGGCTGCCGGGCCCACACCTATGAGCTGGAAAGAGATCTTTGCAACCTCTTCTGCGGCACTTGGCAAAAAGCATGTCTGCTATTGTCCCATACCACTGAAACTAGCCCAGTGCGCAACTATGATGATTCAAAAGCTCCCTAAAAAAATCCTCTACCGCTTTGGTATTCTCTCAAAAATGGATCCTGATACCATAGTCATGATGACCAAGGGAAGTACGGGCAGTAATGAAGAATGGCTGAAGGCCACCGGCCTGCGACCTATTGGACTTGATGAAACATATCGTGAATATGGAAAGGGAGCTGCACCCTATGCAGCTTTTCTAGAAACCATCCGCAACAGCTCTGTTTCTGTGCAGCCACAACAGGATGAGTAATATATTTTCTTTCAACAGAAAAACCTGCGCTCCTATTGTTGCTTTGCGTTACGAACAGGTAGCACCCGGGCGTCAACCGTAGACAGAGGGTAGCCCCAATCCTTATTTCCGTACTCAAAGTCAAAGCTGGCAACCTTGGCCTGTTGCGTATCTTCTGCCCACAGGCAACAGGCTGAAATTTTTATTTCCCGGATAATATAATAGTCACTGGCCTCTGCCGCCTCTAATTGATAGAGGCTGGCAAGCTCATCCTGAGTAGGCATACGCCAGTCACTATATCCTCCAAGACTGAAACTCTCGCAATACTTCTTCCCTGCCGGCCAGCTGATATCAGAGCCATTGTCCTGAAGTGGCCACATTAAGCCTGTTTCATTATCGAGCAGTAATTTTTTATCCACCTGCACAGAGAAACGATCCTCTCCAGCTGATAAAATCTGATAAAGAGATAGAATCAACACAGCGACCAGAAATGAGCCTTTAACGATTCTCATAACATTCTCCATTTGTGACTACCACCTAAAACCAAGGATCATCGAACTCTTCAGAAATGCGATCCACAATAGTATTTGTTTCAAAACGCATTTCTTCCGTGTGACCGTCATGAAAAATCACTTTCATGTGGGTTGAAAATGGCAGCTTGGGTGCAGCTCCTTCCGAGACAGTAATCTGGGGGCTGTTGATCCATATCTTTACGCTGGTCAGCATGACTTCCATACCAATATGATCACCTGTGGCTTCTATCTTTTTAATCACTCCCACAGGATCTTTTACTTCAAGATTCAGTACATACACTTGGTTAGCATACTGATACAATACTACTCGCCCTTCAACACTTGCAAATTCGGCATCAGTACTTTCCGGGATATCGTTAAGTTCCATTATCTGGTAGTGCTCATTTGGAAAATCTTCAGAAAGGCGTGTTTCTTTATGCTCAAACCGAACGGTTGCACCTTTTGCAAGGACACCATCTACCTTAACAATCGAGTAGCTTTCAGGCTGATTCGAATCAGGCGTTAACTTAAAAGATCCCTGCTCACCTTCTGGCTGCCATTGCCAGTTAGAAGACCCATTCAATGGCCATTCACCGCCACGGGCGACAACGGCACCACTGGCAAGGAGGTCGAGACTTCCGATCTTCTCACTGTTTAAAACAATTCTTTTATCAGTAAGAAGTTTATGACTGATTTTAGGAGGTGCTAAAGAGAAGTCCACCTGGCTGTACACCAGGAAACCCAACCCACCCACAACAGCCACAGCGAGAAGTCTGCAGCCATATTTCAACAACTTTTGCGGAGCAGGGAAAATGGCTTTGGTGAGAGGTGATTCAAACGAAAGTGCCTTGCCCATCTTTTTGCAGGCAACAACACAATCTCCACAGTTAATGCATTCTGTTTCCAATGAATCAGTTAAGGTTTTAGGTTTAAGGGAGAGTGTACAGGCCATGTTGCATTGATCGTAACCAGGTTTACAAATACATTTTTCTTCTGCAAATACAACCTTCATTCGTTTGGGACTGATGAGTTTGGTAAGAATAATCAGAACGGATTGAGGACACACATAACGGCACCAGAGGCGTTTCCTTGCCAAAAATTCAATAAACAGTAATACAAGAAGAAAGAGCCAGCAGAGTGATATGAAATCCTGACCAAAATAGTATTGGAAAAACCTGGCATACCAGGCAGCAGTGGAAAGCTGGTTAAGTACAGGTGTGGTAGAAAACATGAAAAATAAGACAAAACCAAGAATAAATATTACTAATTTAAAAGGAAAACCATTTTTAAAGAGAGGTAATCCTTTATAGCTTTTCGGTAATATTTTTCGGCTGAGTTTTTGCGTCCATTCAGAAAGCAAACCATAGGGACAAATCCAGGAACAAAAAACAGTTCCAAGGGTAAAGGCAAGGATCAGCGGCAGCAGAGTACCAATAAAATTATCGAGGGTGAAATACCAATTCTTAATGGTCAGCTGTAAAACTGCCAAGGGGTCGGCAAAGGGGATACCAAAGGCATGAAAAGACAAAAAGTTTCCATACACCATGGAATAACGTGACCGATTAAGAAAAGGAATGATGATAAAGGCAAGGGCCACAAAAATCTGGAACGCCCGCCTGTAGGTCTTGAGATTTGCCTTTTTCATTATGCGCCTCCCTTTGGACCTTTATTTATATTCTGGAATCTGGTGGGGGTGACAACAATGGCATCTACGGGACACACATGTTCACACAAGCCGCAGCCTGCACAATCATCGGTAATCACCGGATACTCCCCTGCTTGAAGCTCCATCGCCTTCCACTTGATGGGGCAACGTTCATAGCAACTCCTGCACAGTAATTCCTCTGTCCAGGTGAGACATTTTTTACGATCAAGCTCGGCAAAGCCCATGCGGACATCATAGATATCCACATCATGGAGGGCATCTGATGGACAGATGGCAGAACAGCGCATACAGAGGTAACAGGGCGCTTTTTTGGGATCAATTTCAGGAGTTCCGGCCATGAAAAAATTAAAGCCGCGCCGCATTTTGATACAGTCAAAGATACATACCTGGGCACATTGCCCGCACTGCAGACAGCGGGAGAGGAATTCTTCTTCACTGCGAGCCCCGGGTGGGCGAAGAAAATTATTTGATCCTGGCATGTTCTGCACCTCTTTGAAATTCCAGCCCAGATAAACTGGAATTTTCATTCTCTAAATAAGTACCTTTACAAAATTATTTTCCGCCTCTCTTTTCAATACTCCCTTGAGGGGTGCTCTTTTTAGTCCTCCCTCGAGGAGGGCAAAAACACATAAAATAATTTTTTAGGCACTAAACACCACGTTGTGGGCATATGCCTATAATTTACTGCTAAAAAACCCGGCTGCCAATCGTAACGATCAGCAGCCGGGCGACTTTCTTAATTATCCTGCTTAGGTTCCATTTTCATGAGTTGTTCGTAAGAGATATTAGTCTGGAGTTTCCCATCTTCATCAATCTCATCCTCAATGGTCAAATAGGTCGTATAAACAGTAAGCACTCCTTCCATACGTCCTATCTTTTTGACCACCTTTTCAATTGTATCAGATGGAGATTCCACAACCGCTATCACATACTGATCTTCATGAATACCATAGGTGGTCATCTCCTCCATGGAGGTGACCACTTTTTCTACATCATGGATATCATCTTTCAAACAATGAATTAAAAGTCCTGATATAGCCATAGATTAAGCCTTCTTGATCCTGATAGCACAGATCTTGTATTCAGGTTGTTTAGATCCTTTATCAAAGGCATTAAGGGTCAGTTTATTAATAAGAAGATTAGCATCATACCAGGGGACAAAGACAAGTCCGGGACGACAAACATCACTCACTCTGGCCTGGAAGGTCATGGTATCACGACGAGTTTCAAGAATCACATCATCACCATTCTTGATACCTTTTGCCTTGGCATCTTCCTCATTCACCTCAACATAGGCTTTCGGGAAAGAGCGTCTCAGCTCAGGGACCTTCATGGTCATAGTACCTGTATGCCAATGATCGATAACACGACCAGTGGTAAGGACCATTGGGTACTCGGCATCCGGCTCTTCCGCTGCACCTTTGTAAGGACGGAACCAGATCACTGCGCGGCCATCGGGCTTACCGTAGAAATGGTATTTGGCTTTGTAATCTTTTGGAATATTGGGATCTTCGCCACGGACGTAGCGAATTTTTGTTCCCGGATGATCTTCAGTAGGACATGGCCAGAGAATACCGGAGGTTTTCTCCATACGAGCCCTGGTGATACCTTTGAAGTTGTAAGGAGTAACAGAACTGACTTCACGCCACTCATTCCAAACATCATCAACTTCTTTATATGGAATAACTTTAGGATCTACATCCATTCGTTTTGCAAAATCCATGAGGATTTCAAAGTCAGACTTGCATTCGCCCATGGGTTCAACAGATTTCATAAGAAGCGAATAACGTCTCTCGGAACAGCCATAGGTTCCACGTTTCTCACACCAGAAAGCAGGCGGTAACAGAACATCACAATATTTCACTGTCTCAGCATCCATGAAAGGCTCGCTGAGCACCATAAAGTTATCTTTCCGTTTCATGCCTTCCAGATAAATATTCACATTGGGAAGAGAATGAGCGGGATTGGTACAAAGGACAAACATTGCCTTAATTTTGGCCTCAGAAAACGCGTTCCAGAGAGCAATGGTATGCAGACCCGGTTTAGGAGCGATGGTACCGGGTTTCAGTCCCCACTGTTCCTCGAGTTTTGCACGATGCTCCGGCTTTTTAATCAGACGCCCGGCAGGAAGAAGATGGCAAAGACCACCGGTATCACGAACACCACCACAGGCATTAGGCTGACCAGTGAGGGAGAATGGTGTGGCACCTGTTTTGCCAATCTGACCGGTGAGGAGATGGAGGTTACTCACCAGGTTGTTGGCCCAAACACCGCGGATACGCTGATTCAGTCCCATACACCAGAATGATGTGGTGCCGGACGCTTCTGCGAACATGAGGGCAATGCGTTTAATCTGATCCGCAGGAACACCGGAGATTTTTTCTACTTTTTCAGGAGTATAATCTTCCAGGAATTTCATATACGCTTCAAAGTCCACCTTCTTCTTATCATTGGTCATGAAGGTGACGTATTTGCTGTGAAAGCGCTGATTATCAAACTCTTCCTGAATGATGACGTAAGCCATGGCATTTAAGATAGCGAGATCTGTACCAGGCTTAAATGATACATGCTCGTCAGCAATACGGGCGGTATTTGTCTTACGAGGATCAACTACAATAACCTTTACATTTGGATCAGCCTGTTTCCTAGCTGCCACACGCTTAAAGAGGATGGGATGACACTCAGACATATTGGAACCGATGATAAAGAAGCAGGTTGCTGCATCAATATCATCATAGGATCCACAGGGCTCATCTTTACCAAATGTTGTTACATAGCCACCAACGGCGGATGCCATACAGAGACGGGGATTTCCCTCAACATTGTTGCTTCCAAGTCCTGCTTTCCAGATTTTGGAGGCAAGATAGGTCTCTTCAGTCAATGCCTGACCGGAACCGTAATAGCCGACGGAAGTTGGCCCATGATCTTTAATGGCAGCTTTAAATTTAGAGGTAACAAGGCTCATGGCCTCGTCCCATGTTGCCGGCTCAAGTTTACCGTTTTTACGAATGTATGGTTTTGTAACTCTCTCCTTGGAATACACGATGGGCGGCATAAGCGCGCCTTTAAGACAAAGGAAACCTTTATTATGGTTGTTTGGATCACCTTTAACAGTGACAACCTTACCACCCTTAATCCCAACCATTACACCACAGCCTGTTCCGCAGAAACGACAAACTGATTTCACCCATTTTTCAGGCTCATTTGAAGCAGCCTTTGCCATGTTGGTCAAAGGACCACCAATTGCCGCCATAGCAGAAGCTGCAGCCGCTGTTTTCAGTACTTCCCTTCTGGTGACTTTCATAGATTCGTTCTCCTTTAAGAAAGGGTTTTTAGTTGCCCTGGCAACTGATGGAGGAACTACGCTCTGACCATTTTATGGTGGTCGCACCTGGCTAACAGGCCATATTCAAAAGTTTCTCTTTACTGACTTTTACTTTCAGATTTTTTATATGCTTCGTGATGCATAGAGTTCTGGTGAAAAGGATGGCATCCATAGCAATTGGGTTCCACCCCAAATTTCTTTTCCATTCTGATCATTGCAGGTTCATGACACTTACGGCATACACTCGCGGCATCAGGCACCACAGCAAAGGGTATTGAGCCCTTGCCGTCAGGCTGGCCGTGACAGACAAAACATTTCATCAGGGCAACACCGTGCTTGGATTCATACCAGTTTTGAGCAACACGAGGTGTTACCTTTTGGTGACACGTATAGCAATCTGCGGCATCATCGGGAGCTTTCAAATGTTTAATGGATATAGCTAAGGATTGGGTAACGGAAAAGGTAAGAAAAAATGCTGCGGCAGCAGAAAATGTCAGCCATTTCCCAAGGGTTGGAGTTGCGTTACAGATCTTCATTATTTCTTCCCTCCTTCTTCAGCACTTGTATAAGGATTCTCAGAGAGCTTTTTGGCAAAATCAGCTCTCACCATCAAATCCATATCAAATTCAGGTAAGTGGCCGACATTAACATGGCAACCAGCACAAGTCTTTCTGGTTGTTCCATTCTTGCCTAGAAATGCATCATGCGCCAGACCGCCTATTTGAGAGATAGGCTCACCTTTGGCATTCTTTGTGAGATCTTTATGACATTCCTGACATTTGGCTGACAGGTCAGTCAGACGTGCATTCCCCTGCATTTTTCGACGATCAAAGGTGCCGGGTTCAAAAATCTTTTTATCGTAATACTTATCCCTTGCGTAGTAACTGGTCAAAGGATTGAAATGAAAAACGTGACACTGTTCACAGCTGATCTCTTTTTTATCCTTGTCAAAGGCATGTGAAGAGTTCTTCAGCTCGTGCTGATACATTTTGACATCATGACAGCGCATACACTCTTCCACAGCTGGTCTGTCACCAGCTGATACAAAGCTTGCACTTACAGATACAACCAAACCGACAAAGGCCGCCATTCCTGCAAATTTTGCCAAACAATTTTTCCTCATTTGCCTACTCCTTATTTAACTTTTTCTTTTTATGGAAAAGCAAAGTAAATTAAAATAGTTGAATACCTTTAACAGCCGGCGGCAGAAAGTCAGGCCCTGGTTGGACCACCATTTTGGTACATGGGGAGGAGGAAAAACAAGGTATACAAAGAAGACGAAGATTCATTCATTGTAGTCAAACAGCACCAAAACATTCTTCCCAGACACCTGACTTCCTGCAACCGACTGTTATAAAGCAATCAAGCTAATCAATCTAAACATTAACGAACCACCCTTGTTTCAAGGGATATCTATAATAAGATTCAAGAACAATCAGAGAATATAGATGCAATTTGCATTCCACTTTCCATCGTCCTCAAATTAGTGTGAAAAACAATGAGCAACAGAGAAAATGTTACTCGGCCGTAACACAGCTTTCGCAGCAGTGCTACCAGATGGTAGCAAAAGAATAATCTACCTATTCTGTTTCTGTTACAGGGCTCGAAGCAACACTTTTCTGACCTTCTTTTCGTTCTTTTAAAATTCTTTCAGACTCTTCAAGTGACAGGACCTCAACACCAAAATAGTTTTCCTCTGCCTCAGTTTCAGCAGCGTCATAGACCCACATACCAACAGGATCTTTCAATCGACTGTCCTTGTCCCTATACTCATCCGGCATCCGTGGCAGCTTGGAACTATCAGGTAAATCCGTTGAGACATCTGTTGGAGCTGAGCATGAACAGACAAGCAACATGCTCACAATCAGAACTAGTCTTTGTATTGTTTTGACATTCAACATGGTTACTACATTCTCATTTAAAATTTCGTTCTGCTCTCAGCAGTGATTACCCTGCTATTTTCCCATATATTTTTTACTCAGCATATCGGACTGAATCATCACATAGTTGTCACTGGTCACTTCTGTTTTCTCTTCTTCTTGCCCTTTTTTCTGCATGTCCATAGCAAGCACATCAACATTCTGGCTGGAGTTGAATTTTACGGTTGCCAACACTATAAGGGTTTCCAGTTTACCAGCTCCCTTGGCTGTTCGATAGAGTTCTTCAGAGATCAACCCATCCGGACCATAATTCCAGTAAATTGTCTTCCCATGAGCCTCTGCAGTGGGTTCACCAAAGCGGAACATAAGATCGCCGACCATTTTTTTGAAATCCTCTTTTACTACCTCTTTGTTTCGCTTATAAATGGCTATAACCACTTGAGTTTCCTGATCAGCAATGACAAAAATACCCTGATCATTAAACTTTATCGTGCCGGGATAAGATTTGTAATTAGCATTTTTTTGGGCGACCGCCTGTTGTTCTACACTAAGCTTTTCACCAACAACATACGAGCCAAAGCCAAGCTTAAATGATGCAATTTTTTTCTGTAGTTCTGTTATTGACAATGTGGAGTAATCAACAGTCTGGCAAGCACCAGTTCCACAAAACATAACAAAAAGATAAAAAGCCAGAAAGGTGATCAGGTATCGCTTTGGTACTAAATAGTTCATTAATTTTTTCCTTTTATGAATAAGAGAGACATTTTCGATTTAGGCTTGCTGGTTGCAAATGGCAACCAGCAAGCCTAAATCGAAATCATCCGGTAAATGATTTAATTCAAAACAAAATTAAAAACAAAATACCCCGGAGCCAGGATCGGCTCCGGGGTTGATACTATTAATCAAGAAGTCAGATTACTGTTTGTAACGAGCTTTCTGCTCTTCCTGAATGGATTTCATAACAGCTTCATCGAATCCTTTCTTATACCACTGATGCTCTGGCCTGGCCAGGATCGCACCAACTTCTTTGTTGTATTTCTCAGTCATGCCTTTTTCCTCAGCAAGGTGCATGAGTTCAGGGAGAAACTTGTAATAGAAGTTGTGGGCAACATCATACATACCATGCCAATGGGTATAGTCAGGGGCCATCATGGATGCACCGTGACGGGCGCGACGACCCTCATGATGCCACAGCTCCCACCAGTGCCAACCAAGCTCGGTATGAAAGGTGGAACCATGGATCAGACCGTCTTTATGGGCCATTTTGTACAGTTTCTGGGTAGGTTTGGCAAATTTCTCGTTGTAGGTCACAACAAGTGCATCAAACTGGGTGTAGAAGCTATCGACCTTCTGCTCGCCATGACACTGTTTACAAACCGCTTTCATGTTTCCACGACGCTCTTCCCAGGAAACTACTTTTACGGCCTCTTTCTCAACAGGAACTTTCTTCCATTTGCCATCAACAAACTTGAACTCTTTGTACTTGATGAGCTGACCAGGTTGTGGAGCGATCTCACCCGGAATATCTTTCTGGGTACCGTCTGCAAATTCAACACGGTTCAGCTTGGAAGACACTTTAGGACGAAGGGTCCAGGAAATACGATCGCCAACATTATGGGTATTCTCTGAAACAGAACCATCAGATTTCACAAATGCACCCATATGACAGGTAGAACAGGTAGGAGCGGTATAGTAATCTTTACCAAGTACCCATTTACCGGATTTATGGATGTTCATACCGTTCATTCCACGATCACGCGTTGCTGAATAGTAGGCAATACCATGCTTGGACTCTTCATAAACCTCTTTTTGAGGATGGTCAGGACCAAGATGACACTTACCGCAGTTCTCAGGCTGACGGGCTACAGAAGCCTTAAAGGAGTGCTTGCCATGACAGGCATTACAGGAACCCTTTGTTCCATCAGGATTCAAACGACCCATACCAGAGTTGGGATAGGTCATAGGATCAAGCATGACAGCCTTGTGCTGATTGAGCAAAGGCTTACCGTCTTTACCCTTCATCACTTTAACGATGGAGCCGTGACACTGCCAGCAACCGTTAACGGCATCGGCCTTGTCTTCCATGGAACAGATAACCTCACCAACCACGTTATCCAGAGAGGCCATAATCTGGCCGGCAGCAGCGTGGTGAGAAGGAGCCATCTGTTTTACTTCGTTCTCATGACAGAACTTACAGTCATTGGGGCTCAGCACAGTCTTGATCAGGGCGCCCTCATGCATGTAGCTTAAAGGATCACCTTTTTCAGCGGCATGACAGTTGTAACAGGCGACCTGTCCATCCTGGGCTGCTGCATGGGGAGAGTTCTTCCACTGCATAACCAGAGAGTAATTCTCTTTTTGATGACAGTTAATACATTTGACATTCATCTCTTTAACGGCCTCATCCTGGGTATTCATTGCTGCTTTTGTCGTTGCAAACGACGGAGAAGCAACCAGCATACCAAGTGCGGCCATTGAAAGAGTAGTCTTCCAATATTGCATAATTTCTTTCCTCCCATAGGAAAAATTAATAATTTACCGGCTAGTTCCGGCTTTCACAAAACTGTTTTTGTAAAACGTCTTTTTGTCCTCTAACCTCCTTTTAGGAAATATTGGTTAAAGAAAATTTCAGCGATTTCTACGCCGCTTCAACACCCTCATCGTCCATCCAGAATGGCAGAACCTTGCCAATAATCCAGAGGATTACAACAGGAGCAACCATTATTATGATTGCAGGTAGAATTCCCTCTTTTTCAAGCCACATGGGATGAAAAGTAGTGGCTCCACGCTCACTTTTAGACATTAGCTGTCCACCTACAACTACGTTCCAACGCATGAGGAGTACTTGAAGAAGGATCATGACAGAAACAATAGGTGCAAAGAAGAGCAGGATTGAATCTTTGAAACGGATAAGGCTCATGAACATAAGAAGAAAGAAAGGAATCACAGAGAATATCCCAACCTGGAAAACCCAGAAAGTGTTGAACAGAGGACCTGAATACAACGTCTCAAGGGTATGCCAGTGATGAGTAGCCATATAAAAATGAGAGAATAATTCAAGCATCTCAAAAACGAAATCAAGGATAAAAAATCCCCAGAGGAACTTCACCAGCGTCTGAACACAATCCACATCGATTGCTTTTCCTGAAACCTTCATGAGCAGGATATAGGTAACGATGATCCCGGCAATACCAGACACACAGGCAGAAAGAAGAAAGATGAGGGGCATGAGCGGTGTTGCCCACAGAGGATTTGCCTTAATACCACCAAAGATAAAACCAACATAACCATGCAGTACGCAGGCCATGGGAATACCAATGGCAGCGAGAAAGGCGATGATCTTATGATCAAGCTTCAAGGCACGTTCCGACACATTGTCGCTTCCAATGGCAAGTACGCCATACAGAGTTTTCATAAACCCTGTGGCTTTCTGCCCCAATGCCACAACGGTCGGCCTGAAAATAAAGATAATTTCAAGCAGCAGAACAATAAAATAGGCTGAATAGATATAGCCAAAGCCTGCCATGGCAGATGTGGGATTGGGAGTCAGCATCATGGACAGTGCACGTTCAGGTCGTCCAAGATGGTTGAGCAGAGGCCAGGTTGCACAAATCAGAAAAGCGAGTGCAAAGAGCAGTGAAAACCTGGCAACCGGTTTTAAGGCCTTAATATGAAAAACATGATACAGGGACGAAACAATAAAAGCACCGGCCACGAGTCCGGTGATATAGGGATAGAGTACGATCATCAAACTCCAGTGGACATGAAGATCGTTTGGAAAAACAAAATTTGCTACTGCGGCGGCGGTTTCGCCATGTGCTGCTACACTCATTATACAACCTCCCTTCTCAGACCGAGGTAATGAAGCGCTGGTTTATTACCCATACCCGGCTTAAGCACAGAAATCACATGGGGTTCACGCAAAAGCTTGTACACTTCAGAAGTTTTATCGTTCAAATCACCAAATTTCCTGGCATGTACAGGACAAACATTTACACACGCCGGCAACAAACCCTCACGTACACGATGATAGCACCAGGTACACTTTTCAGCGATTTTGCTTACCGGATTCAGGAAGCGCACTGAATAAGGGCATGCCTGAATACAATACCCACAACCAACACAGCGTTTTTTATCTACAAGAATAAAACCATCTTCTGTTCTGTAAGTTGCACCTACAGGACAGACCTGAACACAGGAGGGCTTCTCACACATATTACAGAGCTTAGGAACGAAAAACGTATCTCGAACTGGATATGGAATATCTGTTCTCGGTTTTGTATAACCGTCAAGGCCACCGTTAGGTGAGTCAACAAAGACTTCATCATGATCGTCTATGATATAGCGCTCTACCCAGGTACGGTAGTTGCCGTCAGGGACATTATATTCGTTTTTATCTGCCACACAGCATGAGCCGCAACCAATGCAGGCTGTGACATCGACCACGAAAACAAATTTCTTTTCAGTAAACGGCGAATCATCTCCCCTCATACCGGGAAGTTGTTCGGGTAACCGTTGGTCAAGCGCTGCCCCTGCTGGAATAACCATAAGCAGAGAACCTGCAATGGTTCCACTGAGGACGTTCTTGATGAAGGCACGGCGATCCTTTTGAATTTCCTTCTTTATATCTATCATTACTTCGTCTCCCCCTTCATCTTCAAACCCATCATCTCTCGGGCAGCTTTTACCCAGAGCATCGGATCATGAACCATGTGACACTGGTTACAGTTATGATCAGTCCGCACTTTTTTCTCCTCAAGGTGCAGCGGCATCTCAACCATCTTGATGGAGTCTTCGGGACGGGCACGAATGACTTTATTATGGCAGCGGAGACAGAGCGTCTTGATCTCCATATCCCTTTTCACCGGCATCTTTGCCACATACTTGCCATCAGTTATGTGATCCGCATAAGGACCATGACAGAATTCACAGGAAACTGATTCATGCACTCCAGCTTTATGAAAAAGTCTGACTGGACGATGGCACTCGTAACAGGATTCATTGGTATGACTTCTCACCTCAACATTTCGTTGATCTATGAGATCGCTGCCACGATAGTGACCATACTGTCCCATTGTGTCAGGCAGAAACAGTCCGCGTGCCACCACAGCAACAATGCCTGCTATGATCAAAATCAAAGCAATCTTGACCACATGGCTGTAATACGTTGATTTATACTCCTTCTCCACCTAGACCTCCCTCAAATAGTTAATCTTTTGACTCCCTTTCCTGACCCCACACGAAACCGCTTAATAAAATTAAGCCTATCACTCAACTTTAGGAGAAGTCAAATTCTTCACCCTTACCTAGCAAACTTCATTCCATTTTCACAAATCATGTCTTATCAATAGGTTGAAAGTACGACAAAGAAGGGCTGCTACCATGTGGTAGCAAAAAACTGCAGCTGGCGACACCAATCGGTAACACTTGGTCAGATGAGGGATCTTGCTCACATTCCTCACAAAATTTGTCGTGAGAATTTGTTAAAAAAGGCTGGTTTTACATGCATGAAAAAAAATCTGCCCATGAAGAAAATATAAAAGTATTATTTGCGTTATCCAGCTAACCAGCATGGAAAGCATGTTCTCTGGAGGCAAATCAAATCAGGAAATGGTACTGCAATCTATATCCCGCCTTGCATTTCCTTCAATTAGTGTGAATAATCATGAGGAGCAGCCATGGATCGTTACCCAATGGTGACACGCACTCTGCGAGAATGCTACCAAACGGTAGCGAAATTGTTTTTTACTCATCTATCTGGTCTTGTCTTATGAATATAAAATCCCTCTACATATGGATTGAATCAAAATTTTCTCTCCGAGGAAAGTTTATCGTAGCTATTGGAGCGATCATCTCCATCTCCTACATGATATTTCTTTATCGAATATCCATAGTTGACAATGAGCTTATTATTCTCCAGGCACAGCATCAGGCCCGTATGCTCTACAACCAGATCCTCATCACTCGGCAATGGGTTTCTGAACACAATGGTCTGTTTGTTATCAGGCAGAACGGGGTTGAAAAAAACCCCTTTTTAGACCTTCCCGGCATTATAGATGAATCAGGGAACGAGTATGTGATGCGCAACCCAGCTATGGTTACCAGGGAATTATCCGAATATTCCATTGAGAAAGGGCTGGGCAGTTTTCGTGTAACGAGCCTTAAACCAATTAATCCTGCTAATGTTCCCGATGAGTACGAAAGACAATGCATGATTCACTTCGAACATGGTTCCCCAGAGTCCATCGATATTCAAAACACCCCGCAGGGAAGAGTTGTCCGATACATGGCCCCATTGGATGTCGATGACTCCTGTCTTGGCTGCCATGCCCGCCACGGCTACACTGAAGGTGATATCAGAGGTGCTCTCTCCATCACTATTCCAATTGCCTGGGCCGATGCAAAGATCAAATCAAACAACAAATCCCTCTTCTTTATCGGCCTGGTAAGTTTTGTGCTCGTCTCCATTACCCTGTTAATCATGTTTAACACCCTCGTGGTCTCCAGAGTGAACAGGTTGTCAAGCGCAATGAATTCCTTTCCGGAAAAAGAACCAGACCTGTTACTGCTGCCTACAGAAAATGATGAAATCGGCAACCTCGGTCTCCACTTTTTTCAGCTCTGTGAGCGGCTCATTCAGTATCAAAAAGAACTGGTTGAAACTCGTCAGCAGGAAGGTTTCAATGAAAAAATGGCCTCCATGGGCATCCTCTCCGCAGGAATCGCCCACGAGGTGAATAATCCACTTGGCGGGATGCTCAACTGTGTCAAATCCATGCGGGATAATCCTGACGATCGTGAAATGCTTGAACGCTACCTTCCTCTTCTGGACAAAGGCTTGAGACGAATCGAACAGACCATGCGCCAGCTCCTGAACTTTGGCAGGTTGGAGCCGCTGCAGCTGCAAAAGATCAATGTTGGAGGACTCCTCACTGAATGCCTGGAACTGCTTTCCTATAAGCTGAAGGGCATCCATATCGAACAGGAAAACAGATTCGAAAAACTGTGCTATATTGATGCCGAAGCCCTGAAGCAGATCTTTGTAAACCTCGGCCTCAACGCGATTCAGGCCATGCCTGATGGCGGTACCCTGACCATTCGCTCTGAAGAAATCGACTCGGCACTCCGATTCACCTTCAAGGATACAGGCATGGGAATTGCTAAAGATACACTAAACCATATTTTCGATCCTTTTTTTACGACCAAAGAAGTGGGTGTCGGAACCGGTCTGGGTCTGTCGGTGACCTACTCTCTGGTAACCCAGATGAAAGGGACTATTGAGGTGGAAAGTGAACCAGGTACCGGTACGACATTTATTGTTACCTTCCCGGTGCAAACTGAGATACGGACAGCAGAAGATATGACAAACTCGTAAAAAGTCGAATTCCGAGATGGCCAAGAAAAAAACTTCACATACGAGGCGTGCAATTTTAACGGGATGATAGTCAGTTAGCCCCTTAAAAGAGAACCACGGAGAGAATCAAAATGCCCAGAATTCTTCTTGCTGAAGATGATGAAATAATGCGTATATCCGTCTATGACAGACTGAAGCAATTTGGCTGGCATGTTGATGAGGCTGAAAATGGACTTGAAGCCGCTAAGATGCTGGATAAAAAAGATTATCATCTTGTTATCTCCGATATCCGAATGCCGGGTCTGGATGGAGAGAAACTTCTTGAGCAGATAAAAGAACACACCCCGGAAACCGATGTCATCATCATGACCGCCTATGGCAGCATAAAAGATGCCATGGCCTGCTTACGAAAAGGCGCCTCTGATTATATCCTGAAGCCTTTTGACCTTGATGATCTTATTATTCGCTGCAACAGGCTTTTTGAAACGCAGAGTGTAAAGGCAAAATGTGCATCTCTTGAAGCAAATTGTCAGGTAGCAGATCGTGGTCTCATCGGAAACAGTCCATTAATGCAGCAGGTCTATTCAATTATTGACCAGGCAGCTCCGACCAATGCCACAATCCTGATAACCGGAGAATCAGGTACTGGAAAAGAGCTTGCCGCACGAGCTATTCACAAGGCAAGTCTGCGCAGTGACAAGCCCTTTGTCTCCATTAACTGTGCAGCCATCCCTGATGGTCTTATGGAATCTGAACTGTTCGGCCATGAACGCGGGGCGTTCACAGGGGCCGACCAGATGCGGAAAGGGAAGTTTGAACTGGCAGACAACGGAACACTGCTGCTGGATGAACTCGGGGATCTTCCAGTACCGCTGCAGGCCAAATTACTGCGCGTTCTCCAGGAAGGTGAATTTGAACGGCTTGGAGGCACGAAAACCATTGGGGTAGATGTCCGCCTACTCGCCTGCACCTCTAAAGACCTGCAAAAAGAGGTGGATGAAGGACGCTTTCGTCAGGATCTCCTGTACAGACTGAAGGTGATTCCCATTGTTATGCCACCCCTTCGGGAGCATAAAGAAGACATCTATGATCTCTGCATCCATTTTCTCAAGGAATTCAGCTCATCTCACAACAGGTCGTTTTCTTTGTCTCCGGAAGCCCTGGCTTGTCTGGAATCCTACCCCTTTCCGGGAAACGCCAGGGAACTGCACAACCTCATGGAAAGGGCATCTGTCCTCAGCAACGGACCAATAATCACGCCCGACGATCTCCCCACTGAGCTCTGCTCTAAAGATACTGTGCCTTGCGCAGGCTTCAACCTCGCTAAAAACATGGCCATTGCCGAGCAGGCCTGTCTCAAAAAGGCCCTTGCTCACTGCAATGGCAACAGGACAAAGACCGCTGAGCAGCTCGGCATCAGTAGAAAAAATTTGTGGGAAAAAATGAAAAGTTACGGAATAGAATGAGAGGAATAGACAGTTTTACGTGTTAAATTTTAAGTGAAGATCTGCCTGACTTTTATTTACTTCTCCGCTTACAACTCTTCTGCTTTTACTCTTCAGGCTTCAACTCATAAAGTTCTTCATCATGTACAGGAGGCTGATTTCTACTGACCTTCTTCTTCACTCCTGCAAAGGAAAAGAGATCATCGCCTTCCAGCCTGTCTCCCATTTCCTGCTCAATGGCATCGGGATCTTCTCCCTTTTCCATGCGGGAGATCGCCTCCTCCATGGTATCACCCAGGTGCAGGCCCGTTTTGTCTGTGAATTTACGCATCAGAGTGGCCATCTGCCGCGGATCATCCTCATTCATTCCCTCTGCATCCTGCATGAGTGATACAAACGCCTCCTCCATTCGGGTCTCATCCATTCCTGCGGGGATATCGTCACTCTCTTCTTTTGCCTTGCCGATGCTAACAAAGGCGGACATCTGACGGCTGATCTTTTTTTTTCCGCAACGGGGACAATCGGGCCGGGTAGTGGTATTAACCCGGCTGGAAAAAAAGTTAAAGATGACGTTGCAGTCGGTGCAGTAGAATTCGTAGATAGGCATGGGGAAAGATTTCAGTATTCAGTTTTAAGTATTCAGCTACCGTTGCAGAACAGCGTCAACCTGTTCCTCGGATACCTCATTGGTGATGAGGACCTTGCCGATGGTGGTAGGCAGGACATAGAAAACAGATCCACCAATGGTTTTCTTATCAGTCTGCAGATAGGCCTTTATTCGCTGGCGATCAAGTTCTTCAGGGATCTCGCTGGGCAGGCCAAAGGCGTGAATCAGGGTAGCCACCCGACCCGCCTCTTTCCGCTTACAGAGCCCTAAAGCAACTGCCAGGCGCAGAGCTGCCACCATGCCGATGGCCACGGCATGACCATGGATAATGGAAAAATCTGAAGCTGCCTCCACGGCATGACCGATGGTATGACCAAAGTTAAGGATCCGCCTGAGATCCGATTCCCGCTCATCCTCGGCCACCACCTCGGCCTTGATTCGACAGCAGGTGTGGACCATCTCCTGAATTACTGGAGGCTTGAGCTCCAGGATGGCGTCAAGATTTCTCTCCAGGAAACAATAAAACTCAAAATCCCGAATCACCCCATACTTGATCACCTCGGCTATGCCGCCAAGGAATTCCTCCAGGGGAAGAGTGGTGAGTACGGCAGTATCAATATAAACTGCCTTGGGCTGGTAAAAGGCTCCTACCAGGTTCTTTCCCTCCGGGATATCCACTCCGGTCTTCCCGCCGACAGAACTATCCACCTGGGCAAGGAGGGTGGTTGGGATCTGGACAAAGGGGATACCGCGCATGTAGGATGAAGCCAGGAATCCGGTAAGATCACCGGTGACTCCGCCGCCAAGGGCAATAAGTCCGCTCTTCCGGTCGAGTCCCATCTGGGCCAATCGGCTGGAGAGTTCAGCAAAAACCTGCAGATTCTTGGAGGCCTCTCCTCTTGGAAAAGTAACAAGCTCGGCCTGTACTCCGGCCTGTTCCAGAGAGGCCATGAGGGTGGAGCCGTAGAGTTTTGCCACATGGTCATCGGCGATGACCGCATAACGGGAGGCAACATCTCTCTGGGCCAGATCAGCACCGATCTGTTCCATGATTCCGTCCTCGATGAAGATAGGGTAACTGCGTTCGCCAAGGCCTACGTCTAACTGATATGGAGACATGAGATAAGAGTAATGAGGAATGAGGAATGAAAAATCTGCAGGGGGAATAAGCGAAGCGCAGCTGTCATCAATTTCAGTGGATGCACCTCGCTTATCCGCCCTACAAACTCTGTGCTGAGGCAGTCTTGCAGATTGATCCAGCAAAACAGCATCAAGGTATAGTATAAAAAGTTCAGCAGTGCTTCATATTTGTTCGTTTTGTCTTTGGCACTATAGGCCAGTATGTGACAAAGGCAAAACGGACGAAGATAAGGTGCTAATGTACTTTTAACACAAAAAAAAAGGGAAGACACCACCTGAGTGGTATCTCCCCTTTTTTAAGACTTTTACAAGTCCGTCAGACAGATTACATCTTTTCGCCGGAAGCAGCAGTCTGCATCTTGACCTCAACTTTCTCGGTCAGACCAGCATAGTACACCTTCAGGTGATCCAGAACCTCGTCACGACCAAAGTGGTCTACGATATCGGCGCCTTCAGAGAGGGCCTTACGCAGCTTGGTACCAGAGAGGATTACGCGGGACTCTTTATCATGGGGACAGGTTCGCAGGGAAGCCATTCCGTCACACTCAGAGCAGTAGAAGGTCCAGTCGATTTTCATGGGCCTACACTGCAGGTCTTTACCGGTATCACCAGTCTGAGGGATGCGATCAAAGATGTCCTGGGCCTCGAACAGACCGTAGAAGTCACCAACACCAGCATGATCACGACCGATCAGCATGTTGTTGATCCCGTAGTTCTGACGGAAGGTGGCGTGCAGCAGACCCTCGCGAGGACCGGCATAACGCATATCAAGTGGGTAGCCAGCGTTGATTACGTTCTCTTTTACAAAGTAGTTGTCGATCAGGATCTCAATTGCCTTCACGCGGGTGTCGGCAGGAATGTCACCTGGCTTGAGGTTACCGATGAGAGAGTGAATCAAAACACCGTCACATACCTCTACAGCGATCTTGGCAAGGAACTCATGGGAGCGATGCATGGGGTTACGCAGCTGCAGGGCAGCAACGTTGGCCCAACCGCGCTCGTCGAACATACGACGGGTCTGAGCAGGGGTCAGGTAAACTCCGGGGTACTCTGCAGGGTACTCGCCTTCGGAGAGTACTTTAACAGGACCGGCAATGTTCACACTTTTCTGAGCCATTACCATGATAACGCCGGGATGATCATCAGGAGCGATTTTCCAGAAATTTCCGTCTACAGACTCTTCACCTTCACCCATGAAGACTTTCTCACATTCCCATTTTTTGTCTTCTTCGGTCATCTCGAAGGTTTCTTCTACGTGCATGGTAGCAAAAACTTCACCTTCTTTTACAAGGGCAATCTCGTCACCTACGCTGATGCCTTCAGATTTGTCAACATCCAGGGTAATGGGTACAGGCCAGAAGGTTCCGTCATCCATGGTAAAATTCTCACAAACACCCTTCCAGTCAGCTTTGGTCATGAAACCAGTGAGAGGAGAAAAACCACCGATACCCATCATGATCAGATCGCCTTTGGCACGATCAGAGATTTCAACCTGTTTCATACCTTTTGCTTTCTCAAGCTCAGCATCACGATCCGCACCAACAAGCAGTGCACAAACCAGACCTTTTCCACCATGTGGTGCAACCAATTTTGAAGCCATAGGATTCCCTCATTAAGTTAATTTTCAAAATGTACCGCTGCAAAACGTTACAGTGGCAATGAAATGAACACTCATTCAGTTAAGCTTCCATATATATAAATCTGTAGGGAGAAAAGTCAAGTGAAAAGATTCTATTCCCCTTGCCGGTGGGTGCCCTATTAAGGTGAAATTTTCAAGCACCGCTCAGGGGTGGAAAAACCTCAACCGCAATGCATTGGAAACCACTGACACCGAGCTGAGCGCCATGGCACCGCCTGCGATCATGGGATTGAGTGACGGGCCGCCAAAGAGGGTGAGGAATCCTGCTGCAACCGGGATGCCTGTGACATTATAGGCAAAGGCCCAGAAGAGATTCTGCCGGATATTACGCATCACTGCCCTGGAGAGGCTAAGCGCCGTGATCACCCCATCGAGGTTGCCCTGCATAATCACAACATCACCTGATTCAATGGCGATATCAATGCCTGTTCCCATGGCAATACCAACATCTGCCCCTGCCAGGGCCGGGGCATCGTTAATGCCGTCACCCACCATTGCGACTTTCATCCCCCTGGCCTGCAGCTCTGCAACGACGTCTGCCTTTTTTTCCGGCAGAACTTCGGCGATTACTTCATCAATTCCTGCCTGCCTGGCGATTGCTCGGGCCGTTCTTTCCTGGTCACCGGTAAGCATAATGAGACGCAGCCCCATATCCTGCATGCGGGAAACTGCTGCCGGGACTTCCTCTTTCAGCGTGTCTGCAATTCCCAGGATGGCGGCAAACTTCGCATCCACTGCGAGAAATAGTACTGTCTTGCCCTGACCCGAGAGCTCATCAGCAGCTGTAATCCTTTCTGAGATGCTGACCCCACCATCCTCCAGTAGCTGCCTGTTACCCAAGAGGATATCGTGCTCCTGAACCCGTCCCTTTATACCTTTTCCCAAAACAGCCTGAAATGATTCGGGCTGCACCGGCTGCAGATTTCTTTCCACTGCCCCGGCAACCAGGGCCTCGGCAAGGGGATGCTCTGAACTCTGCTCACAGGATGCGGCCAGAAAGAGAAGTTCGTTTTCATCATTCTCCGGGGCTGCCTTGATAATATCAGTCAATCTGGGCTGGCCGTGGGTAAGCGTTCCGGTCTTGTCAAAAACCACCACCCCTGTTTTCTCTGCCATCTCCAGGGATTCACCGCTCTTGATGAGGACACCTAGCTGAGCACCGCGGCCGGTGCCCACCATGATGGAGGTAGGCGTTGCCAAGCCCATGGCACAGGGACAGGCGATGACCATCACAGCAATAAAAAAGCGTAAGGAACTGGAAAATTCCGCTCCACCCAGAAAATACCAGGCAAGCCCTGCGAGTACCGCAATAACCATAACCACCGGCACAAAATAGAGGCTGATCCGATCAGCCATCCCGGCAATGGGCGCCTTTGACCCTTGCGCATCCTGCACCATACGAACAATGCGGGAGAGCATGGTATCCTGCCCCACCTGCTGCGCCCGAACATGGAGCACCCCATTTTTATTCAGTGTTCCACCAATAACGGTATCGTCCACCTCTTTAGTAACAGGGAGACTCTCGCCGGTGAGCATTGATTCGTCCACGACAGTCCGCCCTTTGATTATCAATCCATCCACCGGGATCCTGTCGCCAGGACGAACCAGGAGAATATCCTCTGCTTCAATCTCTTCCGCAGGAATTTCTTTCTGCTCTTCTCCCACTAGGAGAAGGGCTGTCTCCGGGGTCAACTGCATCAACTTGGCAATGGCATCAGAGGTATGCGACTTGGAGCGGGTTTCCATGTATTTCCCTAAAGAGACAAGAGCAATCAACACACCGGCCGACTCAAAGTAGAGGTCCATGACCTTCATGTGGACATCAATGCCTAAAAAGATCTCAATCATATTCCAGGTGGAATAGATGAAGGCGGCACCGGTTCCCACGGCAATGAGGGAATCCATATTAGGAACGCGGCGCAACAGGGCTGGAATACCGTTGAGGTAAAAATTACGCCCTAGAAACATGATCCCCAGAACCAGAAAGAACTGAACAAGAGCGAAATTTACAGGATGAATGTGAGGGTTTAAGATATCAGGCAGGGGGAGCCCCATCATCTCCCCCATGGAGACGGTCAAAAGGGGAATGGCAAGGAGCATGGAAAAGACAAGATTCTTTTTCATGGCCGCCAGACGTGCAACGGTTTCAGCCCGCTTTTTCTCAAAGAGATCCTGCTGCGCACTCACAGGCTTGGCCTCAAAACCAAGGCCGCTAATCACCTCTCGTATCTGTCGCTGGCTGATCTTTCCCTTTTCAAAAACAACGGTCCCGGATTCGGTGGCCAGATTGATAGCAACAGAAAGGACACCCGGCAGATCAGAAAGCACCTTCTCTATTCTGGTGGAACAGGACGCACAGCTCATTCCATTGATGCTCAAATCAAGACGAATCCTGTTCTCTTCCTCTTCCCTTACCAGCTCAAAGCCCAGGCCCTTAACGCGCTCTGCAATCTCCTTGAAACTATGACTCTTCTCATCCCAGACGAGCTCCATTGTTTCTGCAGCCAGGTTCACCAAAGCTTTCTCCACTCCTTCCATAGCCCCGACAACCCGTTCAATACGACTGGAGCACGCTGCACAGTGCATTCCTTTCACATCCAGCTTGAGCTCTTTCATATACCTTTCTCCTGTTTCCGAACGTCACCGGGTTAAACAAGATGTCCCTTTACCTTTACTCTTGAATTCCTTTTCAAGGATGTTTACATAAAGTAAATTACCACAAAGTGCCAGGTTGTGGTTGCGTTGCGACCATCAGTTACCGGGTTTCCTCCTGACGAAATGCAAGCCATGGGAAAGTCTAACGCTCAACCCCAACCTACTCCTTGACCAATCATAACATAGCCACAAAGTAACAGTAATTCAGCCCCTGGAGAAAAACAATGGCCACTGTATCAATTAAAGGAATGAGCTGCCAGCACTGCGTGGCATCAACAAAAAAAGCCCTGGAAGAAATTCCGGGAATATCAAACGTGGAAGTGAACCTCGACAAAGGTGAGGCCCGTTATGATGGAGATGTAGACGCGGATGTGATCAAGGATGCGATCACAAAAATTGGTTTTGAGGTGGTTTCCTGATCATTCAACTAAGGTCAAGTGGAGGGGAAAAAAACCTTTCCCAATCATTGCCTAGAGATGTGACAATCAAACTGAGCATTGCCATGAGAATCAGATGAGGGGCTTGTAAAAGGCCAGCCCCTCATCTTCGTATTAAGCAACATTAGTTACAACGTTGATACTCTTTCCACTTTGAACGTCCGGTTTTAAAATTGCCCAAAGGTGAAACTTCCTGTTTAATCTCCTTGATCTCACCGGTACTGGTTTGGACAAAGGCCTTAGGACCATCCCCACCCTCACCACCACTTCCTACATGTAGATTTGGTGTTGTAGCCAATCCTGGCCCCAAGCTAAATTTATCCTTAACAAACGAACGTCCACCAGACTCCGAAATACCAAAGATACTCTCGGTCCAGGCTGTACCTGTCTGATAGTAGAGACCATAGAGATAGGCCTGTCCTTCCGCCCTACACACGTCGCTATATGGTTGATAGGTGGTATAGAGCAAGAGACCACCAAGCAGAGTTGACTGGCCTAAGTTTCTCTCACGATTATTATAGGGCCAGAAATTCTTGTACCACCCATCTTTACAATTCCTGTAATCATTTGCGGAAGTACATTCATTTGACTCATGGTACAAATCTGCACCGGCAATGTAGTCTACCAGGTTTGGTTCTAAAGCAGCATCAAACACTTTTATAGGGTCACCAGAGCCACCAGGATCAGGCAGGCAGTCATTATCACTGGACAGAGTCGACAACGGGTTGCCATCACCATCTAGCACAGAAAGATTATTCTCATCCAGACAATAGAGGTTCCTGCCCGGTGATGCTATACTCTCCTGGACAATGATTTCACTCACATCAACCAATCCTTTTTCTCCAGGATCAGTCCCCGTGTCATTATCCTGCACCGTTGCCCAGGTAAATTCCCTGATCCCTGGAGAAACCCATTCCATAGGCTCTTTAATTCCATAAAATTTCTGCTGAGTAGTATCTGTTTTATCATAGGCGTCAAAAAAACGGCCTGTGCCAAAGTACACCCAGAAATTATTTCTATTATCATAACCGACATTCGGAGCACCTGTGATTGGTCTATTGGCATCAATGAGCGGCTTGGTAAACCATTCATCCGGTGTCGTGGGCCGCTGCACAATACCGCGACCATGAAGAAATGAGGAGGAATCATTGTCCCGCGTAATCAGACGATACAACTTCCCACCACCATTCCAAAATGTCGAACCATCACCATTAAATCCAAAGTCACCATCTACAGTACCAAAATAAACCGCATCAGCCATATAGTCCACCGTACTTGGATTGATATCAAAATCAATGGTGATCAGGTCAGAAACAAAACTGTCATTGTCAGGTAGCAGATAGCGGCCACCGTCAATGGCATTTGGATCATTATCAGGAATCCGTGCATTACGATAACGTGCACTAAAATTGTTATCAATATCAGTCAATGGCAGAATCGCCACTTTACCTTGCTGGTCACTGACCCCCTTAAGGGCTTTTTCAGCATTTGGTCCGGAGTCACCATGGGGTCCGGAGCCAAGAATAAGATACCAGTCAGAAGTATGATGACTGAACAAATCATTGTCAATCATATCCTTCATGATGACCATGGTTGGAATGGCCGTGGAATAGCCCAGATCAACCCCTTCATAGTCCATGGCACCAGAGTTATTGTCATCTTCATCATTTTGCAAATTACCATCCAGGTTCACATCCTCTGTGTTCCGGATCATTTCACCAAGCAGTACCGGGGGACTTTCTGGATCAGTAATATCAAGAATAAAATAGGCTGAACTAAACACCCTATTGTCATTATCAGGATTTTTGCTGACACCATCATCCTCAGGAATAGGGAGTTCTCCTGCATGAACTGGAGCCCCGCCAAAACGCATTCCGCCTACCAGGATAGTCCCCCAACCGTTCGGATGTTTGGAGTCAGGGTCAAAAATCTGGGCGTCAAAAATTCGTGGTCTCTGGTCAACAAAATATTTATGTTTCTCGCTATAGTCCAATTTGGTGAGACTACTGAGATGGGGGAGCAGGTTATAAGGTACATAGGCCCACAGTTCCGCACCCAGGTCAGGACCATTATCATCATAGTTATCACAATCGGGATCAAAACCAAGCCAGAATTTTTTATTTACTTCATCGTAAAACCCACCATTCACAGCGTGAAGCATGCCGTCATTAGCGCCAAAATAAATCATCTGCCGTCGATCTTTATATTTGGCTACAAATTCAGCATAACTCAGGTCATGATACAGAAGATTAAATCCCTCTGCAGGTGCGGCCACCACCATTGGCGTTGAATGGATAACATCTCCAAGGCGCCATGTGAAAACATCGATACTACTATGGGCAAACGTCCTGCTACGAAACCCAGTCTGCTCTTCCCCCCTGATCCAGGAAACGATACTATCCACCTCACCATTATCGTTGACATTGAAATCATGAGGAACAATACCGCGCCCACCTGAAACCGTCATTCCCGCCCAGTCCTGACCAGGTACAAATTCAAGCACTTCATCGTTATCAACTACACCGTCATTGCTCAAGTCATCCCAAGTAAAGATATATCGTTCATCGTCACTTGAGATGTAATTGCTTCGATTCGATGCAATATTTGCATCAGAGATGTCTGAAAGCCAGTCATTAACCGACCAGAGGAACTTGATATCTTCCATCTCCTTATGTTGATCACAAATCCCTGATTCGAAAATTGAGCTGTTGTAGCAGCCGCGTGTCCTTTCCACACTTGCGTCATAGTAGACGATGACCCGACAGTCTCCCTCTCCGGCATCACAGATGTTGTCATTATCACTGTCATCCCAAGGTGTCATAGTCCTGTCATCATTAGTGTCCTCGTACATGAAGCCGTTCTCATCAATAAACAGAGCATGTACATCACCAACCCAGGCCACATTGTAAGGAGTGCCATCTGCAAGAATCTTTTCCTGCTCAGGCCAGAAAATGGCCTGATAAATGGCTCCTTCACCGCCTCGGGAGGATGAGATAACAGACGCTGCCGAACCTGCGGAAGCTCTGGTCCTGAGCGATTGAAAAATTATGGTCAACTGCTCCTTCAGTCGGGCAAAGTCCTCACCAGGATAAAAACGATCTGTCCCTCCCTGTTCTGCAGTTTCTGTCAACAGGACATCTGCCCGACATTCGTCTTCCGTGCCATCAGTTCTCAGGGCACCAGTGGTCACTACATAGGTCTGTATGTTTTCTTTGGTCGCTTCATCACCATAGAGGGAAACAAACTGCTCATCACGATAGATATCTGTTCCACTCTGACCGTAATATGCCATATCATCAACATAGGTGCTGCCATAGAACCTGCCACACTCATCAGTAATATCAGTATCACTATTGGCAATGGTAGCGGCAAAGGTGCGAACGACATCGTTCCAGTCTCCAGTTGACGCTCCATCAGTAAGGACCAGAATATTGTTGGATTGGCAATGGGCTATGACCGGATCAAGAACTACATCGGGATCAGTGGCTTTTTTTAATAACTCCCATTCAACCACTGTATCAGATCCGTTGGATAGATCATCAGCACTTCCGGTGGATGCGTTCTCAGAATCAGTGATTGCCCAGTAAACGTCTCCTACCGCATCTCTCACCAAACTACCAAGTTCATAGTGGGTTCCTGCCTGCCAGAGATCAGCTGAGTCAGTTTTTTTGAAAAAATCACTAACACCCAGTCTCTTATCCCTAGTGTAGTAGCCAATAGCATTGTAGAGAGCCTCGGCCATGGGAGTCCAGGTAGTAGCCTTGATTGCGTTGATACTTTTAACAAGACTGTCAGTGTCGCCTCCATCCGTGATATAGTCGATGACAATTGAACCATCCCTGTTGGTACAACCAATTCCCGAGCCACACCCATAAAAATCTTCTCTCTCGGTAACGTCTGGATCAATGGAATTATCCACTTCCCAGGCAGTACCCCTGGAATTAAATGTCATAGCACCGATACGAAGATCACCAGTCGTATCCTGCAGCAAACCTGTCGGAGACTGGTCTGCATAAATCAAAGCCGGTACTGTCTTAAAGGGATCACCTAGCTGGGCATTTGTTGCCACATCAACGAGCACAGCAGGGAGATTGGGAAAATGTTCGTCAGCTACGGACTCGACCGGTCTATCAGCATCAGGAATAGCCGGATTATACAACTCACCACAATAATCACGGATGGCCCACTCAACGCACCCTGGGTCGGTTCTTGGGTAGGGTAGATTATTATCATCGATATCATCATTATAATCTGCGACCCAAATTGCATCACAGTTTCCAGTAAACTGAATGACCTGCGGGCTTTGTATGCTCGGATCAGGAGCATCATCTATACAGACGTTTAAACTATCCTCCCAAATATATCCAATTGGACATGCGTACACTATATTATTGACACAACGGTCATTCAGCCCGAGACTTGGATCTGAAGAATCTGTGCAGGTTGTATATGAGCAGTTGCCAGTACCATCTGGTGTCAAGCCAGTAAAACACCGACCAATATAACCGGAAGCATCATCGTTGTCCCCCATACAGACATAACCGCTGTCGGTAATTTCGATATCCGTAGGATCTACACCTTCACGATAGATGTTTTCACAGGCATTGATCATTCTGGTAATATCACCAGTACCAACAGTTGGGTACCCCCAACAAGTTTGAAAACCATGGTTGAAGGCAGCATTCGAGTTGGCAAACGACTCATTCTGTTTACCGATCTCCAGACAATCTTCAGCCAGATTTTGGACCTGCCCTAATTGGGTTTCGGAGATAGCCGCCTCGCAGGCAGAGTTACCAAACTGGAATCCATCATCCATGGGTGGAAAAAACTGTATTCGCGAGATTTCTGCAGCAATCCCCACATTTGCCCATGAATCTGTACACTCATTTTCACACTGTGCAACACAAGCAGTACTACAATCCGATTCGCAAGCGGTTACACAAGCTGCATCAGGCGCACAAGCGGCTTCCTGGATGTCATATGCTACTGCACAATCATCTTGACAACGCTGCCGTTGTATAGAGCTGGAAGATGAACACCTGGGATCATCGGCTTGGCATGTTGCTAAATCATCTATAGCTGTTTGGATGCAGACCAGATCCTGGCAGCCTGAAGGGCAACTGTTTGAGCAGTCATTCACACAGGTAGCATCTGCGGGAGTACACCCGGTAAGGCAGTCATTCAAACTTGCCCCATTACCGCTGCTGGACTCTTCACCCTGGGCCACGGCCATGGTCAAAAACTTGGGATCACCTGCATCATTTTCGGCAGGAACCTGTCTGATCATTCGCCTGCCCAGGCAACCGCGTGATTCCATGACAAGGTTATCAGAAAAACTTTCATATTTTCCGCCGGTCAGAACCTTTTTTTCCACATCAAGTTTGGATGAAGCAAGCCAATTGAGGTAGTTTCCCTTAGCCACAAAATCAATCAGTTTGTAGCTAAACCCATAAGGTTCGATAACCTCACAGAGATCATCATTCCTATACCTTTCCTGAGAGGCCAAAGCTGAACATGCTGCGTTACTGTCAACTGGTTGGGCAACCACTTTAACAAACCTCTGCTCACCATCGTTCCACTGGTACCACTGGTCGTTTTCAAAGTACCCACCATACATTGAAGGAATACGCCTCCAGCAATCCAGATTTGTCTGCGGATCACTAGCATAGCAGAGCGGATCTCCGGCAGCAGCAGCGGCATCACCCGCTTCAGTGGCAGCTCGTGTGGCCTTGTACCACTTATATGTATAGAGAACGCTACCATCATCCTGGACAAACTGTTCCTGAATCACGACAATAGTTCCTTGAAGATAAT